>JAYQVF010000097.1:0-11586 GCA_038148335.1 Alphaproteobacteria bacterium | reverse complement strand
GGTCGCAAATTGCGTGAAGACTGTCCAGATCGTGGGTCACCATGAAGACGGTCAGTCCGAGCGAACGCTGCAGCCGTCGGATGAGCTGGTCGAAGGCCGCGGCACCGATGGGATCGAGCCCGGCCGTCGGCTCGTCCAGGAAGAGGATATCGGGATCCAGCGCGAGGGCCCGCGCAAGGCCGGCACGCTTGCGCATGCCACCAGACAACTGCGACGGGTACTTGTGGCACGCCGTCATCGGCAGACCGACCATGCGGACCTTGAGCGCTGCAACTTCCTTACGGAACTCATGGCTCATTCGGGTGTGCTCCTTGAGCGGCACCTCGATATTTTCCTCGACGGTCAGGGAACTGAACAAGGCGCCGTCCTGGAAGAGCACGCCCCAGCGCTGTTCGAGTTCGAGCATCTGGGCCGCGGACGCGCCGGTCACCGGACGGCCCAGGACCTCGATGGAACCGGCCGCGGGACGGTTGAGACCGACGATCGTGCGCAGAAGAACGGACTTGCCCGTTCCCGAACCGCCGACGACGCCGATTACCTCACCGCGGTACACGTCAAGGTCCAGGTTGTCGTGAATGACCTGGGTGCCAAACTGGTTCCTGAGGCCGCGAATACGAATGGCGACTTCGCGTTCACCTTGCATGGCTAGATCCCGACGATCTGGAAGAAGATGGAGAATATCGCGTCGACCACGATCACCAGGAAGATCGCCTCCACGACGGCGCGCGTGGTGCGCTGGCCGACGCTGGTGGCGCTGCCGGTTACCTGGAAACCCTCGTAGCAGCCGATCATCGCGATGAGGAAGGCGAAAAACGGCGCTTTGAGAATGCCGACCCAGAACGACCACATGCTGACTGCGACCCGCAAGCGCTCGACGAAGGTGGCAGGCGAGATATCGAGCGCGATCCAGGCCATGAGACCGCCGCCGACCAGCCCCATGATATCGGCAAAGAAGGCCAGCAAGGGCAATGTGAGCGCCAACGCGAACAGGCGCGGCAGCACCAGAACCTCGATCGGATCGAGGCCGAGGGTCTGCATGGCATCGACTTCCTCGTTCACCTTCATCGATCCGATCTGGGCGGTGAAGGCACTGCCGGATCGCCCCGCGACGATGATCGCCGTCATCAAGACACCGATTTCGCGCAGGACCGATATGGCGACCAGGTTGACCACGAAGACCTCGGCGCCAAAGCGCTGAAGCTGGCTTGCCCCCTGAAACGCGAGAACGATGCCGATGAGAAACGACATCAGTCCGACGATAGGCACGGCGTTCAGGCCGACTTCTTCCATGTGGTAGAAGAGCGACGTGAGACGAAGACGGCCCGGGCGACGGAGGGTACGTGCCGCGGTAACGAGGATCAGGCCGAAGAAACCCAGCAGGTCCGCCGTCTCCTTGGCGATCTCGACGGCACTCTGGCCGACGTGCGCCACCATGTTGACGAATGAATTGCCTGCGGGCTCGTCCGGCTCGGGCTCGGCTTCCGCAGCCCGAACGACATCAATCAGCGCCGCCTGCTCTTCGCTGGCGCCGATCAGGTCGACCGCGATGCCGGCGGCCTCGAGATTGCGCGCGGTGCGGTAGATCGTCCACGCCCCTGCCGTATCGAGGGCCTCAAGCTTGCTGAGATCGATGATCACCGGCGCTGCGACTGCGGCAGATTGTCGCCGAATCTCACGTTCGACCTCGGCGAGGTGCCCCACGGCCCAGCGTCCGGCTGGCGCAAGAACCTGCCGGCCGCCGCTTTCCCAAGATTCCAGCCAAGCGTCGCTGGGCGCCATTTCGAACCTTCACAACCACAAAGCGGCCGGATTGTAGCCCGGTCGGCGCGGATCAAGAAATCGTCATGCCGCAGCAACCTTGCCGGTGCGGCACAGGTTTTCTATGTTTCGCCCGCAATTTTCGGAGGAGACAGGATGTTTCGGCGAACGAGTGTGGTCTTGGCAATGGCTGTGTCGTTGGGCGCGGTGAGCGGCCCGGCACTGGCGGATGGCGATGTCGAAGCCGGCGCCAAGGTATTCAACAAGTGCAAGGCCTGCCACACGATCGCAGCGAGCGACAAGCACAAGGTCGGCCCCAATCTCCATGGCGTGATCGGTCGCGCCGCCGGCGCCGCGGACGGCTATCGCTATTCGAAGGCGATGAGCGAGTCGGGACTCACCTGGGATGAGGCGACGCTGACGCAGTACCTGCACGCCCCGCGCGATTTCGTCAAAGGGACGAAGATGAGCTTCGCCGGCCTGAAAAAGGACGACGAGATCGAAGACCTCCTCGCGTACATCAAGGCGGAAAGCGCAAAATAGGTACGCGCGGACGGCCCTCTCGGGGTTGCCCGTCTTTGTAGTCTCCGGGGGTCGGCGCTAGACGCCGACCTCTTTGCTTCTGCGCTCCAGGAAGATCGTGTCGCGCCAGCGTCCGGCATAGAGGCCGTGGGACATTAGACCGATGCGTTCCCGCCGGCCGATTTCACGAAACCCATGTTTTCGATGCAGCTGCTGGCTCGCCCGGTTCTCATCGAAGATCGACGCCTGCAGAGTCCAGATACCCTCTTTCTCGGCGCTCTCGATCAGCGCCGCCATCAGCCGCGTGCCGATCCCCTTCCCGCCTGCCTCGGGGGCCACGTAGATGCTGACCTCGGCGACGCCACGGTAGACATCCCTCTGCGACACCGGTGCCAAGGCGGCCCACCCGACGACCTGCCCATCCATCACCGCCACCAGACGGGAATGCGACATATGCCCCGCCGTCCACGCCGACCAGTCGGGGACCCGGGACTCGAACGTAGCGTTGCCGCTTTCGATGCCCGCCCGATAGATGCCGATGACCGCCGCCGCGTCGCCATCGCCCATTACGCGGACGACGACCTGCGACATCAGTGGCTGAGAATCTGACTGAGAAACAGCTTGGTGCGTTCGGACTGCGGGTTGTTGAAGAACTCGTCGGGCGTGTTCTGTTCGACGATCTGGCCGGCGTCCATGAAGATGACCCGATCGGCGACCTGAGACGCAAAACCCA
Organism: Alphaproteobacteria bacterium; assembly: GCA_038148335.1. Lineage (GTDB taxonomy): Bacteria > Pseudomonadota > Alphaproteobacteria > SHVP01 > SHVP01 > CALJDF01. The sequence goes on along the minus strand of JAYQVF010000097.1, from coordinate 8,573 downwards.
TTTCGTGGGTCACGACCAGCATGGTCATCCCGGTCTGGGCGAGATCGACCATGACGTCGAGTACTTCCTTGATCATCTCGGGATCGAGCGCCGAGGTCGGTTCGTCGAACAGCATGACATTGGGCCGCATGCACAGGCTGCGGGCGATGGCGACGCGCTGTTGCTGGCCGCCCGACAACTGGCCGGGATACTTGTTGGCCTGATCCGGAATCTTGACGCGCGTAAGGTACTCCATCGCCGCCTCCTCGGCCTCCCGCTTCGGCGTCTTGCGCACCCAGATCGGACCGAGCGTGCAGTTCTCAAGCACGGTGAGGTGGGGAAACAGATTGAACTGCTGAAAGACCATTCCGACTTCGCGCCGGATGGCATCGATGTTCTTCAGATCGTGGCTCAGCTCCGTTCCGTCGACGACGATCGAACCTTCCTGGTGCTCCTCCAGACGATTGATGCAACGGATCAGCGTCGACTTGCCCGAGCCCGAAGGCCCGCAGATGACGATCCGCTCGCGACGCGCAACGCTGAGATTGATGTCGCGCAGGACATGGAACGGGCCGTACCACTTGTTGAGGCCGCTGATCTCGATGATTGGGTCCGTGTCGGACCGTGCCGTATCCGCGGTTGGCGTGGACATGGGAAGCTCCCTAACGATTTGTCGTATCGAGACGACGCTCGAGGTGGATCGAATAGCGCGACATCGAGAAACAGACGACGAAGAAGAACAAGGAGATGAACACCTGGGTCTCCGTTGCGAGACCGAGCCAGTCGGGATTGGCAACCATCGTCCGTCCGATATTGAGGACGTCGAACAGGCCGATGACGATCACCAGCGTGGTGTCCTTGAACAGGCCGATGAAGGTATTGACGATTCCCGGAATCGAGATCTTCAGCGCTTGCGGCAGGACGATCAGCCCCATCATCTTCCAGTAGCCGAGACCCAGAGCCTGCGCCGCCTCGTACTGGCCGCGGGGGATTGCCTGCAGACCGCCACGAATGACCTCCGCCATGTAGGCCGACGCGAATGCGGTCACCACCACGATTACGCGAATGACGAGATCGAGGCTGAAGCTCTCGGGCAGGAAGATCGGCAGCAGAATTGCCGCAACAAACAGGAGAGTGATCAGGGGGACGCCCCTAAAGACCTCGATGAAGGCGACCGACAGGGCCTTCACGATGGGCATGCGCGAGCGCCGACCGAGCGCCAGAAGAACGCCGATCGGCAACGACAGGACGATGCCGGCCAGGCCAACGGTGACGTTCAGCATGAAGCCGCCGAATTTGTCGGTGGGAACTTCCTCGAGACCGAAGCCGCCGATCAGGAGAAGCGTCGCGACGACCGGATAGGCAAGCGAGAACCAGCGTAGCTGTCGTCCGCCGGGCATCTTGTCGAAGAGAATCGGCGCCAGCGCCGGGACCAGCAGGAGGAGGGCAAGGTTGACGCGCCAGATCTGGTCGTCCGGGTAGAACCCATAGAGAAACTGGCCAATGCGCTGATCGAGCCAGGCCCAACATGCACCGGTGCTGGTGCAGGCGAACCTATCGTTGCCGGCGAAGTCGGCATCGATGAAGGCCCAATCGACAATCGGCGGTATCAGAATCCAAAGCACGTAGAGGCCGAGGAGGGTCAGGATGGTGTTCCCCCAGCCCGAGAACAGGTTCGCGCGCATCCAGCCGACGACGCCGCTCGACGATGCGGGCGGCGGCCGCTCGGCGAGCATGTCGCCGGGCTGACGGAAGAAGGGTTCGACGCTCATCGTTCAACCAGCGCGATGTACTTGTTGTACCAGTTCATGAAGGCGGATGTTCCCAGACTGAGGCTGAGATAGACCACCATCCACAAGCCAACGACCTCGATCGCCTGGCCGCTTTGGTTGAGAGTCGTATTGCCGATCGAGACGAAATCCTGATAGCCGATCGCGATTGCGAGCGACGAGTTCTTGGTCAGATTCAGGTATTGGCTGGTCAGCGGCGGAATGATCACCCGCAACGCTTGCGGAATGATGATCTTGCGCATCGTCAGACCGGGTCGCAGGCCAAGGGCGAGTGCGGCCTCGGTCTGTCCTTTGCTGACCGACAGGATGCCGGCTCGCACGATCTCCGAGATAAACGCGCCGGTGTAGGTCGAGAGAGCCCACCAAAGGGCAACCAGTTCGGGCGTCACATTGAACCCGCCCTGGAAATTGAACCGCGTGCGCTCGGGCACGTCCCAGTCGAGCGGCTGGCCGCTGGCGAAGTAGATCACCAGAACAGGAACGACGATCAGACCGAGACCAACCCAGAAGCTCGGAAACTGCTGACCCGTCGCCATCTGGCGCTTGCGCGCCCAGCGGCTGACCACAACAGCGGCAACCACACCCAGGACAAAGGCCACGAATACCCAAACGAACCCGTCCTCCAGGATCGGCGCCGGCATCCGCACGCCGCGATTGTTCAGGAATACGGTATCGCCGAGCGACAGGCTGTCCCGCACCCGCGGCAACGCCGTAAGGATCGACCACCAGAAGATGATCTGAAGAAGCACCGGCACGTTGCGGGTGAACTCGACGTAGATCGTGATCATCCGGCTCACGAGCCAGTTGTTCGACAGACGCAGCACGCCCGCCACAAACCCGAACACCGTCGCGGCGATGATCCCGAGCGCCGATACGAGCAGCGTATTCAGCAGGCCGACGATCAACGCGCGGCCGAACGTCGATTGCGACGTGTAGTCGATCAGCTTTTGGTTGATGTCAAAGAAGGCCGGGTCGGACAGGAAGCCGAAGCCCGGCTCAAGCCCCCTCGCCTGCAGGTTGGCGATGGTGTTGGAAGCGATGAACGCCACGAACAGCGCCAAGCCCACGACGACGAGCAGTTGAAAGAGCGCGCTGCGCGCACGCTCGTCGCTCCAGATGCGATGCACCTGGAAACCGGAAGCGTCAGTTGCCGACGACATGCGGAACCGGCGTCAGAATAGGCCAGGAACGGAAGCCCCCGCCGCTGGGTCGCAGCGGGGGCTCAATCCGCTGCTAGCGCATCGGCGGCGCGTAGAGGAGACCGCCGTTCCGGTAGAGGGCATTCTGACCGCGCTCGAGGCCCAGCGCGGTGTTCGGTCCGAGATAGCGATCGAAGATCTCGCCGTAGTTGCCGACGGCCTTGATCACGTTCACCGCCCAGTCCTTCTGCAGGCCGAGCATCTCGCCGAGCGAGCCTTCGGACCCAAGCATGCGGTTGACTTCCGGGTTGTCGGATCCGCTGGCCATCTGAGCGACATTGCCCTGGGTCACGCCGTACTCTTCGGCGTTGATCAGCACGTTGAGCGTCCAACGCGCCACATCGGCCCACTGGTCATCGCCCTGGCGAACCAGAGGCCCCAGGGGCTCCTTCGAGATGATCTCGGGAAACACCATGTGGTCGTTGGGGTTGTCGAACGTGGTCTTCGTCGCCGCCAGGCCGGAAGCGTCTGTCGTGTAGACGTCGCAGCGCTCGGCCAAGTAGGCGACTCGCGCCTCTTCGTTGGTTTCGATCGGCACCGGCTCGTACTTGATGTTGTTCACACGGAAGAAGTCCGCAAGGTTGAGTTCGGTGGTGGTGCCGGTCTGGATGCACACCGACGCCCCGTCGAGCTCCCTGGCACTCTTCACACCGAGAGCCTTGCGGCCGATGAACCCCTGGCCGTCGTAGTAGTTCACGCCGACAAAGGTAAACCCGAGGTCGACGTCGCGCGAGAACGTCCATGTCGTGTTGCGCGACAACAGGTCGATTTCGCCCGAGGCCAGCGCCGGGAACCGATTGGCGCCGGTCAGGTTGACGAACTGGACTTTGGTGCCATCGCCCAGAACGGCCGCGGCGACCGCCCGGCAGAATGCCACGTCGAATCCGGCCCAGTTGCCGGCATCATCGGTATAGGCGAATCCCGGCAAGCCGGTGTTGATGCCGCACTTCAGCATCCCCGACGCGCGAACGTCGTCGAGCGTTGCCGCCCCCGCCGTGCCACCGACGCCGACGGTCGCCAGCGCAAACATCCCTGCTGCCAATAACGCTTTCGCTTTCATGGTCAGACCTCCCATTTTGGTTTTGATCGCGCACCCCACCAAGGGTGCCATACGTCTTGTCCGACAAAACCATAGACATATCCTGGCAGGTCACCAAGCAAATGAGGCCGACACCCCTTACCCCAGGTCAATGCATCTGACCGAATTGTCGCGCCCTATGCTGGAATTCTGCCGTTAACGACTTCTTAACCATAAAACCCGACACTTGAACTGCGATTCGCCGCCCCTCATGTTGTCGCAGGATCCCGTAAGAGTGTGCGGTGCGGCAGTAGAACCGATGCTAGATCAATGAGCCTTGTCCTCGAATTCCTGGAATTCGTCGAGAAAGACGCGCCGCGCAGCGTGACCCACCTTCTCGACCGCTTTCTCGGCAAGTGCCGCGAGGTGACCGGTGCGCGCGCCGGAACGGCCTACATCGTCCGCCGACGGGGGCGCGAGCGCGTCCTGGTTCCCGTTGCGCGCCAGAGCGATCTCGCGGGCTCCCGGACGCTGCCCGCCGACGTGATCCCACTCAACGCCGCAACCATCGCCGGCTACGTTGCAGGGTCGGGCGAGACCGTCATGCTGGAGGACGTCGATCGCGTGCCCGACGCCAGACCCTATGGGTTCAATGCGGCGCTCGAGGCACCGGGCCTCGACGTCGGGTCGCTGGTGTGTTTCCCGGTCAAGACGTTCCAGGACCGGGTCGTCGCGATCGTCGAACTGATGCTGCCCCGCCATGGCGCTGAAGCGGCGAGCCGCGCCTTCTCCACTGATGTCGTCGACCAGTTGCTGGAGGTCGCTGCGGTCATCTCGGGCTACGTCGAACGAACCGACAATCTCGAAAGGATCGAAGAGAAGAACGCCAAATTGCGCCAACGCAACCGGGCGCTGGCGCGTCAGCGCGAGCGCATTTCGCAGCTCCAAGCCGAAACGGAAGATGCCTTCAAGCTGTCGATCAGCCTACTGGCCCGCGCTGCGGAGATTCACGACGAAGGGACCGGCAACCACATCGTGCGGGTGAACGAGTACGCCTTCTTCCTTTCCCAGAAGCTGGGCATGGCAAAGGAGTTCTGCGACGAGATTCGCTACTCGGCGCAGCTCCATGACGTCGGCAAGCTCAGCGTCGATCAGGCGATCCTCAACAAGGGCGGCGAGCTGACGCCGGAAGAGCGGGCGCAGATGGATCGTCACCCGATCTACGGCTTCCAGATCCTGTCGCACTCGCACCGCATGAAGCTGGCCGCCGAGATTGCCCTCTTCCACCATGAAAAGTGGGACGGTTCGGGCTATCCGCATGGAGTAAAGGGCGAGGAGATTCCGATTTCGGCGCGGATCGTCGCGATCGCCGACACCTACGACGCCCTGCGGGCCAAACGTTCCTACAAGCCCGCCTATAGCCACGAAAAGGCCGTCGACATCATCATCAACGGCGACGAGCGGATCGACGCGCGCGGCCACTTCGACCCCAGCCTGGTTGCGATCTTCGCCCGCCATCACGAAGGCATGGACGGTATCTGGCGCGAGTTTTCCGACACCTAGAGTGCGCCGGCGATAGGGCGTACTATGCGGCAAACCGGCTTTCTCGACTTTCGCATGCTCAAACGGCTACGGCGCGCCCACCATATCCTCGTTCCGCTCGCGATGATCGCGGCCGCGGTCATCGTGCGCGCCACCGTTCCGCAAGTCGAAGAGTACCGCATGAAGGTATTCGACGTTTACCAGAGGCTTGCGCCGCGGGTGTACGAGCCGGTGCCTGTCAAATACGTCGATCTGGACGACGAATCGCTTGAGCGGATCGGGCAATGGCCTTGGCCCAGGACATACGTCGCGCAACTCATTGCGGAACTGACGAACGCCGGCGCCGCGGCGATCGTGTTCGACATTGTCTTTGCCGAACCCGACCGTACCTCGCCGCAGTACATCGTCAACCTGTGGCCGCTCACCCGCGAGGTCGAGGCGCTCAAGGCGAACATCGACGAGTTGCCCGACCACGACACCGTCCTCGCAGAAGTGATCTCTCAGGCGCCCGTCATTACCGGCTTTGTCCTCACCGGCGACCGGAACCTGCCACGCATTCCGGTCAACAAGGCGTCATTCGCCTATGGCGGCGACAACCCGGTCAATCACCTATTCGGCTTCACCGGCGCGGTCGAAAATCTTGAAGCCCTGACGGAATTCGCCTCCGGCAATGGCAGTTTCAACCTGGTGCCCGAGCGCGACGGAATCGTGCGGCGCGTCCCGCTTTTCCTGCGCCTGGAAGGCCAGGACACGCCTTATCCGTCGCTTGCCGCCGAAACCATCCGGGTTATTCAGGGCGCGCGCACCTATATCGTCAAGACGAGCGGCGCCAGCGGGGAAGCCGCCTACGGCGGCGTCCAGACCGGCCTCAACAACGTGAAGGTCGGGCGTTTCGAAATTCCGGTCGGACCGCAGGGCCGCATGTGGGTTCACTTCACCGACCGCGTGCCTGAGCGCCGCATTCCGGCCTGGAAGATATTCAGCGCCGACTTCGATCCCGCGCAACTTGAGGGGCAGATCGTCTTCGTCGGCACTTCCGCCGCCGGCCTGTTCGACATTCGCGCGACGCCCCTCGACCCTGCCGCGCCGGGCGTGGAGGTTCACGTTCAGGCCGTCGAACAAATCCTGCTCAACCATTTCCTCGAGCGCCCGGATTGGGCCGATGGCGCCGAGTACATCTACATGGTCCTGCTCGGGCTGCTGCTTGTCGTCGTTCTGCCGCGACTGGGCGCGCTTTGGAGCGCGGTGATCGGGGCGGGCGGCATCGCCATCGCCCTCGGATTTTCCTGGTACCTCTACCGCGAGCAACTCTGGCTGCTCGATCCGATCTATGCGTCGGCCGTTGTCCTGCTGGTCTACATGTCGAGCTCGCTGCTCAACTTCCTGAGGACGGAAGCCGAAAGGCGGCAGGTGCGCGGCGCCTTCAGCCAATACCTGTCGCCGGCGCTCGTCGAGCAGCTTGCCGACGAGCCGGAGCGCCTGGTGTTGGGCGGCGAGATGCGCGACATGACCTTGCTGTTCTGCGACATCCGCGGCTTCACGACGATCTCGGAGCAGTTCAAGACCGATCCGCAGGGGCTGACACGATTGATCAACCGGTTCCTGACGCCGATGACAAACATGATCCTCGACCGCCGGGGCACGATCGACAAGTACATGGGCGACTGCATCATGGCGTTCTGGAATGCGCCGCTCGACGACCCGAAACACGCGGCTCATGCCTGCGACTCGGCGCTGGCCATGTTCGATGCGCTACATGGACTCAACGACACCCTCAAGCAGGAAGCCGAGCGCGACAACCGGCCCCACTATCCGATCAACATCGGCATCGGCCTCAACTCCGGCGAATGCTGCGTCGGCAACATGGGATCGGACAAACGTTTCGACTATTCCGTCCTCGGCGATGCCGTGAACTTGGCGTCGCGACTGGAAGGGCAGTCCAAGAACTACGGCATGGGCGTCGTCATCGGACAGGAGACGCGACGCGAGGCACCGCAATACGCCTCGCTCGAGCTCGATCTCATTGCCGTCAAGGGAAAGACGGAGCCGGTCCTCATCTACGGTTTGCGGGGCGGCCCGACGGAAAAGGAGTCACCCGCTTTCCAGGCGCTCGAACGCAAGCACGAGGCAATGATCGCCGCCTACCGCGCTCAGCGGTGGGATGACGCCGGGGCGCTCATCGCGGAATGCCGCGCGCTGGCAGAGCAAACCAGCGGCGAGAAACACGGCCTCGGCAGCATGAATCCCCTATACGACCTGTATGCCGAGCGCATCGCCAGCTACCGGAAATCTCCGCCGCCGCACGACTGGGACGGCGTCTACGTGGCCACATCAAAGTAGCGACAATCCCCAGTATTCCGGGGATTTATGGCAGTTCACGCGCAATTACGGATCGCGCGTTTGACTCGTGAGACGGGCAAGACCAAGGACGTGTTCTCTCCGCCCTATCACCCCTATACCGAGGCACTTCTGTCGGCAGTGCCGATCGCCGATACGCGTTATGAGAAGAAGCGCATTGTCCTCGAGGGCAGTCCGCCGAGCACAACCAATCCCCCCTCCGGATGCCCATTCCACACCAGGTGTCCGCGGAAGATCGGGGCGATCTGCGAAACGGAAGTGCCGGCGGAGATCGAGACGGGCGATGGACACCGGATCGCCTGCCATATTCCGATGGACGAACTGTGCAAGATGGAGCCGGTCATCCAGGCCGTCGGCTAGAGCTGTCTCCAGTCGCACGTCAGCTGCAGCTGGCCTGCCGTGTTGGCGAGCGCCGCCAGGCAGGCGTGAGCCCGTTCCTGGGCCACCGCGATATCGCAGGCAGTGACGTAGGCGTTACCGTCGGTCCCCGGAATCCGCTCCGCATTGAGACGGACGATGTTGGCGCCGAAGTCGAGCAGAACCTCCGTCAGACGGGCAAGCAAGCCCGGCTGGTCGCCGCCGCGGAAAGTCACCGAATGGGTTGCCCGGCCAGTCTCGTCGTGCGTCGCGCCGTACTCGAAGGTGCGGACCGCAACATCGCACCCCTTCAGGTCCGGTACCTCAGCC
>JAYQVF010000096.1:0-11680 GCA_038148335.1 Alphaproteobacteria bacterium | reverse complement strand
CGGTAGGGCCCCCTCTCTAGGACAAGAGCAGTTGTGGAAAGTTAATAGCAAATATTGTGGTTGAAGTGCATCGGACCCACGAACTGTAGGACGCACGCTCTCCCGCCGTCAAAGAGAAAAACGCACCTATCCCCAGCTTTTTCGCGGTTTTCCGGCCCGAATTCCCGTAACGCGGGAGAAACCTAGTGGGTTATGACACCTTCGCGCTTGGCGGCGGCATCCTGTTCGGCCACCTTCGCCACGGTTTCCTGCTCTTCGTCCCATTCAATGGGCACCGGTTGGATCGTCAGGGCGTTCTTCAGAACCTCGTCCACGTGCTTGACCGGGATGATCTCCAAGCCCCTTTTCACATTGTCCGGGATATCCGCCAAATCTTTCACATTCTCGTCGGGGATGAGAACGGTACTGAGCCCACCGCGCAGCGCTGCAAGCAGTTTTTCCTTCAGGCCGCCAATCGGCAGAACGCGCCCGCGGAGGCTGATTTCGCCCGTCATGGCGATGTCCTTGCGGATCGGGATCTGCGTGAGCGCCGACACGATCGAGGTCACCATCGCGACACCGGCGGACGGACCGTCCTTTGGCGTTGCTCCTTCAGGAACGTGAACGTGGATGTCCCTCTTGTCGAAGACAGTCGGCTTTATGCCGAAATCGGTTGCTCGGGCACGGACATAGCTCCAGGCCGCCTGGATCGATTCCTGCATCACATCGCCAAGTTTGCCGGTGTATTTGATGTTTCCCTTGCCTGGCACCAGGAGCGCTTCGACACTCAGTAGTTCGCCGCCGACTTCGGTCCACGCGAGACCGGTCGTGACACCGATCTGATGCTCTTCCTCGACTTCACCGAAGCGGAAGCGCTTGACGCCGGCGTACTTCTCCAGATTGCGCCGGGTGACCGTGATCTTATCCTTGCCCGTCTGGACGATTTCCTTGGTCGCCTTGCGGGTCAGGTTGGCAAGTTCGCGTTCGAGATTCCGAACGCCAGCTTCGCGGGTGTAGTAGCGGATGAGGTCCCGGAGCGCGTCTTCGCTAATCGACCACTCCTTCTTCTTCAGACCATGCGCTTCTATCTGCTTGGCAATCAGGTGGCGCTTCGCGATTTCGACCTTTTCGTCCTCGGTGTAGCCGGATAGCCGAATGACCTCCATGCGATCGACGAGAGCGGCAGGAATCCGCAACGTATTCGCCGTCGCAACGAACATCACGTCCGACAGGTCGTAGTCGACCTCAAGGTAGTGGTCGTTGAACGAGAAGTTCTGTTCAGGGTCCAGAACCTCAAGCAACGCCGACGACGGGTCGCCGCGGAAGTCGGCACCAAGCTTGTCCACTTCGTCGAGCATGAAGATTGGGTTGGAGGTACCGGCCTTCTTCATTGACTGGATGATCTTGCCGGGCATTGAGCCAATGTAGGTTCGGCGGTGGCCGCGGATCTCAGCCTCGTCGCGCACGCCGCCCAGTGAAATGCGCACGAATTTGCGGCCGGTGGCCGTCGCAATCGAGCGCCCGAGAGACGTCTTGCCTACGCCCGGCGGGCCTACCAGGCACAAAATGGGGCCGCGCATCTTCTTCATCCGCTGCTGAACCGCGAGATATTCGAGGATGCGTTCCTTAACCTTTTCGAGACCGTAGTGATCGCGGTCGAGGGTCTTTGCTGCGAACTTGATGTCGCCTTTGATCCGGCTGCGCTTCTTCCACGGAATGCTCAGGAGCCAGTCGAGGTAGTTGCGAACGACCGTCGCCTCGGCCGACATCGGGCTCATGCTGCGGAGTTTCTTGAGCTCGGCGAGCGCCTTGTCGCTGGCTTCCTTGCTCAGTTTCGTCTTGCGAATCCGCTCTTCGAGTTCGTGCAGCTCTTCCCGGCTGTCATCGGTGTCGCCGAGTTCCTTCTGGATCGCCTTGAGCTGTTCGTTGAGATAGTACTCGCGCTGCGTCTTCTCCATCTGGCGCTTGACGCGGCTGCGGATCTTCTTCTCCACCTGCAGGACGCCGATTTCGTTCTCCATGAACGAATAGACGCGTTCAAGGCGCTCGGAGGTGCTTACCGTTTCAAGCAATTCCTGCTTTTCGGACACGCGCAATGCCATGTGCGACGCAACGGTGTCGGCCAGCTTCGAGGGGTCTTCGATCTGGTTCAGGGAAACAAGGACTTCGGCCGGAATCTTCTTGTTGAGTTTTACGTACTGCTCGAACTGCGTGACGACCGAGCGCGCCAAAGCCTGAAGCTCGCGCGAATCCGCCTCGGGATCCTCGATCGCCTCGGCATAGGCCTGGAAGAACTCGGTGTTCTCGGCAAATTTCTGGATGCGTGCGCGGCTACCGCCCTCGACAAGCACCTTGACGGTACCGTCAGGAAGTTTGAGGAGCTGAAGCACCGCGCCAATCGTGCCGACCGTGTGAATGTCATCCGGCGCCGGGTCATCCACCGCAGCATCTTTTTGGGCAACGAGCAGGATCTGCTTGTCTTCCTTCATGACGTCCTCAAGCGCGCGGACCGATTTGTCGCGGCCGACGAACAACGGGACGATCATGTGGGGAAACACCACGATGTCGCGCAGCGGAAGGACGGGATAGAGGGTGGCGTTCTCAGTCATTGCACTCACCGGCGGCCAGCGGGGACCGCTTCCTTACCAAAAACTGCCGGAAACTCGGCATTTCCTAGGTGGCCACTCGTGCCACCGGATTCAAGAACGTCGGCCCGCTTCCTGCGGGATTCAGGCGCTGGTACCGGCTTCTTCACGCCGATCCGCGTAGATATGCAGCGGCTGGGCCCGCCCCTCGACCACCTCGGAGTTGATCACGACCTCGACCACCGCATCCAGAGACGGGAGATCGAACATGGGCTCCAGAAGTATGCTCTCCATGATCGAGCGCAAACCGCGGGCGCCGGTCTTACGGGCGATGGCTTTCCGGGCGATGGCCTTGAGCGCATCATCGGAAAAAGTCAGCTTGACGCTCTCCATGTCGAAGAGCCGCTGATATTGTTTGACGAGCGCATTCTTCGGCTTCGAGAGAATTTCAACCAGCGCCTCTTCGTCGAGGTCATTGAGCGTGGCCAAGACGGGTAGCCGGCCGACGAATTCCGGGATCAGGCCAAACTTGAGAAGGTCCTCAGGCTCGACACCGCGAAGGATCTCGCCCGTCTTCTTGTCGCTGACGGTACGGACATCGGCACCGAAACCGATGGCTGTGCCGCGCCCCCTCTGGGCGATGATCTTCTCGAGGCCCGAGAATGCGCCCCCGCAGATGAACAGAATGTTCGTCGTATCGACCTGCAGGAATTCCTGCTGCGGGTGCTTGCGGCCGCCCTGGGGCGGCACCGAAGCGATGGTGCCCTCCATGATCTTGAGCAGCGCCTGTTGGACACCCTCGCCCGAAACGTCGCGGGTGATCGACGGGTTGTCGGATTTGCGGCTGATTTTGTCGACTTCGTCGATGTAGACGATCCCGCGCTGGGCCCGCTCGACGTTGTAGTCGGCGGCCTGAAGCAGCTTGAGGATGATGTTTTCAACGTCTTCGCCAACGTAGCCAGCCTCAGTCAGCGTCGTCGCGTCGGCCATTGTGAACGGCACATCCAGAATCCGAGCGAGAGTCTGGGCGAGAAGCGTCTTGCCGCAGCCTGTCGGACCAAGGAGCAGAATGTTCGACTTCGCGATCTCGACGTCGTTGTTCTTCGTGTCGTGGTTCAGGCGCTTGTAGTGATTGTGTACGGCGACTGAGAGGATCTTCTTGGCGTACTCCTGGCCAATGACGTAGTCGTCGAGCACGGCGCAAATGTCGGCCGGTGTCGGAACACCGTCGAGACTCTTGACGAGCGCGCTCTTGTGCTCCTCACGGATGATGTCCATGCAGAGCTCGACGCATTCGTCGCAAATGAAGACCGTCGGCCCAGCGATGAGCTTGCGGACTTCGTGCTGGCTCTTGCCACAGAAGGAACAGTAGAGCGTGTTCTTCGAATCGCCGCCGCCGGACTTACTCATAGCCACACCCGCCTTACTACAACCTGATTATCGTAGACGGAGCGTTGCGCAGCGTACAACCTAAATCTTGCGTTAACGCGCCCGTCTGTTCATGGATGTTGTTAACGATATCGTCGTTTGCCACTCAACGCACCGGATCGTTAATAGGCCGTAACGGCCGCTGCGGCCGGTTGAGGGTAACCACGACCAGATAAACCTGCGGTGGGCAAAGCGAGTTCCCGGAGGGCTCGCCAGCGCTATTTCTTGTCCGCCCCTGCTTCTTCGGTAGGCGCAGGCCTCTTGTCGACGACCTCGTCGATCAGGCCGAAGTCGACGGCGTCCTTGCCCGACAGGAAGCGGTCGCGTTCGAGCGCCTCCTCGATCACCGAAATGTCCTGGCCGGTGTGGTGAACATAGATCTCGTTGAGACGGCGCCGGGTGTCGAGAATCTCCTTGGCGTGAATCTCGATATCGGTTGCCTGCCCCTGAAATCCGCCGAGCGGCTGGTGCACCATGATACGGGAATGCGGCAAGGCACATCGTTTGCCTTTCGCGCCACCGCAAAGTAGCAGCGACCCCATGCTGGCAGCTTGTCCGATGCAGAGCGTCTGCACATCGGGTCGGATGTATTGCATCGTGTCGTAGATCGCGAGCCCGGAGGTCACGATGCCGCCCGGCGAGTTGATATACATCGCGATATCTTTCTCCGGATTCTCCGCCTCGAGAAACAGGAGCTGTGCAGTCACGAGCGATGATACGACATCGTTGATCGGGCCGGACAGGAATATGATCCTCTCCTTGAGAAGCCGCGAGTAGATGTCGTAGGCGCGCTCCCCCCTGTTGGTCTGCTCGACCACCATGGGGACCAACATGTTCATCGACGTGTCTGTCATGGGCTTTGAGATTCCTTCAGCGGGTTAGAATGAAGATATGGGGATTCGAGGCGACGAATACAGTCCCTCAGGACGCGTCCTTCTTCTTTGCCTTCGAATCCTTTTTCTCGCCGTCTCCGTCGGCCTTTTTCTTGCTCGCCTTCTTCCTTGTACCGGACTTGGCCGCCTTTGCGGGCTCACCGTCGCCATCCCCTTCCTCGGGGTCGGCGAGGAGCTCGTCCTTGCTCACAGCGCGCTCGTTGATACGCACGAGTTCAAGCACGAAATCGACCACCTTATCCTCGAAGAGCGGTGCCTGGAGCTGCATGGCCGCTTGTGGGTTCTCCCGATAGAACTTGAAGACCTCTTGTTCTTGCCCCGGAAACCGCTGAGCTTGGATCGCCATGGCACGGTTCAACTCATCCTGGCCGACCGTGACCTTGTTCTTCTCGCCAACGGCTGAAAGCAGGAGCCCCAGCCGGACCCTGCGTTCAGCGATCTTTCGATAGTCGCCTTTGAGGTCGTCATCGCTCTTGGCCGCGTCATCCTCATCGAGGGAGCCGGCTTCCTTGTCGCGCTCGATTTGCCGCCAGATCGAATCGAACTCGTTTTCCACCAGTGTCGGTGGAAGCTCGAAGTCGTGGATTTCGTCCAACCGGTCAAGCAACGCCCGCTTGAGGCGCTGACGGGAAATCTGCCCGTATTCGTTGCCGAGCTGTTCGCTGACCCGCTCTTTCAGCTGGGCGAGGTTCTCAAGACCCATCCGCGTGGCGAGTTCGTCGTTGATCTCGGGGACCTGCGGCTTGCGAACTTCCTTGACGGTGACCTTGAAGACCGCGTCCTTGCCCTGAAGCTTTTCGTAGGGGTAGTCGCTCGGAAAGGTGACCTTGACCTCCCTTTCCTCTCCGGCCTTGGCGCCGACGAGCTGCTCTTCGAATCCCGGAACAAACTGGCCGGAACCAAGCTGGACCTGGGCGTCCTCGCCTGCACCCCCTTCGAACAGTGCGCCATCGATCGACCCCTCGAAGTCGATCAGGACTGCATGTCCTTCCTCCGCGGCCGCATCGGGAACCGCCTCGAACGTCTTCTGTTGGTCGGCGATGCTGGCAATGGCTTCGTCAACCTCGGCGTCATCGATCTTGGCGACGAGCTTTTCCAGTTCAATCGAGGAGAAATCCGCCGGTTCGATTTCCGGAAGGACCTCTACCTCCATCGTGTATTCAAGATCCTTGCCCTCGTCGAAGCTGGTTACTTCGACCTTGGGCTGAAGTGCCGGCCGAATGTTGTGGTCGTCGAGCGCCTTGCGCAGGGTCTCGTCGACGGTCTCCTGCAGCACCTCACCCAGCACCGACTTGCCAAACCGTGCCCTGAGGACCTTGTCCGGTATTTTGCCGGGACGGAAACCCGGCAATCGCGCCTGGCCGCCGATTTCTCCGAGTTTCTTCTGAACGTTCTCCTCGATCGCGCCGGACGTCACCGTCACCTTGAACGCGCGCTTGAGCCCTTCGGAGGAAGTTTCTGTGACTTGCATGATCTGTCTAACCGTCGATTCTCGTTCTTTCGTGGCCCAGTGGCGCTGGTGCGGGCGGAGGGACTCGAACCCCCAAAGGCCAAAGCCCACTAGGACCTAAACCTAGCGTGTCTACCAGTTCCACCACGCCCGCAAGCGTCATTGGAGAGGCCACACCAGAGGTCCTTTTGGCCGCAAGGGTGGCAGCGAGCGGTCCTTGTAGCTTATTCGCTCAGGACCGCCAACGTCCGTCTTCACCTTCGCTATGGTGTTGGTGGGAGCTGCGACCGAGGCGTCGGTAGGCCATCACGAAACCACCTCTCGCCCTAACCTTGCCTCTAAACGAATCTATATAAGGCTATGTTTTTTATAGATATCGAGGGCCAAGAGGCTGCCCGGCAACGATTCCGTGATGTCGTCCGCGATGAGGCCCGGACCGAACCTGGCCGCGGCGTCTCCGTGCAGCCATACAGCGGCATTGGCCGCATCGAATGCCGGCATGCCCTGGCTGAGCAGTCCGAGCGCAAATCCAGCCAGAACGTCGCCTGCCCCGGCCGTCGCGAGATAGGGCGGCGCATTGGTTGCGACCGTAGCCCGCCCCCCTGGCTCAGCGACAACGGTGTCGCCCCCTTTTAGTAGCACCACCGCGCCGCACCTGGCCGCCGCCATGCGCGCCCGGTCCAGGCGACTTCCCCTTAGATCCGGGAACAGTCGGGCGAACTCGCCATCGTGGGGGGTCAGGACGCACCACTTGTTCAGTTGGCCAAACAATGCGTCCGGTTGATCGGCAAAGACCGTCAGTGCGTCGGCATCGATCACGGTGCGCTTGCCTAGGGAAAGAAGCGCGAGTGTCTTCTCGCGTGTCGCCTGGGTGACGCCGCAACCTGGTCCAATCAGCGCTGCCGGTCTTCGGCGGTCGCTGGCGAATGCATGCAATTCGGCTGCGTCCTCGACGGTCTTGGTCATCACCGACGTCAGGCTTGCGGCCAGAATCGGAAGGGCATCGGGGGGACAGGCGACACCGACAAGACCAGCTCCCATTCTCAGCGCTGCGCGAGCGGCGAGCCGCGCCGCTCCGGTGGTTTCGTCCGAACCGCTGACCACAATTGCATAACCACGGCTGTACTTGTTGCCTTCCGCGGTGGCACGTGGAAACCCGGCTAACCACAGGTCGGGGTGGTTTTCCCAGGTCATTGCGCCGATCCCGGCGATGACCGATTCTGGCGTGCCAATGGGAACCACCCTCACCGTTCCGCAGTAACGCCGCCCCGGAAGCAGGCAATGGCCGGTTTTCTTCGGCGCAAACGTGACGGTTCGGTCGGCGCGAAGCGCCATGCCCAGAATCTCGCCGCTATCGCCCTGGACACCGCTGGGAATATCGACCGCGATCACACGTGCGTCGCTTTCGGCGACAGCCTTTAGTGTTGCGAGAACCTGTCCGTCTAAAGCGCGCGCAAGCCCGGCCCCAAAAATGGCGTCGACGATCACCGATGCGCCGCGAATAGCCTGCGGCTCCAATGGTTCGATAGAGCCGGCCCATGTGCGGGCTGCCTCCGCGGCATCGCCCCGGAGAGACTCGCGCGCGCCCAGCAGTGCGACCCGGACCGGCCATCCGGACCGGGCCAGGATGGTTGCGACCACGAAGCCGTCGCCGCCGTTGTTGCCGGGCCCACACAAAATGAGCGTTTCCTGCGGCGCATAGTGCCGTCGGATCTCTTCGGCTACCGCCGTACCTGCGGCGGTCATCAGTTGAATGCCTGGGATTCCCGAGGCCATCGCACCCGCGTCTGCATCGTACATTTGCGCGACGCTGAAGAGCAGATGGACGTGGTCTCCGAGACCCCTCGACATAGTTGCGGCCTGCCCGCCTAGCCTTTCTTGGGGCGGCGGTAGAGGCGAACCCGCATTAGATTCGTGAATTCGTAGCCGTCGTCCGTTTTGCCGGCTTCGAACGCCTTACGCACGTCGGCCGTATCGATTCGCATGGCGACGATATCGTTGAAGGTCGAGCCAGACATTCTCTTCACCAGCGTGTCGAAGTCTTCCATCTTTACGACGTTCGTGTACCAGTACTCGTCGACCTCTTCGAAGATACGATCCGCGGTTCGCGACAGCGCCTCAAGCGCGTTTGCCCGGACTACGGTTTCGTCGTGGAATGGCCGAACGAGCTGGGAGAACTGGCCACGGATGTCCGGTTCGAGGACATAGAGAAATCCGTCATCCTTTAGCACGCGTGCCGCTTCGCGCAGCGCATCGTCCATGTGTTCCTGGGGCACATGATGGAGCGACTTGCTGAAGACGACTCCGTCGACACTTCCGTCTTCGTAGGGAACCTGCTGGGCGGGCGCCTCAACCAGGGTAACGTTCTCGATCGGCTCCGCAGCACGGTTTTTTTCGGCCTGGATCGGATCCGGCTCGATTCCGGTCACGGTCGCACCGCGCTTCGCCAATGCTGCCGCCAGGCCCCCGCTACCGCAGCCGCAGTCAACGACGTGCAGCCCGCTCCAATCGATCAGCCGATCGAAGATGTCGATGTCCCGCGCGATCCCAAGATCGGTGACTGTCGGTATTTCCTGAATGCTCATCGTGTACTCCTGTTTCACGGGACTATAGCAAGCATGCACGGCCGCGTAGATGTCAGATGGGGGCCAACTGATGGGGGAAGCCGGCGGCCTGCTCGTAGGCGTAGGCAGCGCGCAATACGAGATCGTCCCGGCCGGCCGCTGCGACCATATGGAGTCCAATAGGAAGCCCTTCGGCGGAATGCCCACAAGGGACGGAGATCCCCGGCTGTCCGGAAAGATTGACCGGAAACAAGGCCGGAGAAAAATTGTCCCACCTGCCCTCCTCGTCGTCGGGCGGCATCGGCGCACCCACCGGAAACGGCAGCACACTGTTCGTGGCGGTTACGATCAGGTCGTATGACCGGTGGAACTGAGACAATCGCTGCCTCAGTTCGGTAGTCGCACGCACAGCTAGCACGTAGTCGGTAGCGGACATTTTTTCGCCGATGCCTGCAACCTGCCGAAAAAGATCTTCCAGGAGTTCATGCTTCTCCTTTGGGATCGAGTGGAGGGTGATGGCGGCACCCACGAAAAAGAAACTCCGAAAAAGGTCGACAACGTCGCCCACGGGCGGATCGATTTCCTCGACGATGGCGCCGAGGTCCTCAAGGGTACGTACTGAGTTGGTAACGACGTCCCGGACTACCTTTTTGACCGGCATGCCAAAGCCGGGGCTGAATGCGACTCTCAGGCCTTTGATTCCGTCTTTTAGGCGGCTAGCCGCGTCGAACGGGTTGTCCGGGCGCGTCAGGGGGTCGCGAACGCCCGGACGGGTCATGATGGTGAGCATGTTGGCAGCGTCTTCTACCGTCCGGGTCATCGGGCCCGGGGTGGTGAGGTGTCCCCAGGTGCTCGGTGGCCAAAGGGGGACGCGACCGTGGGTGGGCTTCATCCCCACCACGCCGCAGAAGTTGGCCGGGGTGCGGCAGGACCCACCGCCGTCGCTCCCAACGGCGAGCGGGCCCATCCCGCTGGCCAAAGCGGCGCCGGCCCCGCCACTGGAGCCGCCCGGGGTCAAGTCCGTGTTCCAGGGGTTTCGGGTGATGCCATGCAGGCGGCTCTCAGTTGACCCTTTGTGGCCCCATTCCGGCGTCGTGGTCTTGCCGAAGATGACGACACCTGCGCGTCTCAGACTCTCGACTGCCGGCGCATCGGTGTCCCAGGGTTGATTGGGGTTTGTTGCCAAAGAGCCAAACAACGTTGGCCAACCCTTCGCCAACAGGAGGTCCTTTACCGTCGTCGGCACGCCGTCGAGCGGACTGAGCGGCATTCCGGCCGCCCAACGCGCCGTCGCGGCAGTCGCGTCCCGCATGGCAGCCTCGGGATCGAAGTGGCAGACGCAGTTGAGGCGATCGTTGAGGGACAAGACACGGTCGACAACACTGCGCAGCGCCTCCACGGGCGTGAAGTCGCGGCGGGCATACCCATCGGCCAGTTGTGCGGCGCTAAGACGATAGAGGGCCGTCATAGGGGGGCCATCTGGTTGCGCAGACCGGTCGTCGATTCGAATGCGGCGGCCGCGCGCAAGACGAGATCGTCTCTCCCGTACGGTCCGACGATCTGAATTCCGTAGGGAAGGCCACCGTCCGTGTGTCCACAGGGAACCGTGATCGCTGGTTGCCCCGTAATGTTGAAGGGCGCCGTAAAGCAGACGGTAGCCGGCCAGGTGTCCTCCGGCGTCTTGTCCGGCTCCCTAGGCCCGATCTCATATGCCGTTGTCGGGTTGCAGGGCAGAACGAGCAGATCGTACTCAGTGAAGAAACTTGCCATCTGAGCGGCAAGTCTTCCACGCATGGTGAATGCATCCCTCAGGTCGACAGCGGAAAGTCGCCTGCCGCGCTCTACACCTTCTCGAAACGTCGGGTCAGCTATTGCAAGCTGTGCATCGCTCCACTCGGCGACGTGCGATGCCGATCCGCTGTCAAGGAGCGTTCGGTAGAACCGCAACGGATTCTCAATCGGCGGTTCGGCAAGGTCGACCTTGGCACCGAGTTGTTCGAATACCGAGAACTGCTCCTCTGCTCCCCTTGAAATGGGGCGGCGGGCATTAGCCCCAGCCAACGTCAACGTGCACGCCACTCGCAAGCCCGCGAGGGACGCAGTATTTCCGTCGAAAGGCCGTAGCGCCGGCAGCGTGAACGGGTCGACGACGGCGGGTATCGACATTGCGCCGAGGAGCAAAGCAACGTCCGCGACGCTCCGCGCCATCGGGCCAGGCGACGACAGGGGCCAAGCCCCGTCGGGGGCACCGAGGGGCACCCGCCCGTATGACGGTTTCATTCCCACGACACCGCAGTAGTTGGCAGGCTTGCGGCACGAACCGCCGCCATCGGTCCCAATTGCCAACGCCCCTGCGCCCGCGGCCAGGGCGGCGCCGGCGCCGCCGCTCGAACCACCCGGCGTCATCCCCGTGTTCCAGGGATTTCTGGTGACGCCTGTCAGCGGGCTCTCCGTCACTCCCTTGTGGCCGAATTCCGGGGTCGTGGTCTTGCCGATCACAATGGCGCCTGCGGCGACGAGATTTGCGATGACCGGCGAGTCTATTTTGGCCGGTTCTTCCGATGTTGCCTTCGAGCCGTGGCGTGTCGGCATGCCCCTTACGGCGACAAGGTCTTTTACCGAAACCGGGAGACCGTCGAGCGGCCCCCGAGGTTCCCCCCTCGACCAGCGCTTCGCCGATAGCGCCGCCCGTTCTCGCGCGGCGCGGTCGTCACGGAAGCAATATGCGTTGAGGACCGGGTCTGTTTGGTCGATTCGTGCGATAACGCTCTCGACTAGGTC
>JAYQVF010000095.1:0-11742 GCA_038148335.1 Alphaproteobacteria bacterium | reverse complement strand
CCTGAGTCCTGAGTCCTGAGTCCTGAGTCCTGAGTCCTGAGTCCTGAGTCCTCAATATGATCCGTGCTTTTCTTCAATGTGACACTCCGTCTCTTGCGAAGACTTTCAATGCCGTCATCCACAAAATTTTTAGATCAAACAAAAATGATCGGCGCTGCAGATACTCCACATCCATATGCACTTTTTGATGAATGGGCAGTTCATCTCTTCCATTGACCTGTGCCCAACCCGTAAGGCCTGGCGCCAGTTCATGAACGCCCGCATCGGTACGCAAAGTGATCAAATCACTCTGATTAAACAGCGCCGGGCGGGGGCCCACAAAGCTCATGTCGCTTTTCAGAATGCTCCACAACTGGGGCAATTCGTCCAGACTGGATTTGCGCAAAAACGAGCCTATGGGCGTCAACCACTGCTCCGGGTTTTGCAGCAAGTGTGTGGCCACCGCTGGGGTGTCGATGCGCATGCTGCGGAACTTGGGCATTTTGAAAATGCGATTGTGGCGGCCCACACGGTCACTCCAGTATAGGGCTGGCCCTGGCGAAGTCAGCCTGACGGCCAGCGCGAGAAACACGATGGGCAACGCAAGTAACACAGCCGCTACCAACGCCACGGTCAAGTCAAACAAACGCTTCATGTGCGAAAACCTTCAGCAGCACGGCGTATTCCTTCATCCACAGACACTGGTGGAGCCCACCCCAGCAGCTGTCTGGTTTTTGTAATTTCCAGATGCAACGAGCAGCACAGGCGCTGATAGAAGCCTGGCTTGTTCAATACTGTCGCCCCCAGCTTCAACAACGCTGGCGGTACGTAATACAGTCGCGCCGGATGCCCCATGGCGGCACCCATGCGCTTGAGAAGTTGTGCCGTTGAAAGGTCTTCCCCGTCACTCACCAAGAAAGTCTGGTTGGCTGCTGCAGGGTGA
This sequence comes from Alphaproteobacteria bacterium, assembly GCA_038148335.1. Classification (GTDB taxonomy): domain Bacteria; phylum Pseudomonadota; class Alphaproteobacteria; order SHVP01; family SHVP01; genus CALJDF01. The sequence goes on along the minus strand of JAYQVF010000095.1, from coordinate 10,820 downwards.
TGCAAGCACGTCACGATCAAGTCCACCAGGTTGTCCAAAGCGACCAGACTGCGGCGATTTTGGGTCACAGCAGCCAGTGGTAGAGGTACGCCGCGCGCCAACCAGCGCATCATGGATTCGAAGTTGGCTTTCACGCCCGGTCCATACACCAGAGGCGGCCGAATGATCACCACATCCATGCCGGTGTCAGCGGCAATCTGTCTGAGCAACTGCTCTGCCTCATGTTTGGAGACTCCATAGGAGTCTTCTGGTGCAGGTACATCATCAGCAGTGAACGGATACCCCGCATCGGTGAATTCCCCGTTCACCTTGATGGAGCTGAGAAAAACAAAGCGCCTTACCCCTGCGGCCGCTGCCTGGCGTGCGAGAGCGACTGTGCCCTCGACATTCACACGACGGAACTCGGCCAATGGGTCCGGGCTCTTGTCGTTCATGATGTGCACGCGAGCGGCCAAGTGCACGACCTGCTCCACCTTACACAGGGCTTCCGTCCAGTCGGTGTCTGACGAAAGGCTGCCAATTTCGAAAATCTCAGCACCATCTGGCCGTGAATTCAACAATCTCACGGCAGCCCGAACAGAGGTCCCATCCCTGAGCAATCTTGCACAAAGCGCGGATCCGACAAACCCGATCGCGCCTGTTACGAGAACGGTCATATCTCAGGAGTCTTTTCGCCAAACTGTACGATTAACGTAGTCAATGTAGCTCAGCACAATACGCAGCACCTGTTTCGAGACAGAGCGTCCTTCATAATCGACGACCGGAGGCAGACTCCTGCCATGGCGGTCGTGCTGCGCCATGACAACGCGAACCGCATCGAGCACATGCTCCCGCTTCAAGCCGCTCATGATCAGGGTACCCACGTCCATGCCCTCCGGGCGTTCGTGGGCATTGCGGATGGTGATCGCCGGCAGGTTCAACAGTGAAGCCTCCTCGGTGATCGTGCCGCTATCGGAAATAACGCACGCCGCTTCCATCTGCAGCTTGTTGTAATCGAAAAAACCGAACGGCTTCGCGAACTGGATCAGCGGGCTCACTGCTATGCCGGAAAGATCGTCAAGACGCTTGCGCGTCCGCGGGTGTGTCGACACAATGATCGGGAAACCATAGGCCTCAGCCAACGCATTCAGCGAATCGAGCATGTCGCGAAGGTTTTCCGAGAAATCGACGTTTTCTTCCCGGTGGGCGCTGACGAGAAAATATCGCTGTGCCTCTATCCCCAGGCGGCCCAGCACATCGGATGCCTCGATTTTCGGCAGGTAGCAATCGAATACCTCGCGCATGTGCGATCCGGTCTTGATGATGGTCTCCGGGCGCACCCCTTCCGCGACCAGGTAGCGACGCGCATGCTCCGACAGAACGAGATTGATGTCGCTCAGGTGATCGAGCACCTTGCGATTCAGCTCTTCCGGCACACGTTGATCGAAACAGCGATTGCCCGCCTCGAAATGGAAGACGGGAATCTTGCGCCGCTTTGCGGCAATTACCGCTAGGCAGGAATTGGTATCGCCGTACAACAGCACCGCCTCGGGATTCTCCCGCGCCATCGCTTCGTCTGCCTTGGAGATCACCTGGCCGATCGTCTGCGCGGCGTTTTCACCGACAGCGTTCAGAAAATGATCTGGCTTGCGGATACTCAGGTCTTCGAAGAACACCTGGTTCAGCTCATAGTCGTAGTTCTGTCCGGTGTGAACCAGCACGTGACGGGTGTGGCGATCGAGCTCGGCGATCACTCGGCTCATCTTGATGAGTTCGGGTCGCGTACCGACAATGGTCATCACTTTACGCATCGAGTTGTTCCTTGATGTAGTCGAGTTTCAGCAGCAATTCCTTCACCTGCTCCACATTCAGCCTGGCAGTATTGTGAGAGGTGTAATCCTCGAGATGGGATATTTCCTCCTCGCCTTCGCTGAAATACTTGGCGTAGTTGAGGTCGCGGTTGTCCGCAGAAATGCGGTAATAGCCGCCCATGTCCCGCGCATGAGCCATTTCCTCGCGGGAAATCAACGACTCATACAGCTTTTCGCCATGCCGCGTCCCGATCACCCGTATGCCGGTATCCCTGCCGAAAAGCTCCTGCAATGCCTGCGCCAGATCGCCCACCGTCGAAGCCGGCGCCTTCTGCACGAAAATATCGCCCTGCTCGCCATGCTCGTAGGCATACAACACCAGATCCACCGAATCCTCGAGCGACATCAAGAATCGCGTCATGTTGGGATCGGTAACCGTGAGCGGCCGACCTTCCTTCAACTGGGCGACGAACAGCGGGATCACCGAACCACGCGAGGCCATCACGTTGCCGTAGCGCGTGGCGCAGAACACGGTTTCGCCCTGCTGCTGCATGCGCGCCCTGGCAACCATCACCTTCTCCGCCATGGCCTTGGAAATCCCCATCGCGTTGATCGGGTAAACAGCCTTGTCGGTGCTCAGAACGACCATGCGCTTGACGCTGTTAGCGTTGGCGGCCTGCAAAACATTGTCGGTGCCGAGCACGTTCGTGCGCACCGCCTCCATGGGGTAAAACTCGCAGGACGGAACCTGCTTCAGGGCTGCGGCATGAAAAACGAAATCCACACCCTTCACGGCCTGCGCCACGCTGTCGTAGTCGCGCACGTCTCCGATATAGAACTTCAGCTTCGGGTTATTCAGCTCAATCCGCAAATCCTCCTGCTTCTTCTCGTCCCGGCTGAAGATGCGGATTTCGCGAACGGCAGTATTCAGGAACCGGTTGAGAACTGTCTTGCCAAACGATCCCGTCCCGCCCGTGATTATCAGCACACTGTCGTCAAACATCTGTCATTCTCCCTTCGTACGGCTCTCGTGCATTGCATAGATCAGCGACGGCCAATCGGGCGCCCGATATCCCGTTACTGCAGCAAACCGATCTGAATTCAGGCTTCTATCAATCACGACTTCGTCATCAGTAACAATATTCGTCGGCGTCCCATACACATTGGCGATCAGCCGCAACAAGCTATCCTTGTTGATCGGCGCTGCACCGACATGATATAGACCATTTAGATCCTGGTTCGGAATCACAACGTCGCGCACGACCCGGGCGAACTCCACTGTCGGCAACCCGGAGAAGATCGCGCGGCGATAGCCCTTGCATTCTGTCTGCTGCAGGAACCACTCCAGCAGTCCAAAGCGGGTTGCAAGCTCATGCCCGATCGTCGATGTCCGCAAGGTTACAGCGTTGGGTCCGCCCACTTCTCCCAGCGCTTTTGTCCTCCCATAGACGTCTGTTGCATCCGGATCATCAGTCTCACGATAGTTCCCCTTCCTTCCGGAAAACACGCAATCGGTACTGACATGGATCAGTCGCGCGCGCGCGACATCGCAAAATTCGGCGAGGCGATGTGGCAGCAACGCGTTCATCGTCAGCGCGGGTATCGGCTCTTTGCCCTCACGCAGATGCTTGGTCAGCCCTGCACAGTTGACCACGACATCAGGCCGTACTTCGCGAAACAGATGATGCAGATGGTCAGGGTTCGCGAGATCGATACCCGCAGCCAACGCCGGGCACACCGGGCCATCCAGCGCCTTGCCCCGTATCGAGCCGACGGTTTGCCAGTCATCCTTTTCGGACAGCACACGCAACATCGTGCTGCCGATCATGCCGCTTGCACCAAGGACCAGTACTTTCATTGGGTTGCTTTCGTGGTTGCTTTCAGATGCGCTATCAAATCGGAAACCAGCTGCTCATGGTCGAAATGCGCGCGATAAAAGGCTTTTCCGTTTGCGCCCATACGGTCGCGTTCGGATTGCGGCAACGCATAAAGTTTCAAAATGGCGTCCGCTAGGGCAACAGCGTCCTCGGCAGGAACTGCCAGACCCGCATCAGCCTCCCTGACAAGACGGGCACCCTCTCCGTTCATCGACGCTATGATCGGCCGCCCTACGGCCATATACGCTTGTATCTTGTTGGGAACGGTCGCCGCGAATATTGGTCGATCCGCGAGAGTAACCAGCAAGGCAGACGCTCGCGACAGCAGAAAAGGCATCGCCTGTACAGGGAAACGCCCTGTCAAAAAAAGATTATCAAGACCGCGCAATTCGATCTGACTCCGCATCCAATCGAGTTCACTTCCTGATCCGAGAACCACAAGCCGGACATCCGGGCGCGACTTCAAGAACTTGGCCGCTTCCACGATCACTTGTACCGCCTGCGCCGCGCCCACGTTGCCGGCGAATACGACTGTAAAGCCACAATCAAGTGCAGGCACCTCTGGCTTCAAGCCAGCGTCGGGATCGCCGAAAGAGGCGTCGACAGAATTCGGATAGTAAACAATCTCCGCCTTCGGCGAGAAGCGCCGAATCGCCTCCGCAAACGGGCGCGACGAAACCAAGATAAGGTCTGCGCGACGATAAATCACTCGAACCAGCATCTCGATCAGACGAATCACCAGTCGGTTGCGCACATACCCTGTCGCCTCGATACTCTCGGGCCAGAGATCCTGTACGTTGACGACCACCGGAGCCCTTTTCAGCCAGCCCAGGAACAGGGCGGGCAAGGCCTGAAGTAGCGGCGAAGGCGCGTAGACGAAAATCACATCCGGCTTCACCGAACGCAACTGCCAGGCACCGAAAAACGCCGCCGAGACGATGAAGGACAGGTAATTCAGCGCCAGGCGCAATCCGCTCTTGTGGCCCCGCGGGAAAACAGGGACCCGGAAAATCCGCGCACCATTCCATGACTCGGTCGTACAACCGGCCGCCCGGTAGCCAGGCGAAATGATTCCGTCCGGGTAATTTGGCTTCCCCGTCAGCACATCGACAGCAATCCCGCGCGAAACAAGGGATTCAACCACCTCGTTGATTCGGAAAGATTCGGGCCAGAAGTACTGGCTTACCGCTAGTATTTTCACGGCTGCAAAATTAATTCCATGTAAAGAGCAAGCACGCGCAGCGCATTTTTTCTGTTATCGAAATGTTCCCGAGCCAGCTCGCGAGCTCGCGCGCCCATTGCAGCAGTCTTATCGGGATCTCCCGCAAGGGAAATAATAGCGCTAGCCAAATCATCCGCACACTTCGGAGGCACGACGATTCCGGTCACACCGTCGACGATCGTATCCGGCGTAGGGTTAGAAATGGCAGCAATGCTGGGAACACCGAAAAGCGCAGCTTCAAAAATCGGACGCCCTGGTGCATCAAAGTGGCTTGGGAAGCAGAGCACGTCGAGTTTCCTATAGACACTGGCGAGATCAAGCGTAAAGGGCCAAAACTCTACCGTTCCGTCAAGAGAACCAGATGCAATCGCACGTCGCAAATCATCCTCGATCTCCTGAGACAGACCGAGCCATTTCAGAGCCGCATCTCGAATAAGGGACGGTTGCCTTATGCTCTGCCCAACCAATACGAACCGGATTTTTTTGTACTGGTCTCGGCACATCCTTGCCGCCTCGACAAACTCCAGGCAACCCTTTGCACGCGCAAGCCCCCCCACCATTCCAACGGTAAATACCTCGTCGTTTTTCTCGGGACAATCACCGAACGAAGTGGCCACAACCAATCCGTTATGCACCACAACAGGCGATAACTCAGCAGGCACGCTGCGACGGACGGTTTCATCAATGGCGATAAATCTGTCGGCACAAGCGGCCAGTATCTTCCTAAGGATATTTCCTCGCCGATCGTTTAGTGGCATTTGTACCGAACGGATATGAACGACTATCGGACAACTAAACAGCCTCTTCGCCAGCCAAATCACAGGCACCAATGTCAAATCATTGACATGAATGGCATCAAACTGCCCCCAATCCCTGCGAGCGCGCAACAAGCCCCCTAAAGTGAAAGGCAGGTAGGCGATTTCCCGTAGCAATACCAACCATCGGCCCCCCCTATAGTGGCTGTAACGCGTGTTATCAAACTGCGATATCCCAAGACACGAAAGCACCTGAATGCCCTCTTGCTTAAGAACGGCCTCAAACTGTCCGGAGCGCGTAAGCACGAAGGGGCGCACACTCCCCTCCGGAAAACTACGGATCAATTCAAACAGACTTCGTGAGGCACCTCCAAATGGCCCCGCATGGTGCACATAGAGGATCCTGAGTGCCGCCTTCGAACCACGCGGCGCTAAATCGGCGAATGGCATTTCGGAAATTTGCAAATTGCTTACGCCCGGAGCCTAGGCTTTAGCTGGAGGCGCTTCGGTTCTATTAAACAAAGCGGGGTATCGCCTCGAAGCGGCCGCAAACAGTTTTTCGAGCAAGAAGATGATCAACAGATTGGCAAAAATCGTTCCAAACAGCAAATAGCTTTGCTGCGGCACATAGCCAAAACTCGCGTAGCGATAGGCAACCACTTGCGCGATCAGAGAACAGAGAATCATGTTCCCTCCGCACAACTTGAACGTGGATATTTCAACAAATGCTGCAAACAACCCCAATCCAAACATACCGATAAACAGGAAAAGATACGATCCAGGGTAGAAGAAAAATGCGACCACCCCTGGCAAAGAAATAAAATGATGTTTGGATTTATCGGTGGCCGCATACGGTGAATCGATGAAGTGCTTGTCATACAAGCTCGTATCCTGTTCGTTGTAGGCTTCCAGCCAGGCCGCTTTCCATATCTTCCAACCCAAGCCTGGGTGGGCGGACACAGCCATTACCCCCTCCATCCCCACCCATCTATCGATGAACAACTTTTGTGTATCTCGCCGGACCTCCGCCATAACATCAAAACCGGGAACATGTTGCGATTGTGCAGATGGCGCCTCAGCGGCAATTTCTACCGTGCCAACGCGTGGCGGAGCTGATGCAGGCACCACGAACTCATCATTTTTGAATTGATACGCCCGGATGTAATTTACTGAATAAACCGATGCCCCAATCAATACAAAAAACACGACCAGTACGCCGCCGATTCGGCGCCAACCGAGATTAGTTCTTGTTTTTGAGGCTGTCTGCAAGGCCCCATATATCAACGTGCCGCCATTCAGAATCATCCCTCGGCTGAGCTGGGAAACATTCGAGACAAAGGATTCGAGCAAGCCCAGCATCATGACCAGCACCCAGTGCTGCGATGGGTTCGACATTTCAAACCGCACAAATAGCGTCGCGACAGTTGCCAATCCAAAAAGCAGAAGCCACTTGAAAACGCCGTTTAACCCCCACGGAAGTGTCGTTTGGGTAATGGTCCCCTTTTGGTATATCCCAAGAGATGCGTTCGCAATTCCAACGACAACAAACAAAGCAATAAAAGCAATCCATATGGGCTTACGATAGCACCGATAAAAGGAAGACAGCGCGCTATCGTCCTTGACATCCATCTCGGCCGGATAGTTAAACCATAGTCTTTCGCGCAGAATCGCTGCCGCCAATAGCCCTGAGAATCCAAACGACGAAACAGAAAACGTTTTCCACACCGTCAATTCCGCAAAGAAGCGGCCTTTTTGTAAACGCGATAGAGAAAATCCCACAGCGGCTTCTCCGTCGCGTACGCGTCATGGGGCACTGGAGGCGCCACAATATAGCGTTCGAACGACTCTTGCGAGAACCCGAGTTTTTTCAGAACAAACGCATGGTCATCCCGCTGCTGGGCAGGATCAGGGTAAGGTGGCTCCGACATCATTTCGAGCGCCTGCTCACGGGACATCTGCCCTGTGACGATGAGGGTCGACAAATGCAGCTTTCGCTTGTCGACCCCAAACTTCCGGGGAAGGATATAGCCTTGGTAAAAGCGCGTGAAAACCGACTCGTAATGCTTGTAGGGGTAGGGACGGTAGCCGACCTCCTTCTGCAGGGTGGCCAAGGCATCGTCCTTGCGGTACTCGAAATAGTCCAGGAACGGCGTCCAACGAATTCTACGCACGTAACGATTCCAGATGAATCCTGGCACCGAAATCAGATGATGCGTCCTGATCGGCACGGCCCCGAACCGCCGGTGAATATCCCGGATGTTCCTAGCATCAAACTTTAGCCAATTCCAGTTCGACGGCATGTGCATGCCTTCGGTCGAACGATTTGTCCCCGCCAGTATCCACTTCACCTTGTACTGCCGGGCCATCCGGTAATTCAAGGCCATCATGGCGTTGTCCATCAACATCTCGATGTCGATGACATTCGCCTTGAAGAGCGACAACTGCAAATCCCTGTTCTCCTCCCAATCAATCACATGGGTATACAGGTCGACATTCAGCGCCCGCACGAGGTTGGCGATGTTGTGCACCGCCAATTCGGAATTCCAGCCGTTATCGAGGTGCACGGCCAAGGGGCGCAAACCGTTACGCACCGCCAGATACAACGCATAGGAACTGTCGACGCCCCCGCTCAGTCCGACGATGCAATCGTAGTCCAGTCCACACCCATCCTCCCTGACGCGCTGCAGAAAAGCATCCCGCTGGGCTTCGGGCGCCACGAGCCCTGTATGCGCCAGGCGGGTGATGAATTTCGTGCAATAACTGCATTGCCCCTGTTCATCGAAAACGATATCGGCTGCGCTTGTATCCATGATGCAGCGTGTACATGTGCACAAATGATTCATTGGGTTCCCAGCATCCTTTCCAGATCCTTGTATGACGGATAACTGATCAAGACCGCACGATGTCGCCCTTGGAACACGAACAGGCTTCCCGCCGCCACCGCGCTCGCCCCTGCCGTGACGGCAGCAACGAAATCATCCGCCGTGCCCGCGCCGCCACAGGCGATGACGGGCACGGAAACAGCTTGCGATACCTTGCCGATAAGCTTGAGGTCGTATCCTTCCTGAGTGCCATCGCGGTCTACACTGTTAAGAAATATCTCTCCGGCACCGGCTTGCGCAAGCTCATCGGCCCATGCCTCCGGAACACGATTCGTCAATTTGCCCGTCGAGGCATCGAACACACGCGGCCGCCCCAGCCAATCATTTTTGACATCGATTCCCGCGACTACACTCTGGGCCCCCAACACCCCGGACAATTCGGCGACCAGGCCTGGCTTCGCAATTGCCGACGCATTGACCGCGATCTTTTCGATGCCGAGTTGCACGATGCGACGTGCCTGATCTACAGAAGTTACTCCGCCACCGTAGCATAATGGCATAAAGCACTCGGAAGCGATATCGGCCAGCATCTCGTAATTGGGGCCGGTACCGCGCTTAGACGCTTCGATATCGAAAACTACGAGTTCATCGACCTCCTTCTCGTTGAAAATCTTGACGGCATTGGTTGGATCACCGACGTACTTCGACTCGCCAAAACGCACTGTCTTGACCAGACCGCCGTTGCGCAAGAGCAGGCAGGGAATGACGCGGGCACGCAGCATGGTCAGAGTTCAATAAATCGCCTGAAAAGCGCAATACCGAATCGATGGCTCTTCTCAGGGTGGAACTGGACGCCGAACAGGTTGCCCCGCTGAAATGCCGAGACGAACTCTTGTCCATGAACGGTCGTGGCCGCCACATCGCCCGGTTCGCTGCAAACGACATAATAGGAATGCACGAAGTAATAACGCCGGTCATCATCATCGTTACCGAAGAGCGGGCACGCCTTCATCACGGCAATCCGGTTCCAGCCCATGTGGGGTACGCGCGGCAAGCCCTCACCCGACGGGAAGCGGCGTACGTCGCCGGGAACAAGTCCCAAACCCGGCAGCCCGCCTTCCTCGCTACGCGCCACCATGAGTTGCATACCAAGGCAAATGCCGAGAATTGGGATACCCTTCCCGGCCGCTACCCTGAGACTATCGATCCATCCACCCTCTGCCAGCGCCTGCATTCCCTGATCGAATGCGCCCACACCGGGCAAAACCAGCTTGCCTGCCGCGGCAAGGGCTTGCGGGTCACTGGCTACTTCGGCATCTCCGCCTACCTTGCGAATCATATTGACGATGGACCCGACATTGCCCATCCCGTAATTGGCGATGACGATTGTCATGTCAGGCAATCAGGGGCAGCAGATTCTGCACGCATCCGTGGCGGTAAGATTTATCCGAAACTGCAACCGGGACCGGAACCCATTTACGACGGCAAACGATTTCTGCAACGCTTGGGTTTTCTGCGAAAAGCGCAACCCAGCCAGCCCAATGACCAAGGTTGGCGTACCGATGCCCACGGCGCCGTAATGACAAGCGGATGGAATGCTCAAGGGGGGGGGGCGACCGAGCGATCAATTCATAAGTATTCGGGTCATCGTGCCCGCTTACGATCTGTACCCACGAATCACTGCCCAACATTTCAATATGTTCTTTATCGAGCCAACGTTCACGACTACAATCAGTAATTATTAGCACAGCGTAATCTCTACTCACCATATCCGAATGAAGACATACTTAAACAAATAACTATTTCTACTTTTGTAATTCAAGAGCATATTTATAGTAATTTCGAGAAGCGTCGTACTTGCCCTCCCAGACCAGCCTGCTGCCAGAACGCAGCTGCAATAATTCTTCTTCAGTAGTGTCCGTAAAAAAGGCTAACGCATTTGCCAAGTCGCTAGCCGTAGGATTTTGTGGGATCAGCAAACCATTACTCTCATCAACTATTTCGCAATTCCCACCAACTGCCGTAGCTATTATCGGTATTCCATAACTAATAGCCTCCATTATTGAAACAGGCGTACCCTCTGAACTACTTACATTCACAAATACATCTACCGGTTGCTCTTTATACCATGAACGAATGCGACCACTTGAAACGTGACCGTGAAACTTACATGATATTTTTGGCGAAAGTACCGCTGCGGCATTTTCAATCATCAGTCTTAACTGCCCATCCCCAAAGTGGTTCCATTCAATATGTAAATTAGGCCGCATCCTCGCCAACTCAACCAGTCCATCAATCACCAGATGAACCCTCTTTACTCCTGTTAGTGAAGAACAAGTGACCAAACGCAATAC
>JAYQVF010000094.1:0-12027 GCA_038148335.1 Alphaproteobacteria bacterium | reverse complement strand
GCGTACCGGTCATCGTCAAGGCGCCGGCGGCAAAGGGATTCCGCCTGCAGCCCGAGGATCTTGAGAAGGCGATCACGCCCAGGACCAAGTGGTTCATCATCAACTCGCCGAGCAACCCGTCGGGCGCCGCCTACACGGCCGACGACCTCAAGGCGCTTGCCGCCGTTCTCGAACGCCATCCGCACGTTCATGTGCTGAGCGACGACATGTACGAACACCTCGTCTATGACGGGTTCAAGTTCGCCACGATCGCCCAGGTCGCGCCGTCGCTCTACGAACGTACGCTGACGCTCAATGGCGTATCCAAGGCCTATGCCATGACCGGCTGGCGGATCGGTTTCGCCGGCGGTCCGGCCGTCCTCATCAAGGCGATGGCGAAGCTGCAGTCGCAAAGCACGACCAACCCGTCCTCGATCAGCCAGGCGGCCGCGACCGAAGCACTGAACGGCCCGCACGACTTCCTGAAAGGCTGGGTCAAGACCTTCGCCGAGCGGCGCGATCTCGTCGTCGGCATGCTCAACCAGGCCAAGGGCCTCGTCTGCCCGAACCCCGAAGGCGCGTTCTACGTCTATCCGTCGTGCGAGGCGCTGATCGGCAAGACGACGCCAGACGGGCTCAAGATCGACAGCGACGAGACCTTCGGCAAGGCGCTGCTCGAGGCCGAGGGCGTCGCGGTCGTGCACGGGGCTGCCTTCGGGCTGGAGCCGCATTTCCGCATTTCCTACGCGACGTCGACCGACGTGCTGACGGACGCCTGCGCCCGGATCCAGCGCTTCTGCGGCAACCTGAAATAGCGCCATGAAGATTGCGATCATGGGGTCCGGCGGCGTCGGGGGCTACCTCGGCGTCGCGCTGGAAGACGTCGGTCACGATGTCACGTTCATCGCCCGCGGCGCGCACCTGGCGGCGATGAAGGCGCGAGGGATTCGTCTGGTCGAAGGCGACGACACGACGACGATCGATCCTGTCCAGGCGACCGACGATCCGGCGGCGGTCGGTCCGGTCGACGCCGTGATCTTTTCGGTCAAGATCTACGATGCGGCGGCGGCAATCGCGGCGATGAAGCCTCTGATCGGGCCCGGGACCGTCGTGCTCGATGTCCTCAACGGCGTCGAGAGCCATCAGTGGCTGGCCGCCACCTATGGCGCGCCGCACGTCTTGCGCGGGTCGATCTATGTTGCGGCCCACATCGCCGAGCCCGGCGTGATTGCCCGCCAGCCGATGGGCGTGCGGCTCGTTTTCGCCGCGCTCGACCCGGCCGGCCGGCCGCGTGCCGAAGAACTGCACAAGGCCTTCACGGAAATCGGCATCCGCTCGTCGCTGGCAGGGTACCTCGACACCGCGATCTGGTCGAAGATGGTCATGCTGACCGCGCTGAGCGGCATTTGCTGTCTGTCGCGCCTGCCGATCCGCGACGTGATGGCCGAACCCGAGGGCGCCGAACTGGTCAGGCGTGCCATGCAGGAAGTGGCGGCCGTGGCCCAGGCGCGCGGCATTGCGCTCGAGCCCGGTGCCCTGAAACTGGTCGAAGAGTTCGAACCGGCGAAGATTCCGGCGATAAAGCCGTCGATGCTGCACGACCTGGAACTTGGCAAGCCGCTCGAACTCGAGTGGCTGTCCGGCGCGATATCGCGCCTCGGAAAAGAGGCCGGCGTCCCAACTCCGACGCACGACGTGGTGTGGGGCGCCTTGAAGCCCTGGGCCAAGGGAACGCGCGGCTAGTTTCTCATTCTTCGCCGCGCCGCCGATTCCTGCGGGCAAAGCGCTTTTGTGCGGTGCAGCGCCGGCGCGTGCCGGGGGAATCTCCTTGCGTCGCTACCGCCGGCTTGAAAACATGACGTCAAGAACAGAGGGAGGACGTCATGGCAAAACCAGCCGAGCCCCGTTCAATTGCCTTGGTAGGGCCCTACCTCTCCGACAAGACCTCGCTCCTCGAAAGCATTCTGTTCGCCACCGAAAAGATCTCGCGCAAGGGTAGGGTCGGTGAAGGCAATACCGTCGGGGATCATTCGCAGGAAGCCCGCGACCGCGGCATGGGGATCGAGGTCAACGTCTCGACTACGAGTTACCTCGGCGACACCCTTTCGTTTCTCGATTGCCCCGGCTCCATCGAGTTCGCGCAGGAAACCTACAACACGCTGATCGGCGTCGACGCGGCGGTCATCGTGGCCGAGGCCGATCCATCGAAAGCGCTTGCCCTGTCCAGTCTGCTGCATTTTCTGGAAGACCACGGCATCCCGCGGCTCCTCTTCATCAACAAGGTCGACAAGATGGAGGGAACGGTCGAAGCCGTTGTCGACTCCATTCAGGCGATCTCCAAGGCGCCCCTCGTGCTTCGCGAATACCCCATCGTCGAGGGCGAACACGTGCGCGGCTACATCGATCTGCCGAGCGGTCGCGCGTTCCACTACACCGACGACGGCGCCTCGGAGCAGGTCGAGGTCCCGGACAACCTCAAGGACGCGTTCGCCGCTGCGCGCTACGCCATGCTGGAGAAGCTCTCCGGCTTCGACGAGGCGCTCATGGAAAAGCTTCTCGAGGAAGAATCCGCCGACAACGAGCAGGCCTATGCGTCGCTGACCTCGGCTTTCGGTTCCGGCAACGTCGTGCCGACGGTTTTTGGTGCCGCCGAACACGAGGCCGGGGTGCGCAGACTGCTCAAGGAGTTGCGTCACGAGGTCGACGCGCCGGGCGTTGCGGCTGAACGCGTCGGCGCGCCGGCCGGCGATACCCTGGTGGCCCAGGTTCTCAAGACGTTTCAGACGCCCAGTTTCGGCAAGCTCTCGGTGGTCCGGGTCTGGCGCGGCACGTTCAAGGACGGCGACAGCGCAAACGGCGAGCGCATCGCCAGCATCTTCCACATGAACGGCCAGTACACCGAGAAGGTGACCTCCGCCGGTCCCGGCAAGATCGTGGCGTTCGGCCGCCTCGAAGAGGCCCGGACGGGCGATACCCTGAGCACCGGTTCCGCGGACGACTTGCCGCGGTTCGATCCGTTGCCGCCGGTCTATGCCTTCACCATTGCGCCGGCCAAGCGCGACGACGAGGTCAAGATGTCGGGCTCGCTGGCCAAGGTTCTCGACGAGGACCCCTCGCTCGTCCTCGAGCACAATCAGGATACCGGCGAGACGGTGCTGTGGGGGCAGGGCGAAATCCACCTGCGGGTTGCCGTCGAAAAGCTGAAGCACCGGTTCAAGATCGACATCGCCACCGGCCGCCCCCGCGTTCCCTACAAGGAAGCGATCCGCAAGCCAGCGACGCAGCATGCCCGCTTCAAGCGGCAGTCCGGCGGCCACGGCCAGTTCGGCGACGTCCACATCGATATCAAGCCGTTGCCGCGCGGCAGCGGCTTCCAGTTCGAGGATAAGGTGGTCGGCGGCGCGGTGCCGCGCCAGTACATCCCGGCCGTGGAGGCCGGTGTGAAGGAATACCTAAACCGCGGTCCCCTCGGCTTCAGGGTGGTCGACGTCGGCGTGACGCTGACCGACGGCCAGTATCACTCCGTCGACTCCTCCGAAATGGCGTTCAAGACCGCTGGCGGCATGGCGATGAAGGAAGGCATGCCGAAGTGCGATCCGGTACTGCTCGAGCCCATTCTCGCGGTGAACATCGCCGTTCCCTCGGAAGCGACGGCCAAGTTCAACGCGCTGGTCAGCGGTCGCCGCGGTCAGATTCTCGGGTTCGACGCCCGCGACGGATGGCCGGGATGGGACGTCGTCTCGGTCCATCTGCCCCAGGCCGAGGTCGGCGACCTGATCGTCGAGCTCCGTTCCCTGTCGCATGGTGTCGGCAGTTTCACCTGGTCCTTCGACCATCTGCAGGAACTGCAGGGCCGCCTGGCCGATGAAGTCGTCCAGACCTACGGTGCCGGTGCCGCCGAAGCCGCTCAATAGCGCCATTCGCCGCGTTTGTCGTCCCGCGGGAGACTTTCGTGAAAAGTCTCACCGACACTTGAGTTGTGCCCAAGGCGGGCAGTCAGTACGTCCAAAGCAACGGAAGTCGCGGGAGACCATCATGCTCATCAAGATTCCACGCGGTTGGGAAGTGCCGGAGTCGGCGGCCACGCCCGAGTCGATCTATTTCAATCGGCGCCAGCTGATGAAAGGGGTCGCCGCCGGCAGCATCCTCGCCGCCGCCGGCCCGCTCGTGGCAGGCGCGGCACAGGCCGCGACGGAAGATCCCTCCGCGTCGCTCTACCCGTTCAAGCGCAACGAGCGCTATGTGCTGGACCGCGACATCACGCCGGAGAAGATCAACGGCACCTACAACAACTTCTACGAATTCGGGACGCACAAGGAGATCTGGCGCGCCGCGCAGCGCTTGGAGGTGCGTCCGTGGACGGTCAAGATCGGCGGCATGGTCGAAAAGGAGATGGAGATCGGTATCGACGATCTGCTCGCCAGGATGCCGCTGGAAGAGCGCCTCTACCGGCATCGCTGCGTCGAGGCCTGGTCGATGACCATTCCCTGGAGCGGCTTCGAACTCAGCCATCTCGTGAAGATGGTCCAGCCCCTGGCCTCGGCGAAGTATGTTGTCTTCCAGACCTTCCTCGACAAGAAGGTAGCGCCAGGCCAGCGGCAGTTCTGGTACCCGTGGCCCTACACCGAGGGCCTGACCATCGAAGAGGCGATGAACGAACTCACGTTCATGGTGACTGGCACCTACGGACATCCGGCGCCACCGCAGCACGGTGCGCCGCTGCGCCTGGCCGTTCCCTGGAAGTACGGCTTCAAGGCGGCGAAGTCGATCGTCAACATCGAGTTCACCGACAAGCAGCCCAAGACCTACTGGGAATCGCTGCAGGAGCGCGAATACGGCTTCTGGGCCAACGTCAATCCGGCCTTCGATCATCCGCGCTGGAGCCAGGCGAGCGAGCGCGTGCTCGGCACCGGCGAGCGGGTACCGACGCAGATCTACAACGGCTATGGCGAATTCGTCGCGGACCTCTATGCCGGCATGGCGCAGGAACGCAGCCTGTTCATGTAGACGGCCCATTCCCGGAAAAAGGACGGTCCGCGCACCGGCCTTTTCTTTAGGCGCCGGGCTTCAGCCGTTCGGCGAAGAACGCCAGCACGCGGTCGCGTGCCGCGGCCGTCGGTTGTCCGGACTCGTCGATCAGATCGTTGGTAAGCACGCTGTGGCGCATCTTGGTCGCGGCGAACTTCTCGGGAATTTCGATCGCTTCGAAACGATGGCCGAATTCCTCGCGGAGGCGCGCGAAGCGTGCGCCGGGACAGGCCGGGTCGGTATCGAAACGCAGCGCCAGCACGGGAATGTCGCGCGCCTTGGCGGCGGCAAGCTGTTCCGGCGACAGGTGCAAGGCCCGTTTGCGCGCGCCGCCGAGCGGCAAGGGCAGCGAGGGTTGCGACAGCACCGGGGCCATCATTGCGGGTTCCATCATCAGCGACAGGGCGAAGTTGCCGGTCAGGCACATACCGACGGCGCCGACCCCCGGCCCGCCGCATTCGGCGTGCATCTGGCGGCACAGCGCGCGCAGCCACTCGGTGATCGGGCTCGCCCGATGGGCGGCCAGAACATGGAACTCGCGGCTGATACAGGCGCGTGCGAACGATCCCAGGATATACGCGGTGGATTTGGGTCGTCCTGGCGTGCCGAACAGCGACGGCATGGCGACGTTGAAGCCGGCGTCGACCACCCAGCGTGCGAAACGCACGACCTCCGGCGTGATGCCGGGAATCTCGTGAATCACGATGACGCCGGGCCCGCTGCCGGCGCGAAACACGGGCAGGGTACGTCCGTCGTGCGTGAATGTCTGGTGATCGAAACCGTCGAGCATGACCCGTGGTGGCACCGACGGGTCGCCGGCGCCGTTCCCTATTGTCCCTGGATGCGGCCTTCGACCTTGGGAGAGACCGTGCCTTGGGCCGCGATATAGTCCATCACCATCGTGGCCATCAGCGTCGCCCCCGACGCGTCGACGACGGTGCGCCCGGCTTTCAGGGCATCGTAGCCGTCGCCGCCCGCGGCGATGAAATCGTTCGTCGCCACGCGGTAGGCCTTGCCGGGGTCGAGCGGCTGTCCACCGACTTTCACGTCGCTGACCCGGTTGCCGGCCGGCTTCGCGGAATCGAACCGGAAGCTGATGCCCGATACCTGGGGAAACCGGCCGGCCGTGTCCTCGATCCGGCTGACGCCGTTCTCGAGGGCTGCCAGCAGGTCGGATCCCTTCAGTTCCAGCACCACGGTGACGTTGCCGAACGGCAGTTCGGTCAGGACGTCCTTTCGGGTCAGCGTGACGCCGGCCTCGTAGGTGCGGTCGCCCCGAATGCCGCCGCCATTGGTAATCGCGATGTCGGCCTTTGTGGCCGCGCGCATCGCATCGGTGATGAGGTTGCCCATGGTCGTCTCGCGGACGCGCACCGAGCCTCTCTGGCTGTCCAGCGCGACGTCCGATTTGCCGACAGCCACCGAGAGACGGGCGTCGAGATCGTCGTTGAACGTCTTGGCAAGCGCCGCGATCTCGGCGTCGGGCGGCACGCCCGCCGTCGTGATCAGGCGCCACTCCGGCTGGAAGCTGTAGGTCACGTTGCCGCGCGATTCGCCTTTGGTCAGGATGACGTCGGCCACGGCGAGAAAGTGCGCGTCGGTGCCGGCCTTGATGATCAGTTTACCGCCTTCGTAGATCATGATCGGGTCGTGGTCGTGACCGCCCAGGATGATGTCGATGTCGCGCACGTTGCGCGCTAGGGCGCGGTCCTGCGCCAGGTCGAGATGCGTCAGCGCGACGATGAAGTTCGCGCCCTGCGCCTTGAGGTCGGCCGTCGCCAGCCGGGCCGCTTCTTCGGCCGGCGAAATGGTGATCGATGGATCGGGACTCGAAAGGTGCTCTGTCTCGGGCGTCAGGACGCTGAAGAACCCGACCTTGAACGCGCCCACGTCGCGGATCGCCGTCGCCGCGGCCCCGCCAAAAGGCTTGCCGCCTTCGAGCGTGTTGGTGGCGAGCCAGGTGAACGTCGATTCCTTCATCCGCTGTTTGAGGACGTTGCCGCCGAAGTCGAACTCGTGATTGCCCAGCCCGGCGAAATCGATTCCGATCGCATTCATCATGGCGATCATCTGCTCGCCTTTGGTCAGGCCCGACATCACCGACGGCGAAATCAGATCGCCACCGAGCGTGGTGATCGAATGCTCTGCGCCGGCGCGTTCGGTTCGCAACAGCGTCATGAGCTCGGCAAGGCCACCGATGCCCCGTCGCGGAGATATCTCGTAGACGTCGTTGATGTGGAGAAGAGTCAGCTTGGTGCTTTGCGCAAGTCCGGCGATCGGATTGGCCAGCGCCAGAACGAGAACGGTGGCGACCAGAAGCGCCGCCCGGCGCGGAACGCGATACAAGCTCATGATGTCCCCCCGAGGCCTTGCGCCTCCGTCATGCAAGCCGGCGGCCTGCCGCGACGATGGTCACGCGGATTCGGGCCGGCCGCAAGCGACGGGTTTGTGACGTTCGTGCGCACGCCTTTGGGGCGTGGGCCGTCGCGGAAAGCGCTCTAGGCGTGCCGGGGCAATGGGCCGTCGAGCCGTTTCAGTGCCGTTTCGAGATCGTCGCGGAATAGCGAGATCAGATGGCGGTATTTCGTCCGCCGGTCGGTTCCCGGCAGATCGTCGACGATGTGGGCGACGGCGCCGCGATAGGACGGCTGCCGGAACATGTGGAACTGCAGCGACCGTTCGCCGAACAGCGCCGCCAGAACCGCATTGGCGCACTGCCACACGGGCTCCAGGATTCCGTCCATTTCATGGGGTTCCGCTTCCGGATCGATGATGTAGAGGCGCCCAAGGCATCCCTCGAGGCGATCGCGGTCGTCCGCCGCCGGTCCTTTCCAGACCATGTCGCACCTTTGGTATGTTGCACACGCTACCCCCTGCCCCTGAATACTCAGGGGGACGCGCGACGGATGACACGTAGAAGTAGCATTGGTGCGCTGGCCGAATGTGATCGGTAAGATCGGCTCGATGTGTCTCCCAACCGGTACTCCCGCCCCCTTCGCCTGGTCGTCGACGCGGGCGGCCTTGTGCAAGCGCTACGGCGTTCACGCCGATCCGCGGCCGCCGGCGGCGGTGGAAGCGGCCCCGGCCGCTCACGGCGTTGAACTGACCGACGCGGACCTGCAGGCGCTGGTAAAATCGCAGCAGGGGCCGGACGGCGCCGCATGAACCGGGTCGGACGTGTCTACAATTGCCATGTGGTGGTGTCTCGGGCGCGGCTCTCAACGCGCCCATCGAGGTTGGTGAATGACGAGTAGCGAACGAGCGGAGGATCAAGGCCAGGATAGCGTGGAGTCCTTTGCCTGGCAGTGGACCCAGCGCACCGTCCGCGACAGCCTCAGGAATTTCCATCGGCGCCTGTTTCTGGATCTGGCGATCACCGCGGATCGCTTTCGCGGCAAGACGGTGGCCTATTTCGGCTCCGGCAACGGGCGCCACCCGTGGGCGATCTCGCAGCTGTCGGAGCCGGCCAGGATCGTCTCGGTGGAGCTCGCGCTGCCGTCCATCGAATACCAGAAGGCCTTCCTCAAGGACCCGGTGTTCGAGATCGTCCAGGGCGACATGAGCCGGGTCGACCTCAAGGCCGACTTCATCTATCTGATCGGGGTGATCCAGCACACGGCGGACATCAAGGCGACGCTCCGCAACGCCTGGAACTGTCTCAACGAAGACGGCGAGATCGGCGTTTCATTCTATATGTGGACGCCGGCGACGATCGGCATGGAGCCGATCCGCTTCGTCATGAAGCGTCTTCCGCATCGCCTCGCTTGGTTCTTTTCCTATTTCCTGGCGCCGTTGTTCATGGCCCGCAAGGCGGGTCGCGAATCCGGCTACATGAACGCCGTCCATACCGCCTACGACTGGTTCGGCTCGCACGACTACCAACACTACATGACCCGCGGGCGGATCGACCGGCTGTTCGCGGATTGCGGCATCGACCAGCGTTGCGTCATGCGCATGCGGACCAAGGGCCTGTTCCGGCTCAAGAAATACAGCCCGGCCTACCTGGCGCGACTCAGCGACGACTACCATCAGTTCGGCGACAAGGCCGGCGTGATCCCCTGAGGACCGGGACCGGCCTTCGCGCCGCCACGGCTCGGCGCACCGGCAAAAAAATGCCGGGCCCGAAGGCCCGGCAAGTCTTAACAGGAAGGCTTTACGTCTGGGAGACGTGCGGACCCGAACAAAGGGGTTCGTTGGGGCCCACCATCCGGGTCAGGAGTGCTGACCGGGATTTGAACGATATTTAGAACCTGTCCCGGCCCCATTCCACCCCTGAGAGTGCAAACCAGCCATGCCGGAAATGCATGGGTAACGCAGGGTCAATGCGTCAGAAGCGCCACCCGGCGACCTTGTTCAGCAGGAAGTCCCTGAAAACCATGATCTTCTTCGAATCGCGCAGTTCGTCGGGATAGACGAAGAACGTGTCGAAGTGCGGGGCCTCGACGTCGGGCAGCACCCGGACCACCCGCGGATGATCCTCGATCATGTAGTCGGGGAGGGAGGCAATCCCGACCCCGCTCTCCACCGCCAGGAGCAGCCCGTAGACGTTGTTCACCGTCAGGATCGGCTCGAGCTGCAGGCCCTGTTTGCGGCCGGCCAGCTGCAGCCAGTTGATTTCGGACACCGGCGGCGGCGTGTCTTCGCCGTAGGTGACCAGCTTGTGGTTCTTCAGGTCGGCCAGGTCGCGCGGCGTGCCGTAGCGCTTGAGATAGGTGGGCGAGGCATAGAGGTGGTTGTGTACCGTGAGCAACCGGCGCTGGATGAGGTCGGCCTGTGTCGGCGGCCGCATGCGGATCGCGATATCGGCTTCGCGCATGCTGAGGTCGAGCAGCCGGTCGTCGAGGACCACGTCGACGCTGATCTCGGGATAGAGCTCCAGGAACTCGCCGATCCGCGGGGTCAGCCAGGTCGACCCGAAGCCGACGGTCGTGGTGATCTTCAGCTTGCCCGTCGGCCGTTCGCGCGATTCGCCGAGCACGGCTTCGGTCATCGCCAGCTTCGCCGACACGTCGTGCGCGGTGCGATAAAGCGACTCCCCCTGCTCGGTCAGGCTGAGCCCCCGCGCGTGGCGATGGAACAGGGACGTGCCCAGTTCGTGTTCCAGCGCGCTGATCTGCCGGCTGATCGCCGACTGGCTGAGGTTCAGCACCTCGCCGGCGCGGGTGAAGCTGCCCGCTTCGGCAACGGCGTGAAAGACCTTGAGACGGTTCCAGTCCATTCCTGCGCCGACTACTCGGCGGCCGCAGCGGTGGTTTCCGACGCGGCCAGATATTTCTCGGTCTCGAGCGCCGCCATGCAGCCGGTTCCCGCCGCCGTCACCGCCTGGCGGAAGATCTTGTCCTGGACGTCGCCGGCGGCGAACACCCCGGGAATGTTGGTCCGGGTCGAATCGGGCTTGGTGATCAGGTAGCCCTCGGCATCCATGTCGAGCACGCCCTTGAACAATTCGGTATTGGGCGTATGGCCGATGGCGACGAAGACGCCGTCCACGGCCAGGACATCGGTCTTGCCGGTCTTGACGTTGCGCAGCTTGGCGCCGGTGACGCCGGGCGGGTTCTCGTCGCCGATGATCTCCTCCAGCGTCGTATCCCAGCGCACCTCGACCTTGGGGTTGGCGAACAGGCGTTCCTGCAGGATCTTTTCCGAGCGCAGGCTGTCGCGGCGATGGATCAGCGTCACCTTGTTGGCGTGGTTGGTCAGGTACAGCGCTTCCTCGACGGCGGTGTTGCCGCCGCCGATCACGGCGACCTCGCGGCCGCGAAAGAAAAACCCGTCGCAGGTCGCGCAGGCCGAGACGCCGAAGCCCTGGAATTTCTGCTCGCTCGGCAGCCCCAGCCACTTCGCCTGGGCGCCGGTCGCGACGATGACGGCATCGGCGCTGTAGGTGTCGCCCGAATCGCCGGTGGCGCGGAATGGCCGCTGGCTCAGGTCGATCGCCGTGATGGTATCGGCGATCATCTTCGTGCCGACCGCCTCGGCCTGTTTCTGCATCTGTTCCATCAGCCAGGGACCCTGGATCACCTCGGCGAAACCGGGATAGTTCTCGACGTCGGTGGTGATGGTCATCTGCCCGCCGGGCTGGATGCCATGAACCAGCATCGGCTCAAGACTGGCGCGCGCGGTGTAGATCGCGGCGGTCAGGCCGGCCGGACCGGAGCCGAGAATGAGAACGTGGCTGTGGTGGTGCTGGGCCATGGCGACTCCGGGGCAGAGGGATGAGCCATGCGTGAGGCGCATGGCGAGGAAAAGTTAGGGTTCCTGCCGTTTTTTGCAAGCACCCGAAAAGATGCCTGTTTGCGAATAGGTTACGCGGCGCCGAGGCGCTCGCGCACGACGGCAGCGATCCGGTCGGTTTCCCGCAAGGGTGGATAGGTCCAGGTCTCCCACCGCCCGGCAAACGGCCGGCTGATCCCGCGCGCCGCCAGATCCTCGTGGAAGCGCGTGAACTTGTTGCTGCCGCCGTCGAGGGGCGCGACGAACAGCGGCTTGCCCGTGCTTGCGGCCTCCGAGGCCATCGTCACCGAATCGGCGGTCACCACGATACCGTCCGCGCAGGCCAGCATGCCCTGGTAGGGGTTGTCCCCCCGGCCATCCCAGAGGTCCGCGGGCAGTCCTTCGATCGCGGTCTTCAGCGCCGCCAGGCTTGCCGCGTCGGTACGCCGCGACGCAGTGATCATCAGGCCGGCCCCTGCGGTTTGGCACAACGTACGCAAGTCGTTGCCCAGCCGTGCCGCGACCGCGGGCGTCATGCGGTGATGCTTGCTGGAGCCGCCGATCAGAACCGCGATGCGCGGCGTGGGCAGGGGGGCAAATCGGCGGCGCCACGTATCGTGCGCTGCCGCGAGCGACGACTCGGTGATGCGATGCAAGGCGCCAACGGTTGAGATCACGTTGCTGCCGGTGACGGAGTCGTGTTCCGGTGGCACGACGAGGTCGAAATGATGCGGCGCCACCCGCGGGTCCTGCAGTTGCACGACGAAGGTTGCGCCGCGCGCCGCGCGGCGCCGGGCGATCGCCGGC
>JAYQVF010000093.1:0-12121 GCA_038148335.1 Alphaproteobacteria bacterium | reverse complement strand
TCGGGCGCGTAGTGGGTGAAGTGGCCGTGCTGGCCCCACATCGGGCCGAAGTTCGCCATCTGGAACATCACCCACTGGCGCGTGATCCACATATCGTGTGCGCTTCGCGGCATCAGCTTGCCCGACTTGCCGGCGAGGTATTCGAGAATCAGGCCCGATTCGAACAGCGCCAGCGGCTGGTGGTTTGGGCCCTCGTGATCGACGATTGCCGGAATCTTGTTGTTGGGACTGATCTTGAGAAAGGCAGGCTCGAACTGCGCGCCCTTGGTGATGTCGAGCGGGATCAGCTTATGCGGCAGGCCGGTCTCCTCCATCATGATGGAGACCTTGCGGCCATTGGGCGTCGGCCAATAGTAGAGATCGATCATGCCGTCCTCGCAGCGATGGGGAAGGGATTTCCCTACCCTACCCCGCCGGCGCCGGCAGCGGGAGGCGCGCGGTACTCATTCCTTCGCGCGCCCGGTGTCCTTGTCTTCTTTCTCGAGAACCTTCTCTGCCTCCTCGGCCAGGCGGGCGCGGTAGAAGTCGCGCTCGACCACCGAGTCCTGAGTTTCGCCCCAGCGCTGCATGAAAGCGAACACCGACACGACGCCCAAAATGACGACAAGCGTAACGATGACGCTGCGCGCCCCATCCCAGGCCCCAAGACGGGCCGCCAGCAGCACGGCCACCCATCCCGCGACCAGCACCGCAAACGCGGTGCGGGTGCGAAGCCATCGCGACAAACGAGACACCGGTTTCAGACGGGCGGGAACCGCTTGTGCCAGTCGGTCGCCTGCTGGTAGGCGTGACCGACGCGGCACAGGACCTCTTCCTCAAGGTGGCGCCCGACGAGCTGGAGACCGAGCGGCAGGCCGTCGGCATTGAAGCCCGACGGGATCGACAGGGTCGGGCTGCCGGAAAAGTTGAACGGTCCGGTAAAGCGCAGGAGGCCGCCCTGGTCCTCGACATCGCCCAGCGCATCGGCGGTGATCTCGACCGCGGGCGTCGGCCATGAAGGACACAGGATGAGGTCGACATCTTCGAACAGCGCCTGCAGGCCGCCAGCGTATCGTAGTGCCGCCTGGCGCAGCTGTGCGTAGAACTTCGCGCTGAGTTCGCTGCCGCGTTCGAGGACGCCGCGGTACACAGGACCAAGTTGCTGCTTCACAGGCAGCAGCGCCTCGGCGTTGGACGCGGCAGCCTCGATCGATACCATGTCCGAGAAATGGGCGATGAAGGCCTCGACGGAGGGCATCGTCACGCGCTTGACCTCGGCACCGAGCTTCTGGAACACCGCGACCGAGCCAATGACCGAATCGCGCAGTTCGGGATCCACCCCGTCGGTGCAGTACGCTTCGTCGATACCGATGCGCACGCCCTTTACGGTACGCGCGATGCACGCAACGTAGTCCGGCACCTTGGCCGTCAGCGACGTCGGATCGGCCGGATCGTGGCCGGCGATGACTCCCAACACCGCCGCCGCATCGGCGACGGTGCGTGTCATCGGCCCGATGTGGTCGAGGCTCTCGGCGAGCGGCAGGATGCCAGCACGGCTGACGCGGCCCCAGGTCGGCTTGAGCCCGGTGACGCCACAAAGGGCCGAGGGAAAGCGGATCGACCCACCGGTATCGGAACCCAGCGTGCCGTAGGCCAGCCCAGCCGCCGTTGCGACACCGGGACCGGACGACGACAGCCCGGTCATGTGGCCCGCGCGCCAGGGATTGACCGGCTCCGGCATGCCGGGCGCATGTTCGATGAACGCGCCTTCGGTCATCGCGAGCTTGCCGAGCAGGATGGCGCCGGCATCGGCAAGGCGCCGCACCACCGTGGCGTCGACCCCGGGAACGCGGTCCTTCCAGGCCATCGATCCCCCGGTCGTCGCGATACCGGCGGTGTCGCACAGGTCCTTGAGCGCGATCGGCACGCCGTGCAGCGGGCTCTTCGGGCCATCAGCGTGCATCTCGCGCTCGGCCACCTCAGCCTGACGGCGCGCTACATCGCCAGTCACCGTGATGAAGGCCTTGAGTTTGGGATCGACCTCGGCAATGCGCTCCAGCGCGGCTTCGGTCACGTCGACCGGGCCGTAGGTGCCCTGGCGAAAGGCTTCCTGGAGTTCGCCAATGGAAAGGTAGTGCACAGGGGTCATGGCGTTACTTCGCAAACAGGCGGGTCAGGGAACCGACTTCGTCAGCCGAATGAAGGTCGCGCACCAGTGCGGCAACCTCGTCCACCGGGAAGTCGGGGCGGCCACCGGTGACGAGCCCGGTGAACTTCTCAAGGAGGGCCGCTTCATCCATCGGGTTGGCCGGCGTGCCGTAGGAGTCGAGCACCTCCTTGTGGCGCTTGGTGCCGTCGGCGAATTCGACCTCGACCCAGCTGCCGAAATGGGCCGGAAACGCCTTGTCGAGCTTGTCGTCGACGACGGCGCTGACGCGGTCGCACAGATCGAGCACGCGCTGGTCGCCGAGGTTCGCTTCGGCGAAGGCGTCTTCCTTGTAGGGTCCGGCGACAAGGGCAGCGCCGAGCACGAACGGCAGGCTGTACTGCGCCGCCATCATCGAGGTCGGGCGGTACATCATGTGCTGCGATTCGAAGATGGCCGGCCCGCCGACGACGATTTTCGCGATGTCGTCGTTGGTAGCACCGAAGTCGTCGGTTACCTCGCGCAACGCGTCGATCGTCGAATGAAACAGACGGCACGAGGGATAAGGCTTGAAGCTGATGCGATGGATTTCGTACGGCGCCGACGGCGGCCGCACAAGGCGATCGGGGTTGGGCGCACCCGAGAACAGGTTGAGCAGCCCGTAGGTTCCGTCAAACGCCTGCGACGGCCCGGCGATACCGAGTACCGCGAGTTGTGCCGCCATCGTGCCGTTGTGGGCCCCGTACCCGCCGTGCAGGCGCTTGACCACGGTGCCATGGGGATCCTGCGAGAACTGCATCGAGCCGCCCGCCATCGACAGCATCAGACCCCACGTCTCGACGATGCTCTGCGCCGGCAGACCGTAGAGCTTGGCCGCCGTCGTCGACGCCCCGAAGCCCCCGAACAGGGCCGTCGGGTGAAAGCCATGATGCATGATATCGGGACCGCAGCCCATGCCGACCCGCGCCATCACCTCGTAGCCCGCGACGATGGCCGGCAGTACCTCGCAGCCGCCCAGTCCCTTTTCCGTGGCGATAGCGAGTGCGACGGCAATCACGATCGCACCGGGATGGCTCATGCCTTCGTCGTGGGTATCGTCGTGCTCGAGACCGTGGGCGCAGGTCGCATTGACCAGCGCAGCGACTGCCGGCGTTACCGTTAGATCGCTGCCGAACACGACCGCGCCGCCGGTTCCCTTGTAGGTCGACGCATACTGCTGGAGCGCCCCGCCCCAAGGCAGAAAGGCGCCGCGGTAGCAGACGCCAAGATGGTCGAGAATGAGTTTGTTGAGTTGCGCCAGGTCCGCTTCGACGAGATCGTCGATCAACAGGCCGGCGACCCATTCGGCGAGCGCGCGGGTGCGGTCTTCTTCGGTAGAAGCGTTCATTCCCAGTATCCTCCCCGGCGCATGCTAGGGCCCCGGCTCGAACCGGGCAACGCGCGCGCGGCATCCTTGTCTGCGTTGGCGATGCACCCCAGATTGGGGCCATGGGCCCCATCCCTACCCTCGCCGCGCTCGCCGCTGCGGTCGTCGTCTTCGTACTCGCATTATTGCAGCATCGCCGGCCGCGCGATCTTGGCGAGGTTACCCTTTTACCGTATGGCGGCATCCAGTTCGTGGCCCTGGTCGTCGCGGTGCTGATGGCGGCGCATCTGGTCACGTTGCTGACCGGAACGCCCTTGATCGGCCGCCTTTCCGGCGGCAGCCTCTAGCAAACAGCAACGGAGGTAGCGATGCCCGCGCCTTATCACGGCGGCTGCCAGTGCGGCCGCATCCGTTTCACGGTCGCCGTCGCACCGGATACCCTCTATGTCTGCCACTGTCGCGAATGCTAGAAGCAGTCGGCCAGCGCTTTCGGCATGTCGATGACGGTCCCGGCGGATTCTGTGACGGTGACGCAGGGGATACCGGCTCAGTTCACCCGCGAGGCTGACAGCGGCAACGAGGTGCGATGCCTCTTCTGTCCCGCCTGCGGGACACGACTGTTCCACGAGACGACGGGGCGCCCCGGGAAGACGAACGTCAGGCCCGGGACGCTCGACGACGGCGGCGATCTCGTACCGGTTGCCCACATCTGGACGGCAAGCGCGCAACCATGGTTTGCCGTTCCCGACGGCGTGCTGGAATTCGAGCGCCAACCGCCGAGCCATCAGATCCTGATCGACGCCTATCGCAACCAGGGCGCACACTAGTTCTCACACAAAGTTCCCGTAGGCTGTCACCGCTTTGATTCCGCGATGGCGGCCCGGACCCCATATGCTTCACGGCAGAACACAAGCGCAGGAGCAACCCGTGATTCCCTGGCAAGACCGCAGCGGCAAGTTCTCGCCTTTCAAGCTGCTGGTATTTCTCGGTCTTCTTGTGCCCGGCATCTACGTCGCTGCCGCACTGGCGACGGGAACGATGGGCGCCAAGCCGATCGAAGCCGCGCTGCACGAAACCGGCGAGTGGACGGTGCGCTTTCTGCTGATCACGCTGGCGGTGACGCCGCTGCGCCGCCTCGCGGAATGGCGCCGCGTCATCCACGTGCGCCGGATGCTCGGGGTGGCAACGTTCTGCTATGCCTTGATCCACCTTGGGCTCTACGTCGTCGACCAGAACTTCGTGATCGGCAAGGTCGCGAGCGAAATCGTCATACGGTTCTACCTGACGATCGGCTTCGTCGCCCTCCTCGGCCTGGCGGCGCTGGCCGCCACCTCGACCGATTCGGCCGTACGCAGATTGGGAAAGAAATGGACGCTCCTGCACAAGGCGGTCTATGCGATCGCCGTGCTCGGGCTGGTCCACCAGTTCATTCAGTCGAAGATCGACGTCACCGAGCCCGCGATCATGACGGGACTATACCTGCTGCTCATGGGCTACCGTCTGGCCAAGCGCTACAAGATCGCGCTCAACACCTGGAAACTGGGCCTGTTTGCAATCATTGCCTCCGCACTGACGGCCGGTGCCGAAGCCGCGTGGTACTGGGCGTCTTCGACAAGCATCGATCCGCTCCTGCTACTTCAGGCCAATCTCGACTTTTCGTTCAGCATACGGCCGATGTGGTGGGTGCTGGGCATTGGCCTTGCCGTCGCCGTTGTCTACCTGTTGCGTCAAATCGACTGGTCCAAGGTCGGCCCGGCCGAAGCTGGCACCGCGTCGCGCTAGAGTCCGGGCGCGTCGATCTCGAAGCGCGTCGGCTGCGGGAAGGCGAGCGCAAGCACCTGCGACAGAATCCACGCCAGGTGCGGATCTTCGGCGCCGGAAACCGGCGTTTCATTCGCTGTAACGCGGGTAAGGATTCGCTCGCCGTCGCAAAGGGCCACGCGAATCACGAGCCGCGTCGACTGGCCCTCAAACGACAACGCCGCGGGATCGCGACAGACGCCGCGCTTGGCAGCCACCGGGTCAGCCGGATTGAGCAGAATCACGAGGCGCGTCCCAGTGTGCGTAGGAGGCGTCGCAACGAAGCTCGAAGCCGGCACCCAGCCAGGCATGCGAAGCAGCGCGATCACGTCTTCCGCGCCGGCCGCGCCGACACGCCCGACGATGACGGTGGGCATGCCACGCTGCGCCAGCAAGGCAACCTCGCCGGGCGCATACCGCGACGTCACCTGTGCGCCCATTCCCGCGTACGAAGGCGTCGCAGCCAGAACCCCCAGCAGAGCCACAATGGCCGCTTTCAGTTGTATGCCCATGACCGTCTAACAGACCAACGATCCGCCCTATTCCGCTAGCCGCGACCCTAGGCGGCACCGCCGGTGCGGACCTTGATCCCAATCAGGGCCTCGCCATTTGTTGGGTGTCATGTTTCTCGGACGCATTTCGAGCAAGGAAAAAGATGGCGAATCGCGACCCATATGAGGTCCTGGGGGTCAAGAATACCGCCAGTGAGGCTGAAATTCGCAGTGCCTACCGCGCGTTGGCCAAGAAGCACCATCCCGATCTCAATCCCGGCAATGCCAAAGCCGAAGCCGCATTCAAGGACGTCCAGGCTGCCTATGACATCGTCGGCGACCCGGGGAAACGCGCCCGCTTCGACCGGGGCGAAATAGACGCGAGCGGCCAGGAGCGGCCGCAGCGGCAATTCTACCGGGACTTCGCGGATGGCGGCGGCCCGGGTGCCCGGCAGTACACCTATCGCCAGGGCGGACCGGAAGACTTCGAAGACCTCGGCGATTTCTTCGCTCGCGCCTTCGGGGACCGCACGCATCCCGGCGGTGGAACGTTTCGCGCCGGCGGAGGCGACGTTCGCTACGAACTGACCGTCGACTTTCTCGACGCGGTCAACGGTGCGAAGAAACGCGTCACGATGCCCGACGGCAAGACGCTCGACATCGCAATTCCACTCGGTGCACGCGACGGTCAGGTTCTGAGACTGCGCGGAAAGGGCATGCCCGGCGTCCAGGGCGGCCCTGCTGGCGACGCTCTGATCGTCCTTCATGTGGCCCCTCACCCTGTATTTCGTCGCGAGGGGAAAGACATTCATCTCGACTTGTCGATAACGCTGGCCGAAGCGGTGCTCGGCGCCAAAGTGGAAGTGCCCACGCCCGCCGGGCCGGTCGCCGTGACCGTCCCGCGACACAGCAACACGGGCAAGGTCCTGCGGTTGCGCGGCAAGGGCGTCGGCGACCGCCGGGGCGACAGCCATGGCGATCTCTACGTCACTCTGCGCGTTGTCCTGCCAAACAAACCGGACGATGAACTTGAAGCCTTCCTCGAAGGCTGGGCCAAGAAGCACCCCTACGAAGTGCGGAAGTCGATGGAGCGGACCTGATGCATGCGGACGATCTACTTGCATTGGTTCGCGGCCTGCAGCGCCACGATCTCGAACGCTGGCTTGAACGCGGCTGGATTCGGCCATCTCAGGACGGCGACATCGCCGACTATCGCGCCGCGGACGTAGCCCGCATCCGCCTGATCTGCGAACTTAGGCAGGATATGGCCGTCAACGACGAGGGGATCGGCGTGGCACTCGACCTGCTTGACCAGCTCTACGGCACCCGTGCGCAACTGCACGCGCTGGGCCGCGCGGTACTACAGCAGCCCGAACAGGTGCGCCGAGAGATCGAAGCACTGATGCGCGACCTGATGGAGGCATGAGGTGGAGAAGAAGACGCAATTCCACCTCTGGTACTTCGTCGTCGCATTCATCGCGATTCTGCTGCTGCAAGCGTGGTGGCAGCAGAGCCAGACCGTCGAGACCATCCCGTACAGCGAATTCCGACTTCTTGTCGACGGACGCAAAGTCAACGACCTCAGGATCAGCCCCTCTCGCATTACCGGCGCGTTCAGCGAACCCAGCGATGGGAAGACACAGTTTGTGACGACGCGCGTCGAACCGGACTCGGAATTGACCAAGCGTCTGGCCGATGCCGGCATCACCTATACCGGCACCTCCGACAGCAATCTGTTCCGTGAAATCCTGTCGTGGATCATTCCTATCGGCATCTTCTTCGCTGTGTGGATGTTCATGTTCCGCCGTATTGCCGACAGACAGGGTCTCGGCGGGCTAACGGCGATCGGAAAAAGCAAGGCCAAGGTCTACGTCGAGAAGGATACGTCGGTCACCTTCGACGACGTGGCGGGCGTCGACGAGGCCAAGGGTGAATTGAAGGAGATCGTCTCGTTCCTCAAAGCGCCGGAAAACTACGGTCGCCTCGGCGCACGCATTCCGAAGGGCATCCTTCTGGTAGGTCCGCCGGGCACGGGCAAGACCCTGCTCGCGAGGGCCGTCGCGGGCGAGGCCGGGGTCCCGTTCTTTTCGATCAGCGGCTCGGAGTTCATCGAGATGTTCGTCGGCGTCGGCGCCGCCCGCGTGCGCGACCTGTTCGAGCAGGCGCGCAAGTCCGCCCCCTCGATCATCTTCATCGACGAACTGGACGCATTGGGTCGCGCGCGCGGCGCATTCAACCTCGGTGGCGGCCACGATGAGCGCCAACAAACGCTGAACCAGTTGCTTTCGGAGCTCGACGGATTCGACCCAAGCCAGGGTGTCGTGCTGCTGGCTGCGACAAACCGGCCTGAAATTCTCGATCCGGCACTGCTTCGCGCCGGTCGTTTCGATCGGCAGATTCTCGTGGACCGTCCGGACAAGGTCGGGCGCGAACAGATTTTGCGGGTCCATATCAAAAAAATCAGAATGGACGCGCAAGTTGCGCTCGAACAGGTTGCCGACCTGACGACGGGATTTACCGGCGCAGACCTCGCCAACCTGGTGAACGAAGCCGCACTGTTAGCGACGCGACGCAATGCGGACACGGTCACACTCGACGATTTCACACAGGCGATCGAACGCATTGTGGCCGGACTGGAAAAGAAGAACCGGCTCCTCAACCCGAAGGAAAAGGAAATCGTCGCCCACCACGAGATGGGTCACGCACTGGTCGCGCTGGCGCTTCCGGGGACGGACAAGGTGCACAAGGTTTCGATCATCCCGCGCGGAATTGGTGCCCTGGGCTATACCATCCAGCGGCCGACCGAGGACCGCTACCTAATGACCCGCGAAGAATTGGCCAACAAGATAGCGGTCCTGCTCGGCGGGCGCGCTGCCGAAGAGCTTGTTTTCGGTCGTCTTTCGACCGGCGCGGCCGACGATCTCGCCAAGGCGACCGACATCGCCCGCAGCATGGCGACGCGCTACGGCATGGAAGAACGGCTCGGGCATGTCGCCTACGAGACCGACCGCGCACCGCTGTTAGGAACCCAAGAGCGGCAGACCTATCTCGAACGGCAGTTCAGCGAGCAGACCGCGCGCGAGATCGACGAATCGGTCAAGAGCATCGTTGAAGCCGGCTTCGAGACCGCACGCAAGATTCTTGAAGGCAATCGCAAGCTTCTGGAAGACTGCGCCGCGCGATTGATTGAAAAAGAAACGCTGACCGAGAACGACCTGACGACGATGACCCGCGATCTGCACCGATCTAGCGATGCCGAAACAAGGCCGGCCGCCCTGGCCCGCGGCCAGGGGGCGGAGGCCGCAACAACGACGAGGCGACACCAATGACGAAGCTTCTTGCCGTGATCGCGACGCTCGGCATCTTCCTCACAGCAACGGCCGGTCATGCGCAACAAGTGCGCAGCGCAAACGCCACCGAGGGAAAACGCCTTGCGCGCGAGCTATGCGCCGGCTGTCATGTGGTCGAGGAAGGCCAGGAAAAACCGGTGGTCGACGTGGTGCCGCCGTTCGCAGGCATCGCTAACGATCCTGACACGACCGAGTTTAGGCTGCGCGTCTTCCTGCACGATACGCCGCATCCGGTGATGCCGAACTTCATCTTCGCCGATGAAGAGGTCGAGAACCTGATCGCCTATATCCTGAGTCTGCGAACCCGCTGATCTGCCCGCCGGCCCGCTAGGAGACCGGCACCTCGGAGAGCGCCTCTTCCAGTTCGTAGAAGCTGGGTTTGATCTTCGAAGGAACAGCCTGGCGCCCGATCTCGACCGAAATCTGCGGCGAATTGCCATGCAGATGGGCGACCATCACGTCGCGGATGACATTGTAGAGCTTGGCGTCCTCGTCGATCACACCCTTGAGGCGCGATGCCAGCGGATTGACCACGCCGTAGGCCAACAACACCCCGAGGAATGTGCCGACGAGCGCGCCGCCGATCAGGAAGCCGAGAATCTCGGGCGGCTCGGAAATACTCGCCATCGTCTTGATCACGCCGAGCACGGTCGCAACGATACCGAGCGCGGGCAGCGCGTCCGCCATGCCCTGGAGCGCGTCGGCCGCTTTCACCTCTTCGTGGTGATGCTTTTCCATTTCCTTTTCCATGATCTCTTCGATCTGGTGCACGTCGTCGAAGTTCATGGTCGTCATGCGCAGATAGTCGCAGATCATCTCAATCGCAAAGTGATCGCCGAGGATCTTCGGATATTCGCGGAAGAGCGTACTCTCCTCCGGGTTCTCGATGTGCGCTTCAAGAGCGATCGGCCCCTTGGTGCGGACCAGCTTGGAAATGGCAAACAGCAGGCTAAGGACATCCTGATAGTCCTGCTTCTTCCATTTGGAGCCCTTGATCGTCCGGCCGATGCCCTTGAGGCCCTTGGCCGCCACCGTGCCGCCGTTGGAGGCGAGAAACGAACCCACCGCCGCACCGCCGATCATCATTCCTTCGAACGGAATCGCGTGGATGATGATACCCATCTTGCCGCCGGAGGCGACATACCCTCCGAAGACCCCGACAAACACCACCAAAAGACCGACGTTGACGATCATGAACCCAACCTCTGATACCCGGTCCCTGCCAGAACCGGGGGCATTATTCGTCACACCGCACCTGCGGCGCAAGCGACGGAACCGCGACGAGCCCATGAGATCGCGGGTATTTGTGTCAAATTGCTGGACAGGCCACGGCGGAAAAGGACATTGCAGCCGAAAGTTGGTTAACGCCCGGCTTGTGCCTCGCTAGAGTTGGCGGCGGGGAAATGCATGCAACCGACCATCAAGGTAGATACGGCGGTCAACGTCACCTGGCTTGCCGGGCAGACCAAGGGGTCCGCGGAAATCGAAATCACGTTTGGCGGTGCGGCCGTGAGCGAGCCGATCCATATCGGGTTTGCCGTTCAACAACTGGCGCAGGCACGGGCCGCCGCCGAGGTCTTGGCATCGTTCTTCATGCTGCTGGCGCGCGACATAGCGCTGCGCGCGGATGACCGCGATTACGAAGTTGCGCTGGGCGACGCCGGATCGGGCGTGACTTTCGAGGTTCAGGCAAATCTGCGACCGGTCACGGCATTCCAGCTTACTGTACCGGTGGGCGATGACTGTAACACCCGGACCGACGCGGCCGAGGAAGCCGCCGCCACCCTGATCGAGGCGATCGACCGGTTCGTCGAGGAGCGCGCCGAGCTCACCGACGAGGCCATGATCCGCCTGCAGCCAGTCAAATCCTACTACCCGGAAGTTCTGCATCTCGCCATCGAGCGGGTCCACGCGCTCTAGCCCACGACCACTCCGCGAACATGGTCTAGCCCCCGCTGGCGGGCGGGAGGGCAGGTGCTAGCATCCCCGCAGCAAGACGGGGCGCCGTAGCAGTCCGAGGAGAGAGCACGTGAAGTTTTCCTATACCCACCATATGCCCTACACCGACATCGACCGGTCGGGGCAGGACTGGCCGGTACCGAACAAGCAGTTCGACACCAAGAAGGGCGTCGACATGTTCAACGCCTACGTCGAGGACAAGATCTACGCGGAGCAGACCGGCTTCGACTGGATCGGCTGCAACGAGCACCATATGAGCCCCTATGGGCTGATGCCGAACCCGAATCTGGTCGGCGCCATCGTCGCAAACCGGACCAAGAAAGCGGGTATCCTGCAGTCGGGCAACATCGTACCGATCGTCAATCCGATCCGCGTCGCCGAGGAGTACGCGATGCTGGACGTCATGAGCGGCGGCCGCCTTGTCGCCGGATTCATGCGCGGCATTCCACACGAATATGTGGCGTACAACGTCTCGCCGGACGAGTCCTACGCGCGCATGGAAGAGGCGATGGATCTGATCAAGAAGGCTTGGTCCGAGCCCGAGCCGTTCGGTTGGGAGGGCGAGTACTATCAGTACCGCGCGGTGTCGATTTGGCCGAAGCCCGTACAACAGCCATTCCCGACGATGGTCATGTCGGCCACCAGCGAGCGCTCGACACGCCTTGCAGCGAAGCACCGCGCGGTTGCGGGAATTCTGGCGCTTAGCGACATGGACGACGGGCGCGCGAACATCAACCGCTTTAAGCAGTTCTCGCGCGAAGAGGGCTGGGAGCCGACGAACGATCACGTCATGGTCGGCGTCAACTGTTCGATCGCACCGACCTACGAGGAAGCGAAGCAGATTCTCGAACGCGGCCAGGAATATTTCTTTGGCGTGCTTGGCGGAGGCATCCGCACCGCACAGCAGCTCGTCGTGCAAAAAACCCGCTACTACGGAACGCCAGAAGAAAGCGCCAAGCTGCGCAGCAAGTTCGTTAACATGCGCTCGGGCATGAAGAACCGCAGCTTCGACGAGCGCGTCGAGATGGGT
>JAYQVF010000092.1:0-12290 GCA_038148335.1 Alphaproteobacteria bacterium | reverse complement strand
ATGAAAAAGGCACTTATCGGGACCTCGGCGCTCATCGCCGTGGGTCTCCTCACTGCGCAGGGCGCGCAGGCCGCCGACCGGATTTCGCTCGGCGTTGGCGGTAACTACCGCGTCCTCGGCGGCTATGTGAACCAGGACGACGGCAACGGTCAGTCGGTCGCAGGCGCCCGCGATCACGGTATCGGCACCGACGGCCAGATCCAGTTCCGTGGTTCGACGACGCTCGACAACGGCATCGAAGTCGGCGTCCAAGTGGACCTCGAAGCCCAGACCGTCGGCGACCAGATCGACGAACACTACATCTGGATCGAGAACACCGACGTCTGGGGCCGCATCGAGATGGGCGACCGCGACGGCGCCGACAACAAGATGAACGCCCTCGCGCCGTTCGTCTTCGGTTCGGCCATCGTTGGTGTCCAGACCATCCAGCTCGCCAGCGCGCCGGGCACCCCGGGTGCTTCGGCGTTCGCCAGCACCAACAGCGCCGCGGTTCCGATCGTCGTGCCGGGTCTGTCGGGTGACTCGACCAAGATCACCTACTACACCCCGCGCTTCTCGGGCGTTCAGCTCGGTATCTCCTACACCCCGGAGAACTCCGAGAACCTCGGCTCGGGCTTCGGCACCCCGGTAGCCGGCACCGACAACGGTGGCGCCACGCTGTCCGAGATCCTCGAAGTCGCCGGTAACTGGAACGGCAAGCTCGGCCAGGCTTCGGTCCGCGCTTCGGCGACCTACGCCAAGGCCAACGCCGAGGACACCGCCGCCGCGCCGCGTAACGATCGCGACGAGTGGACCATGGCGGCCAGCGCCTCGATGATGGGCTGGGCCTTCGGTGCGCAGTACCAGAACGGCGAAACCCAGGGCGGCGCCCTGATCGCCAACCAGCAGCTTGACGACATCGAGTGGCGCGCCGGTCTGACCTATTCGACCGGTCCGTGGCTCCTCGGTCTCGAGTACGCCAACCGCTCGGTTGAAGACGGCGCGACCACGGAAGACGAAGTCGAGATCTGGGGCCTCGGCGCCAAGCGGACCCTCGGTCCGGGCGTGACGGCCGGTCTCGGCGTCCACATGTGGAGCTGGGATGACGGTGGCAACGCTGCTGCCAACGAGAACGACGCGACGGAAATCTTCTTCATCACGGAAATCAGCTTCTAAGTCATCCGACTTACGAGTTGGGAAAGGGCGGACTTCGGTCCGCCCTTTCTTTTTGTCCGCCGCCAGGCCTCAGGCCGCAAAGGCGCCGATCGCGGCCAGGCCCACGGCGCCGGTACCGGTCAACCGGGCCGCGGTCGTCCCGCCGATGCCGCCCAGCGCATAGACCGGCAGCTTTGCGTCGCGCACCAGGGCCGCGAATCGGACGACTCCGAGAAACGGCGCGCCGGGATGACTCGCCGTCGCGAACACCGGCGACAGCAGGGCGGCGTCGGCGCCGCCGCGCGCCGCCACCACAAGGGCACCGGCGTCATGTGCCGCCACGGTAATCAGGAAACGAGGATGGGTGCTGCGGATCGCCGGTGCGCGCGACACCATGTTCTCCGGCAGATGGACGCCGTCGGCACCTACCGCGTGCGCCAGCCGGGCGTCGCCGGCAACCAGCAATCGCAACCGCCGCGCGCGGCAATGCCGCGCCAGGGTCGCGGCCAGCACGGCACGCGCCGGCGCATCGTAGTCGCGCAGCAGCACGGCATCGCCCGGCCGCAGACGGTCGAGCGCCGCGACCGGATCGGGCAGCCGCGCGCGATCGGTGACCAGAATCAGCGGCGGCAACCGCCCGTACGCGGCGTGGCGCAAATTGAGGCGGTCGGCGTGGTTTGCTAGGGTCGAGGCCATTCCGCGAGACCATAGCGTGTCCCCTTCCCCCTCCGCCACGATGCCCGATACCGCCGACGTCGCCGCCAACCTGGCGACGGTGCGCGCGCGCATCGCCGCCGCCGCGCGGAACGCCGGGCGCGACCCGGACGCCGTCACCCTGGTTGCCGTGTCGAAGACCCACGGCGCCGATCGCATCGTGCCGGCGATCGTCGCGGGTCAGCGCGTGTTCGGTGAGAACCGCGTGCAGGAAGCCATGGCCAAATGGCCCGCGCTGGTCGCCGGGCACAGCGGACTCGAATTGCACCTGATCGGACCGCTCCAGAGCAACAAGGTGCGCGAAGCGGTGGCGCTGTTCGATGTGATCCAGACGGTCGACCGGCCCAAGCTCGCGCGCGCCATCGCCGAGGAAAGCGAACGCAGCGGCAAGACCATCGGCTGCATGGTTCAGATCAACACCGGCGAAGAACCGCAAAAAGCGGGCGTGCTGCCCGCCGAAGCCGACGCCTTCATCGAGAGTTGCCGCACCGACCATCGACTGAACGTCACGGGTCTGATGTGCATTCCGCCGGTCGACGAGGAACCGTCGCCGCATTTCGCGCTGCTCGCCGACATGGCGGCGCGGCATGGACTGGCGCAGCTCAGCATGGGCATGAGCGGCGACTACGAGATCGCCGTCGCCTTCGGTGCCACCCACGTGCGCGTCGGTACGGCGATCTTCGGCGCGCGGGAATCCCGCTAGCGCATCACTCGAGGATGCAGATCTGAGTAGCGCCGTCGCACTCGGCGAGGATCTCGAGCAGGTCGTCGTGGGCAAAGGCGACGCACCCGGCCGTCGGCGCGAAGTTCGGCCTGGCGACATGCAGGAAGATCGCGCTGCCGCAACCCGGCACCACGGGCGCATCGTTGTGACCCAGCACGACGATCAGGTCGTAGACCTCGTCCTCGCGCCACAGCGTCTCGGCGCTCGCCGGATGCGGCAGATGGACCGGCTGGTTGTAGGCGGCATCGTCAGGCGCGTCGCACCAGCCGTCGTCGGGCGCGATCGCCGCGATCGGCAGCCCGGTCGCCGGCGCCTCGAGCCGGTCGGCACGGTACAGCACGCGGCGCAACGCAAAGCACCCCATCGGCGAGGCGCCGTCGCCCTCGCGCTTGGTCGCGGTGATGCCCGATTTGCCGAGCGCGCAGCGGTAGGTACGGCCGCGCCACTTGGCGCTACCGGTTGCCGACACGGAGATGATGTTCGACTGCGGCATGCTACGGAGAACAGGTGTAAACGGCGGCGCGAGGGAACGCACCCTGATCTCGGGCAACGAAACGGTAACAGCCAATACTAGTCCTCCACACGGCTTGAGGTCGCGCTATCGGCGGCGGTTTCGGCGGCCCGCTGATAGGAACGGTACATGCTGGCCAGTTCGGCAGCGGAGTATTCGCCGGGCTTTCTTCCGTCGGCGCGAATGGGTTCTTCCGTCGCCGTAGCCTTTGGCAGCGAGGCGGCGAACAGATGCGGTGATCGCGCCGCGGTGGCGGGCCTAGGCGACCCGTCCGGTTGCGCCGACGCGCCCGCCTTCAGATCGTGGCGCAGGGCGGCCAGCGCATTGCCGTTCGCGGCGATACCGCGGTCGCCCTCGTGGGTAGTCCCGGTCTGGGCACCGGACGCGGCGCCGGCCTGGAGGTCGCGGCGCAGGGCGGCCAGCGCATCGAGGTTCGACGCTGCAGCCTGCTGGACGTTCGGCGACTTTGCCGCCTGCAGGTCGCGGCGCAGTGCCGCCAGTGCCCCGGCATTGGAGTCGGCGGGTGCGGCGGACACCTGTTGCGCAAGCGGTCCCTCCTGTCCCGGCGTCGTGCCGGCGGCCGCGGTCTGGCGGTTGCCGCCGGGCGTTGCATTCGTTGCGACCGCCGTGGCTGTTGCACCGGGAACCAGCCGGTCGCCACCCGGCAGCAGCGCCAGCATATGCTGTGACGCATCGCGGCCGGTGGCGCCTTCGATGACCGTGTTGGCGAGGCTGGACAGGAATCCGAGCGGACCGCCGAAGAGCGTGCCGCCGGCGAGGCGCGCTCCCGGCGCGATCTCGTCGCCGGTGAGCGCGCGATAGACGGTCGAAACGACCGGGATGTGCTGCAGCGGGTTGATCGCATCGAGAAGGTCGCCGAAGCGCAACCCGTCCTCGCCCCAGAAACGCGATTCGCGATTGACCGACGGCATCGCGGCCACCGGGTCGGCGAAACGCGCGTTGGCGTCGAACGTCGGTGCGGAGAAGGGGGGGGGTCGAGGCTCATGTCCTCATCCCTAAGCAATCTCCGCGCCAGCGGACGCGCCGCTTTTTGGCAGATTTGCGCCGCCGCGCCGGGCGTTTCCTGCCACGTGGGGCACATTCCGCCGCCACCGGCGCGACAGAATTGCCGGGCGAAAGAATCAGGGTTTACGGGGACTTAACGGCGGACGCCGGTCTACAACTTGTGGCCGTGACGGGCCTTGGTTGCGAGGTAATCGAGGTTGTGGTTGTTCGGCGGGAACGCATGGGTCACGCGCTCGACCACATCGATCCCGAGGCGTGCCAGCCCGTCGACCTTGTCCGGATTGTTGGTCAGCAACCGGATGCGGGTAAATCCGAGATGGCGCAGCATCTCGGCTGCGGGAAGAAAGACCCGTTCGTCGTCTTCGAACCCGAGGCGGCGATTCGCCTCCATCGTGTCGAAACCCTGGTCCTGGATCGCATAGGCGCGCAGCTTGTTGATCAGGCCGATGCCGCGTCCCTCCTGCGCAAGATAGAGAAGTACACCGGCGCCTTCCTGCTGCATCAGGCGGATGGCGCCGCGCAGCTGTTCGCCGCAATCGCAGCGCAGGCTGGCAAGCAGATCGCCGGTAAAGCATTCCGAATGCAGGCGTACCAGCACCGGATCGCCGGCATGCGGCCGTCCGACGATGATCGCGACATGCTCGATCCCGGCATCGGCGGGACGGAACGCGACGATGCGGGTGTCTTCGGCGTCGGCCAGCGGCACGCGCGCCCGCGACACCGGCGTCAGCGAGCGCGCCTCGTCGCCCTCGAAGGCGGCGACCGCGTCGGCATCGGCGACCAGGAGATCGTTGTCGCGGGCCCAGGTGTCGACATCCGACCCGGCAGGCGCCGGCGCAAACACGACAGCAGGCAGCAGGCGCGCCCGCTTGCACAGCGTGAGCGCGGCGGCGACCGGCAGACCGTCGTCGGATACGACCCGAAACGGACCGCGCAGCGGATGATCGAGATCGGCGGTCGGATCGGCGAGGCTGCGCAACGTGGCCGCATCGAGGTGCGGCGACAGGGCGAGGACGACAGATTCACCGCCGGTCGGCGGGATGTTGAGCACAGCGGCCCGTTGCGCCGTCAGGGCGAGCCGGCTCTCCCCGCCCGCGAGCCGCACCAGCGGTTCGAGGCCGTCTTCGGCGAATTCGGTGGCCAGCGCCGCAAGGGCCCGGGCGCCGTCGCGCACCACGACCGGCGCACCGCGCCGCAAGTCGGCGATGGCGCGAATGACGGCGCGATGGCGGCGCGCAGGCTCGGTTTCAGGGGCCAACGACAGAATTCCTCACGAAAACGGGGCATCCTACAACGTGGCGGCGCAGGCGGATGCCCCCGGCCAAGGGGCGCTCATACACCGGTCAGCCCCGCCGGTAAACAAGTCGTGTGGTCAGCGCCGCGGCGCTGGAACACGCTGGGCGGAACGCCTAAGTCGTTCATATAGGCCCTATTTTTTTTGAAAAAGGACCGACGGTGCTAGGATTTCAGCAAGCGAGTTCATTGGCAGGGAAGAAGCGTATGGCGGCGGGTAAGCGCATTTTGTTGGTTGATGACGACGATGCCCTGCGGAGCGCGCTTGCGGAGCAACTGACCCTGCACGAAGAGTTCGAGGTGGTTGAAAGCACGACGGGCCAAGACGCTCTCGAAAAGGCCAAGGACGGGCAGTTCGACATGGTGCTGCTCGACGTCGGCCTGCCCGATGTCGACGGTCGCGAAGTCTGCCGCATGATGCGCCGCGCATCGGTCAGCGTGCCGATCCTCATGCTGACCGGCGCCGACAGCGATTCGGACCAGATCCTCGGCCTCGATTCCGGCGCCAACGATTACATCACAAAGCCCTTCAAGCTCGGGATTCTGCTGGCGCGCATTCGCGCCCAGCTCCGCCAGCACGAGCAGAGCGAGGATGCGACCTTCGCCATCGGTCCCTACACCTTCCGCCCCAGCGCCAAGATGCTGCTGCTCGACGATCCGAAGAAGTCGAAGGTACGGCTGACGGAGAAAGAGACGTCGATC
Source organism: Alphaproteobacteria bacterium (assembly GCA_038148335.1). Classification (GTDB taxonomy): domain Bacteria; phylum Pseudomonadota; class Alphaproteobacteria; order SHVP01; family SHVP01; genus CALJDF01. The sequence goes on along the minus strand of JAYQVF010000092.1, from coordinate 6,186 downwards.
CTGAAGTACCTGTGCCGCGTCGGAAACAAGGTGGTTCCGCGCGACGTGCTTCTTTCCGAGGTTTGGGGCTACAACGCCGGCGTCACGACCCACACGCTTGAGACGCACATCTACCGGCTGCGCCAGAAAATCGAATCCGATCCCTCCAACGCAACGCTCCTCGTCACCGAACCCGGCGGGTACCGACTGAACGCCTAATCCGGCTTATATATCAGACTGTTATAGGTTCCCGGGGACGCCGCAGCGGGGCGATTCGGCCTTTTCATTCACAGGCCCGTAGGCGAGAATGCCCACCATTCCTCGGGAGTCGCCAATATTGTCTGGCAACGATTTTTTTGTCCGGTTTTGGGGTGTTCGCGGCAGCGTCGCGTGTTCGGCACCCAACATCGTCAAGTACGGCGGCAACACGTCCACCCTGGAAATCTGGTGCGGTGACCAGCTGCTGATCTTCGACGCGGGTACCGGCCTGCGCTATCTCGGCAACGATCTCATCAGCCGCAAGAACCTCCGGGCCAGCCTGTACCTGACCCACACCCATTTCGACCACGTCTGCGGCCTGCCGTTCTTCCGCCCGGCCTTCGTGCCGACCAACGAATTTGAGATCTGGGCGGGTCACCTGCTGCCGAAGCACACCATCCGCTACGTGCTGACCGAACTGATGATGGCGCCGCTGTTCCCGGTGCCGCTGGAGATCTTCCAGTGCAAGCTGTCGTTCCACGACTTCGAGGCGGGCAAGACGCTGCATCCCTATCCGGACGTCGAGGTCCAGACCTGCGTGCTCAACCATCCCAACGGCGCGACCGGCTATCGCGTCAATTATCAGGGCAAGTCGATCTGCTATCTGACCGACACCGAGCACACCCCCGGTGAACCCGACCAGAATATTCTTTCGATCATCCAGGATGCCGACATCGTCATCTACGACGGCATGTACACCGACGAGGAATACAAGCACCGCGTCGGTTGGGGCCACTCGACCTGGCAGGAAGGGGCGCGGCTGTGCGACATGGCGAACGTCAAGCAGTACGTCGTCTTCCATCATGACCCCGACCACAGCGACGACTACATGGACGGCGTCGCCAAGCAGGTCGATGCGATGCGCCCCGGCTCTCTGGTTGCCCGCGAAGGCATGATCCTGCGCCCGGGCCAGCCGGAGCCGACCTTCGCGTAGACGGCCCATCCGGCTCGCCGGCGCCGCCCGGTTTCTCCCATGACATCACGACGTTTCTGGCTGGGTCTGGCGACGATTACCGGTCTGGCGCGCCGCGGCTTTTTCATTCCCCACCGCTATGCCGACGCCGTTGCGCGGCATCAGCCGAACTACGATGCGATCGAGGCCTTGCTGGCCAATGCCGAACCGGCGTTCTGCGACACGCTGGCCGCCCTGGACGCCTATGCCGAGGACCTGCCGGCGATGAACGGGCCGCCGCCGCGGCCGCGCTGGGACCAGGACTGGTTTCCCCGCGCCGACGGCGCCGCCGCATATGCTCTCGTCCGCCGCTTTCGGCCGGCACGCATCGTCGAGGTCGGTTCGGGCCACTCGACGCGGTTCATGGCCCAGGCCGTCGCCGACGGTGGTTTCGCCTGCACCCTGACCGCGATCGACCCGGCGCCGCGCGCGGCCATCGATGCCCTGCCGGTCGCGTTCGTGCGGGCCCCGGTCCAGACCGCCGACGCGGCGATCTTCGCGCGGCTACAGACGGGCGACGTCCTGTTCATCGATTCGAGCCACATCCTGATGCCCGGCACCGACGTCGATCTGCTGTTCAACCGGGTGCTGCCCGGCCTTCCCTCAGGGGTGCTGGTACACATCCACGACATCTTTCTGCCGGACGATTATCCGCCGGCCTGGGCATGGCGCGGCTACAACGAACAGCTTGCGGTGGCGGCCTTGTTGCAGGGCGGCGGCTTCGCGCCCCTGTGGTCGAGCCGCTATGCGGCGACGCGCCTGCGCGCGGCATTCGAGGCAAGCGTTCTTGGCCGTCTGCCGATGCCCGACGGCGCCTTCGAAACCAGCCTGTGGCTCAGGAAAACCTAGCGCGCGTCTGGACCGGCATCGGTTCTCTTGGCCACGTAGTATCCATAGCCGTAATACATGGAATAGCGCTCGTAGAGCGCGATCTCCCTTTCCTCCTGGGCGACGATGGCCCGCGCCGCCTCCGCCTGATCGTGTCGGGCGAGAAAGTCGGCGAAGCGCGCCTGCATCGGACGGTAGTAGTTCTCCAGCCAGCAGCGTGTGGGCAGCGGAAAGTAGCCGAGCGGCGTGTAGCCGTTGGTTTCCAGAATCGCCAGCTTCGCCGATGCCGTGGCGACCTCCGGGTATTCCCGCATCCAATGATCCTCAAGCTCGGCGGGCCGCCGGTGGGTCAGCCAGGTCAGCTCGGTGACGGCCAGGATGCCGCTCGGCTTCAGAAAACGACGCCACGCCTTGACCCCTTTCTCGAAGCCCATGTTGTAGATGGCACCTTCGGACCAGACGGCATCGAGCGTCCCGTCACCGAACGGCAGGTCGTCCATCGAGGCCGCGCACGTCTCGATCCGCGCCGCGACGCCGGCGCGGGCCGCGGCTATTTCGAGTCGATGGAGGAACGGCGCCAGAAAGTCGACGGCGGTCACCTCGGCATCAAGCGCATCAGCAAGAACCAGGGTCGACGCCCCGGTGCCGCACCCGATATCGGCAATCTTGAGTCCCTGTCTCCGGGCCAGGCCGGAGAGGGCTATGGCAAGGCGCGTCTCATCGTCGCCGCCGGGACCTTGCCGCGGCCCGTCGCCGTGCAGGTCTACGAGAAGATCGAAATCGTTCATGCGCGAATGCCGTGGCCTGTGCGCGCCGACGGCTCGATCACCGTGCGCTCGAACCGCCGCCAGGTCGAGCGGCTACTTGTAGGGATCTGCCGCGTCGCGCAGGCCGTCGCCGAAGAAGTTCAGCGCCAGCACCGTGATGATGACGGGAATCACCGGAATCATCAGCCAGGGATGAATGGCGACCACGTTGATGTTCTGCGCCTCGTTGAGCAGCACGCCCCAGCTGGTGATCGGCGGACGGAGTCCGAGTCCGAGGAACGACAGGGCGGTTTCGCCGAGTATCATCGAGGGGATCGACAGCGTCGCCGAGGCGATGAGGTGGCTCATGAAGCTGGGCAGCAGGTGGCGGCCGATGACGCGCCGCGGTTTGGCGCCGAGCAGCACCGCCGCCATCGCGAAGTCTTCCTCGCGCAACGCCAGCAGCTTCGAACGCACGGCCCTGGCGAGACCGGTCCAGTCGATCAGGCCGAGGATGATGGTGATGCCGAAGTAGATGAGAATCGGACTCCAGGTCACCGGCAGCGCGGCCGACAGCGCCATCCATAACGGCAATTCGGGGAACGACCGAATGACCTCGATCGTGCGCTGGACGATGGAGTCGACCCAGCCGCCGTAGTAGCCCGCGAGGCCGCCGAGCACGATGCCGAGCAAGAACGAGATGGTGATGCCGACGAGGCCGACGGTCAGCGAGATGCGCGTGCCGTAGATGATGCGCGACAGCATGTCGCGACCCAGCCGGTCCGTCCCGAGCAGGTATAGCGTTCCGCCCTTGGCCGGGCAGAACAGATGGATGTCGCCCTTGATCTGGCCCCAGAACCTGTAATCGTCGCCGCGACAGAAGAAACGGACCTTGTAGACCTTGTCCGGATTGGGCGTGTACTCGCGCTGCAGCGTCTCCATGTTGAGCTTCTGGTCGTAGCCGTAGACGAACGGCCCGACGAACTTGCCCTCGTGGAAGAGGTGCAGCGCCTGCGGCGGCGCGAAGATGCTGCGGCGGTCGCGGAAGTTGAGCTCGTAGGGGGCGAGGAACTCGCTGATCAGAATGGTGCCGTAGAGAAACAGCAGGACGACGCCGGAGAACACCGCCAGCTTGTGACGCAGCAGCTTCCACCACATCATCTTCCACTGCGAGGCCATGAAGAAACGCTCCTGCTCGGGCGTCATGGTCTCGACGGAATAGGGGTCGAACGGCTCCTGGCTGACGTAGTGCTCGAGCGGCTTTTCCGAGGTGCGGTCGGTCATCGCGTGCCACTCGCGCCGAGGCGGATGCGCGGATCAAGCATGGCGAGCGCAACATCCGAGAGGAACATGCCGATGACGGTGAGGAGCGCGAGCCCCATCAGGAACGACCCGGCAAGGAACTGATCCTGCGATTCGAGCGCCTGCAGCAGCATGGGACCGGTGGTCGGCAGCGACAGCACCACCGAAACGATCGCGGCGCCGGACACGACCTGCGGCAGCAGGTTGCCGATGTCGGCGATGAACGGGTTCAGCGACATGCGCAAGGGGTACTTCATGAGCAGCCTGAAGCGCCCGAGGCCCTTGGCCCGTCCGGTCGTGACGTATTGCTTTTGCAGTTCGTCGAGAAGATTGGCGCGGAGCCGCCGGATCATGCCCGCGGTGCCCGACGTGCCGATCACGACGACCGGCACCCACAGGTGTTCGAGCACCGAGACGAACTTGCCCCAGCTCATCGGCTGGTTGAGATATTCCTCGTCCATCAGGCCGCCGATCTCGGTGCCGAACCAGACGTTGGCGAGATACAGCAGCACGAGGGCGAGCAGGAAATTGGGGGTCGCGAGCCCGAGAAAGCCGACGAAGGTCAGCGTGTGGTCGCCCCAACTGTACTGGTTGGTGGCCGAGTAAACGCCGATCGGGAACGACACGACCCACGTGAAGATGATCGTAGCGAACGACACCACCACGGACAGCCAGATGCGGTCGCCGACGACCTGGTTGACGGGCAGGTCGAACTCGAAGGAATGGCCCATGTCGCCCTGGAGCATGCCGGAGAAGCCGTCCGGTCCCGGCCACACGCCGAGCCAGATCGCGTACTGGTCCAGGAACGGGCGGTCGAGGCCGTACTGCGCGCGCAGGAACTGGATACGCTCTGTGGCGGCGGTGTCGCCCTGCGATTGCAGCTCGGCGAGGCGGTTCGACAGGAAGTCGCCCGGCGGCAGCTGGATGATGATGAAAATGAGGAAGCTGATCACCAACAGCGTCGGGATCATGATCAGCAGGCGCTGGACCAGATAGTTGAACATGGGCGGCGCCGGCGGGCTTTCCCTAGTTGAACCAGAAGGTGTCGGGGCGGTAGATGCCGAAATGCGCGCCCGGATCCCAGTTGTAGATCCCTTCCTTGGGCACGTTGTTCAGGCCGTTGCGCACCACCACGGGCTGCATCACGCCCGAGACGATGCCGATGGTGAAGACCTGATCGGCCTGGATGGCGAGCATCTTGTGCCAGATCTCGCGGCGTTCCTCGATCGACGAGGCGTTAAGCCACTGGTCGTGGAGGCGGTCGAGTTCCTGCACTTCGGGCACGTCGACGGGTTCGCCGACATGGCCCTTGGTCTCGTAGTACTGGCCCCATTGCGGCCACTGGTACTGGTGCTGCGAGGTCACAGCGAGTTCGCGCGGCTCGAAACTGGCCGTCGGTACGCCGTTCTCCCACCCGGTCCACACCGCCATCTGGGTCTCGCCGGCAAAGATGCGGTTGCGCAGGACTTCGCGTTGCGAAGGCTTGCTGAACAGCTTGACCCCGATCTCGGCCCAGGTCTCGGTGATGAGTTGCAGCACGTCGGTTTCCTCGGTGCTCTCGCCCGCGGTCTCGACGACGATCTCGATCGGGCGACCGTCGGGCAGCAGCCGCGTGCCCTCGCCGTTGCGTTCGGTTAGACCCATCGCATCGAGCAGCTCATTGGCCTGGTCGGGGTCGTAGACGGCCCATTTGAGCTGGTAATCCTCCTCGAACAGCGGGCTTTCCGGCAGCACGGTGTTGTTGCCCTCGATCGCGAGGCCGAAATAGAGCGCCTCGTTGATCAGGCCGCGGTCGATCGAGAGCGACAGCGCACGGCGGAAGCGCGGATCGCGGAACAGCTTGCGCCATTCCGGATCTTCGATGTTCAGGTTGGGGAACAGCGCCATGTGCGAGCCCTTGGCCTCGCGCCACAGATAGGTCGTGTAGCCGTTGCGCTCTTCGCCCTGTTTGAGGAAGGGGAAGTTGTTGAAGAACACCGCGCGGGCCTGCAGGTCGACTTCGCCCGAGCCGGCCTTGGCGGGAATGAGCTGCGGCGAGGCCTGGGCCATGTAGATGCGATCGACGTAGGGCAGCTGCTGGCCGCGCTCGTCGACGCGGTGGTAGTAGGGGTTGCGCACCGC
>JAYQVF010000091.1:0-12348 GCA_038148335.1 Alphaproteobacteria bacterium | reverse complement strand
GAGGTTTACTTCGCAGAGAACAGGCTGAGGAAAGCAGCCTGAACACAACCGACCATGACCCATCAATTATCTTTCCCATGAACCTGTCTCACAGAATTGGAGAATTGGTCCACCTCAAGCGTCAGAAATGAAATACAAAAAAATTTTAGTCACAGGTGCTGGCGGGTTCATTGGATCTCATTTGGTTGAGAAACTTTTGCTCGACGGCTATGAAGTAAAAGCTTTTGTTCATTACAACAGCAGTAATTCTTGGGGGTGGCTTGATAGGCTCTCCAAGGACAAGCGTCGGTATATTGAGGTGTTTGCAGGTGATATTAGAGATCCAGGCGGAGTAAAAAAGGCAATATTTGGTTGTGATGCGGTCCTGCATCTTGCCGCACTGATTGCAATACCTTACTCGTACCATTCCCCCGACACCTATGTCGATACCAATGTGAAGGGCACGCTGAACGTGTTGCAGGCAGCGCGCGACCTCGGCGTATCGAAAGTGATCCACACGTCGACCAGCGAGGTCTACGGAACGGCGCGCTACGTTCCGATCGACGAAGCACATCCGCTGGCGGGCCAATCGCCCTACTCGGCCACGAAGATCGCCGCAGACCAGCTCGCCTACGCGTTCTGGGCTTCTTTCAACCTGCCCGTGTTCACGGTGCGGCCATTCAATACGTATGGTCCGCGGCAGTCGGCGCGCGCCGTCATCCCCTCGATCATGGTGCAGATCGCCGCCGGCAAGCGACGCATCCAGCTGGGCGCTCTGTCGCCTACCCGTGACTTCAACTTCGTGGCCGATACCGTGAGCGGCTTTCTCGCGGCGCTGCGCAGCGAAGCGGGTATCGGCGAAACGGTCAACCTCGGAAGCAACTACGAAATTTCGGTCGGAGATACCGCTCGACTGATCGCCGAAGTGATGGGCGTGGAGATCGACATCGATTCCGATGAAAGCCGCCTTCGCCCGACCCATTCCGAGGTCGAGCGTCTGTGGGCCAGCAACGCGCGCGCGAAGGAACTGTTCGGCTGGTCGCCGGCCTACGGCGGCATTGACGGCTTCCGCCGCGGGCTCGCCGAGACGGCGGAGTGGTTTTCAAACGCGGACAACCTGGCCGACTACAAAGTTGATCTGTACAACATCTGATCGTGCGCTATGGCTGACATATCGTCCCGCCTGATCGACTTTGTCCGGGACCGTTTCCGGACCTCCGGCCCGGTACCGCTGCATGCTCCGGCCTTCGGGGAAGCGGAGCGTGAGATTCTGCTCGACTGCCTGTCATCCACTTTCGTGTCGAGCGTTGGCCCGTATGTCGACAAGTTCGAACGGGCCTTCGCCGAACGTGCTGGCGCGGTACGCGCAGTCGCGGTGGTGAATGGCACGGCGGCGCTGCACGCAGCGCTGCACCTTGTCGGCGTCGGCAAGGGCGATCTGGTGGTCACGCAATCCCTGTCCTTTGTCGCGACCTGCAACGCGATCAGCTATTGCGGCGCGCAGCCGCTGTTTGTCGACGTCGATCGCGAAACTCTCGGCCTGTCGCCGAAAGCAGTCGATGACCTGCTCTCCGAGCATGCGGAAATCCGTGACGGCGTGACCGTCATGCGTGCTGACGGACGTCGCGTGAGGGCCTGCGTGCCGATGCATACCTTCGGCCATCCAGTCGACCTCGACGGACTCGAGGCGGTGTGCCGCAAGTGGGGCCTGACGCTGATCGAGGATGCAGCCGAAGCACTCGGAAGCCTCTACCAAGGACGACACGTCGGACTGCGCGGCAGCGTGGGCGCATTCAGCTTCAATGGCAACAAGATCATCACGACCGGCGGCGGCGGCATGCTGGTGTTTGCCGACGAAGCGCTCGCGTCACGTGCGCGGCACCTGACCACGACCGCGAAGGTGCCGCATCCATGGGAATTCGAGCACGACGCGATCGGCTTCAATTACCGGATGCCGAACCTGAACGCGGCACTGGGACACGCGCAACTGGGACGGCTTGATGGCTATCTGGAAGCCAAACGCGCTCTCGCCAAGGGTTATGCCGAACAGATTGCCGGCAGCGATTACGCGTTCTGCGTCGAGCCCGAGGGGTCACGCTCGAATTACTGGCTCTGCGCCGTCGTCTGCCCCGACCGCACCGCGCGGGACGCTTTCCTGCGCACGACCAATGACGCAGGCGTGTTCACCCGGCCGGTCTGGACGCCGATCCACCGCCTGTCGATTTATGCCGATGCGCCATGCGGTCCGTTGCCGATCACCGATAATCTTGCGGACCGATTGGTCAACCTGCCCAGCAGCGCGCCGCCGGCCACCGGAGGAATGGCATGAGCGAACGCCGTATCTGTGTCGTCACGGGCAGTCGTGCCGAGTACGGCCTGCTTCGCAACCTGATGCGCGGGTTGCAGGCGCGCTCCGATGTCCGCCTGCAGGTGCTCGTAACAGGCATGCATCTGGTGCCGGAGTGCGGAATGACGATCGAGGAAATCCGGTCTGATGGCTTCACCATCGACGAATGCGTCGAATCTCAGCTTGCGAGCGACTCGACCACCGGCACGGCAAAATCCGTCGGACTCGGCATCATCGGCTGCACCGATGCCTTGCGTCGCCTTCGGCCTCACATAGTCGTCCTGCTGGGCGATCGATACGAAATACTGGGCGCCGCGATGTCGGCGTCGCTGCTCGGCATACCGGTGGCACACCTGTCGGGCGGCGAGGTGACCGAAGGCGCGGTCGACGACTGGATCCGCCACGCAATCACGAAGGCATCGTGGTGGCACTTCGTTGCAGCACATGAATACTGCGATCGTGTGATCCAGCTGGGCGAGTCACCCGAACGCGTGTTTGCCATCGGCGACCCCGCGCTCGACTCGATCAACGAACTTCCGGCACTCGACCGGTCGACGCTGGAGGAAGCGGTAGGCCTTCCGCTCGCTGCACCGCTCTTCCTCGTGACCTATCACCCGGCAACGCTGGGGGACAAAAAGCCCGAACAAGCGTTGTCTGAGCTGCTGGTAGCGCTGGACGACTTCCCGCAAGCGACCGTGGTGATGACCCGTCCCAACGCTGACGCGGGCGGCCGGCTGCTGACCGAACTCATTGAGGCGTGGGCAGCGCGCAATATCCATCGCGCCCGTTGCGTCGCCTCGCTCGGACAAGTGCGCTACCTCAGCCTGATGCGCCTCGCCGACGCAGTGATTGGAAACTCATCAAGCGGGATCGTAGAAGCGCCGGCATTGCGCGTGGCGACGGTAAATGTGGGTCCCCGTCAGGACGGGCGGCTACGCGCGAGCTCTATCGTCGACTGTCCGGAGACCCGGCAGGACATCACTGCCGCAATCCACCACGTGTTGGCGCCTGAGTTCCGCGCCGCGCTGCCTCAGACGGTTTCGCTGTACGGCGAGAGCGGCGCGTCTGCGCGCTTGACTGAATTACTGGCCATTGCACCGCTGCCGGACTCCTTGCGGAAGCGCTTCCATGACGTGTGAGCGGCCGATCGGTGGCGAAATGCCGGTAACCCTCGCAGACTTCGTCGCGAAAGGCCCGGGGCCTGCATGGCCGGCTTACCGAGGCCGTAGCAGCCTGCGCTGCGACAGCGGGCGTACTGCACTCGAGCTGGCGCTGAGACATTGGTGCGCACAGGGGCGCAAGCCAGCGGCAGTATGGCTGCCGCATTACCTGTGCCACAGCGTCGCTGCCGGACTGCAACGGGCCGGCGTGCTGCTGCGCTTCTACGAAGACGGCCCCGGCGGCATGACGGGCTTCGAGCCGCCGACGCCCCGGGCCGACGACCTGGTCGTCGCCGTTCACTACTTCGGCCGCGTCAATTTACCGATGCTCGGGTTTGCAGCGAACGGCCAGCGAGACTGGGGACTGATCGAGGATTGCGTGCAAAGCACGTACAGCGCCGGCGTCGGCGCCAGCGGCGACTACGCAATCACCAGCCTGCGCAAATGGTGGCCGGCACCGGACGGCGCGAGTCTGCATTTGACCGACGACGGCTGGGCCGCAACGCTCGATGCACCTGACGAGGGCTTCGTGTCGCGTTGCCTGCTGGCCAAGCTGCTGCGCGAGGCTGATGCTGCCTTTGAGCGGCGCTATCTTGAGCTTGTGGCCGAGTCCGAGGCGCGGCTGGACAAGTCGCGCACTGCGCGCGCGCCGTCGTGGATTTCCGGCGTCTTGCTCGATTCGGTCGACCTGCCGGCGATGGCGGTGCGACGGCGTACAAATTTCGACATCCTCGCGCGCCGCCTGTTGGTGCCGGGCGCAGCGGGGTCGTCACTGCGCCTGCTCCATTCCGAACTTGGCGCAGGCGAGGTGCCGCTGGCACTGCCGATCCTGCTGCCCGCCGAACTGCGTGACCCGCTGCGCCAATTCCTGGCAGCGCGCCGCATCTTCTGCCCGATTCACTGGCAGCTGGAAGCCCATGCATCCGCTGCCGCGCAGTCATTGTCAGCGCAGATGCTGAGCCTGCCGCTCGATCAGCGCTACGGCGATGCCGACATGTATCGGCTTGCCGATGCCGTCGGCTCTTTCTTTGAAGGACAGCACCGTGAGTAAAGTAATCGTCATCGCCGAGGCCGGTGTTAATCACAACGGCGACATCGGTCGCGCTCTCGAACTGATCGATGTCGCCGCAGAAGCCGGCGCCGATGCGGTCAAGTTCCAGACTTTCCGCTCCGAGGCAGTGATCAGCGGGCTGGCGCCTAAAGCCGCGTATCAGGTCGCTACCACAGGTGTGACGGAGAGCCAGCTAGATATGGTGCGCAAGCTCGAGCTCGATCACGCCTCGCACCGCAAGCTCTTGGACCGTTGCGCGCAGCGGCGCATTCGCTTCCTGTCCACGCCCTTCGATTTCGGCAGCGCGGATTTCCTCGTACACGACCTCGATATCCCGCTGATCAAGGTTCCTTCAGGCGAAATCACGAATGCGCCCTTCCTGCTGCATCTTGCGCGCTTCGGGCGGCCGCTCGTGCTGTCGACCGGTATGAGCACGCTGGGCGAAGTCGAACAGGCACTGGGCGTAATTGCCTACGGCTTCGGCGCGCGCAACGACCTCACGCACGGACGTGCCGCCTTCTATGCCGCCTTCCTCGATGACGGCGCCACTGCGTTGCTGCGCGAGCGGGTAACACTGCTCCATTGCACCACCGAGTATCCGGCACCATTCGATGAAGTAAACCTGCGCGCAATGGACACCCTCGCCGCAGCCTTCGGCCTGCCGGTCGGCTTTTCCGACCACACGCCGGGCACAGCGGTGCCGATCGGCGCGGTGGCGCGTGGCGCGACGGTGATCGAAAAGCACTTCACGCTCGACCGCTCGCTGCCCGGCCCGGATCACAATGCCTCGCTCGAGCCGTCCGAACTGACTGCGATGGTGGCGGGCATTCGCCAGGTCGAACAGGCACTGGGCGATGGTCGCAAACGACCCGCGCCGTCGGAAATAAAGAACATCGACATCGCGCGGCGCAGCCTGGTGGCGGCGCGCCCGGTCGCCGCCGGTGAACGCTGGGATGTCGACAACCTTACCGCCAAACGTCCGGGTAGCGGCCGCTCGCCGTTCGACTACTGGCAAGTCATCGGCTCTCGTGCCGATCGCGACTATGGCGCCGACGAATTGCTGGATGCAGGGAAATAAAGGGGAGCGAGATGACCAAATCGTGGAAAAATATCGTCGTCGGCCCGGACTTGCCGCTCGAGGAGGCACTGAAAGTCCTCGATAACGGAGGACTGCGCCTGCTGCTGGTGGCGGACGAGAGCGGCCATCTGCTGGGTGCGCTGACCGACGGCGATGTGAGACGTGCGCTGTTGCGGCAGGTCAAGCTGACCTGTCCCGTCGACAGGGCGATGAATGCATCGCCACGCACAGCACGCCTAGGCGATGAACGTGAAGGTGTGCGTGAATTGATGGAGCGTCACGGGCTGCTAAACATTCCCCTGCTGGATGCCGAGGGACGCCTCGCGGGGCTCGAAACCTATCAGGATTTGCAGAGCAAGCCCGATCAGGATGCATGGGTATTCCTGATGGCAGGCGGTTTCGGTGCGCGCCTGCGACCACTGACCGATGACTGTCCTAAGCCGATGCTGCATGTCGGCGGACGCCCGATCCTCGAGATCATCCTCGATCGCTTTGTCGTAGCCGGTTTTCGTCGCTTCTTCATTTCGGTGCATTACCTTGCAGAACGCATCAAGGAATATTTCGGCGACGGTTCGCGCTGGGGCGTCACGCTGCACTACATCGAAGAGGAATCCCCCCTCGGTACCGGCGGTGCGCTCGGTTTGTTGCCCGACATCGGCGACCAGCCCGTGATCCTGATGAACGGCGATGTGCTGACCCAGCTCAATTTCGGTGCGCTGCTTGACTTTCACTGCGCGCGCGAGTCGGCACTGACCTTGTGCGCGCGCGAGTACGACATGCAGGTGCCGTTCGGCGTGGTCGAGGGCAATGGCGAACGGGTGACCGCTATCGTCGAAAAGCCGGTGCATCGGTTCTTCGTGAATGCCGGTATCTACGTCCTCTCGCCGGAGGCGATTGCCCGCACTCGCCCGGCGCGCCGTCTCGACATGCCGGACCTGGTGGACGCTCTCATTCGCGAGGATGCGACAGTCTCGATGTTCCCGGTGCATGAGTACTGGATCGACGTCGGCCGCCCCGATGATTTCGAGAACGCTCAGCTGGGACCAGTCGTTTGATCAGGTTCGTCGATGCCGCTGAGGCGTCCCGGTATTTCGCCCGTCTGCCGGCGTCCCGCCGTATTGCGACGCTGTCGCCTGCTTACGTTGAGGCCGACGCAATGCGCGACTCGCAGCTCGAGCCGGTGTTCCTGCTGTACGAAGACGCGCGCGGTTTCTGGCTACACGGCGCCCATCTTGCCGCGATACCGGATACGGCATACTTCGACCTGCAGTCGGCGTATGGCTACGGCGGCCCGGTAGCGGATTGCGATGATCCGGCCTTTCGGGCGGATGCGTGGCGCGCCTGCAAACAGGCATGCAGCGAGAGAAACATAGTGGTCGAGTTCGTCCGCCTCCACCCGCTGTCGTCATGGCAGGCGTATCCGGGCACCATTGTGGCTGATCGCCAGACCGTGGCGATCGACCTGAGATTCGACGGCTGGCGTACAAGCTACGAAATCCGCTGCCGCAATGCCGTCAGAAAAGCGATGAAGGCCGGGGTTGAGGTGGTAGAGCATCCGCTGCAGGATGTCGCCGGCTGCTTCTCCGGCTACTACCGCGATGGCATGCAGCGCATCGGCGCGACGTCGTTCTACCTGTTTAATGACGCGTATTTTCAAGCGATGAGCGAGGTACCCGGGCTGCGGCTGCTCGCCTGCGTCCTGGAAGGCGAGTGGCTGGCGGCAGGACTTTTCCTGACCGGCGGGGACTGCATCGAGTATCATCTGTCGGCAACCAGTGAGCGTGGACGCCAGCTCTCTGCGACTAACCTGCTGATTGATGCTGCCGCACAGCTAGCGTCGGACCAGAGCCTGTCGATAGTTTACCTTGGCGGGGGAACCGATGCGTCGTCGGACAATGCTTTGCTGCGCTTTAAGGCAAGCTTCTCGCCGCTCCGGCTGACATTCTGCTACGGACATGCGATCCATGATCCGGCCTGCTATTCGATGTTGCGCACGCGCGCACGCTACGAGGGCAGCCGCGTACTGTTTTATCGATGATGAGGGATATGCGAAATGTGGGATCCGGTTTGGGAAGACATCTTTGCAAGCAGGGAGTGGGGCAAGTACCCGAGCGAAGACTTGATTCGCTTCGTCGCACGGAATTTCTACCAGGCGCCTGACCGCTCCGCGATACGCCTGCTTGAGGTCGGCTGCGGGCCCGGAGCAAACCTCTGGTATCTCGCGCGTGAGGGCTTTTCGTTCGTCGGCATCGACGGCTCCCAGACCGCCATCGACACGGCGGCGAGCCGCCTTGATGCCGAGTGCCCCGGATGGCGCACGCGCGGCGAACTCAAGGTCGGCGACATCGCCAGCCTGCCGTGCGAACCGGCGAGCTTTGACGGCGTGATCGACAACGAAGCGGTGTACTGCAACAGCTTCGACATTTCCCGTGACATCTATGCCGATATCGCGCGCGTGCTGAAGCCGGGCGGACGTCTGTATTCGCGCACTTTCGCCACCGGTAGCTGGGGCGATGGCACCGGTGAATGGGTCGGCCATCGGGCCTGGCGCTGCGCGGAAGGGCCGCTCGCGGGCAAGGGAGTGTCCCGATTCACCGCCGAGGAGGATATCCCGGGGCTACTCGCGCCTTTCGGCATCGACAGCCTCGAGCTTCTGAGTTGGACCTGCGACAGTCGCCGGCAGCAGGTGCGCGAGTGGATCATCATCGCGCACAGCCGCTGAAGCCGGAATGACCATGTCGATTGACACTTTGTCGCTGTCGCATCCCGGTCGGGTGTTGCTGGTCAGCCTGGGCAGCATCGGTGCGCGCCACCTGCGCAACCTACGCTGCCTATTTCCCGACACCCGACTTGCCGTGCTGCGTAGGCCCGGCGCCGATGCAGGTGAAGCGCGCGCTGCAGGCGCCGACGAAGTGCTGCACTCGCTGCAGGACGCGCTGGCATTTGCACCCGATGCCGGCATCGTGGCCAGCCCCGCGCCCTTCCACGTCGAAGCAGCCGAGGCGCTGGCGCGCGCCGGCATTCCGCTGCTGATCGAAAAACCGCTGGCCGACGAGCCAGCGCCGGCTGCGGCGCTGGTGCGCCTGTGCCGCGAGAGTTCAGTGACGTTGGCTGTCGGCTACAACCTGCGCTTCCTGCCCAGCCTCAGGGCGGCACGCGAGCAAGTCGCGCGAGGAGCGATCGGCGAAGTTTTCTCGGTCAGGGCCGAGGTCGGCCAGTACCTGCCGGACTGGCGCCGCGGCTCTGACTATCGTCAGGGCGTGACCGCCCAGGCAAAGCTGGGTGGTGGGGTACTGCTCGAACTGAGCCACGAAATCGACTACCTGCTCTGGATGTTCGGCATGCCGTCGAGGGTGACGGCGGTGGGTGGTCGCAGCGGCCAGTTGGCGATAGAAGTCGAAGACATCGTCGAGTTGACGATGCAATACGAACAGCCATGGCGGCTGGTCAGCGTGCATCTGGACATGTTGCAACGGCGACCCTACCGCCGTTGCCGCATGGCGGGTACGCAAGGCAGCGTAGAATGGGATGCGCTGGCCGACGCCGTGCATGTGGAGAGCCTGCAGGAAGACGCACCGCGAACACTGCAAGGCGTAACCCTGACGGACAAGAACGACATGTACATTGACGAGCTGCGCGATTTCCTCGCCGCCGCCGAAGCCGGCACTGCACCCGCGTGCACCGGAGAAGACGGCCTGCGTGTGCTGGCAGTGATCGATGCGGCGCGCCGCTCGCTGGCCGACGGCGGCCGCGCGACCGAACCGCGCCAGGAGTATCTGCGATGAGCCGGCGTATCGCTTACGTGTTTGCGCGCGGCGGCTCCAAAGGGGTGCCGGGCAAGAACCTGAAGCCGCTCGGCGAGCGCCCGTTGATCGCCTATCCGATTGAAACCGCACTCGCGAGCGGCCTGTTCGAACGCGTCATCGTATCGACCGACAGCGAAGAAATTGCGGCCGCGGCACGGCGGCATGGCGCCGAGACGCCTTTCATGCGCCCGCCCAAACTGGCGACCGATACTGCGTCGGAATGGCTGGCATGGCAGCACGCGTTGGGCGAGACCGAACGGCTTTACGGCGCGATCGACATGTTCGTCAGCCTGCCGGCGACCTCCCCGTTCCGTAATCCCGGCGACGTGCGCCGCTGCGTCGAGCGGCTCGAGGCGTCGCCGGCAGTCGATATCGTGATCACCGGCCGCAAGGCCGAGCGCAGCCCCTGGTTCAACATGGTAAGGCTGGATGACGATGGCCTTGCTCGCGTCGTGATCCAGCCGGACGGACTCATCGTCAGGCGCCAAGATGCGCCGCAGGTATTCGATGTCACCACAGTCGCCTACGCGGCAAGGCCATCGTTCATCCTGTCCACGACCCGGCTGTGGGATGGCCGGGTAGGCTTCGTCGAGATACCGGCCGAGCGTGCGCTAGACATTGATACGCCGTTTGATTTCTTCATCGCAGAATGCATCGCGTACGCGCATCCGATACTCCATCTCAGCGAAACAGAGGATTGACTGCATGCGTACCTTTTTCCAATTGAGCAATCTCGACGGCCAGGTTGCACTTATCACTGGCGGTGCAGGCCATATCGGTCAAGTCGTCGCGGCCGGCCTCGCAGAACTGGGCTGCAGCCTTTGCATCCTCGACCGTCCCGGCTCTGCGGCCCATGAAGTGGCCGGCCTGCTTGCGGCGACTTACCACGTGAAAGCCTGGGGCCTTGAATGTGACCTCGAGCTTGCTGAAGCGCGCGCCGATGCGCTGAGGCAGGTGCGGGGCGGGCCGGGACGGCTCGACATCCTGATCAACAATGCTTCCTTTGTCGGCGACACCAAGCTCGAGGGCTGGGCGGTCCCGTTTGAAGACCAGGGCCTCGAAGCAGTTCGCCGCTGCCTAGAGGTGAGCCTGACCGCCGCCTTTCATCTGGCCCAGCTCTACCACCCGTTGCTGGCCGCGGAAGGCCGCGGACGGATCCTGAATGTCGGCTCCATCTACGGGGTCAGCGGCCCGGATATGTCGCTGTATGACGATACGAAGATGGGCAACCCGGCTGCCTATGCAATGAGCAAGGGCGGCCTCGTGCAACTGACCCGCTGGATGTCTACGGTGCTGGCGCCGCAGGTGCGCGTGAATGCCATCAGCCTCGGCGGCGTGTTCCGCAACCAGCCCGAAGTGTTCGTCGAGCGTTATGTGGCGCGTACACCGATGCGCAGGATGGCGACCGAAGAAGATTTCAAGGGAGCAGTCGCCTATTTCTCGACCGACCTCTCCGCCTATGTGACCGGGCAAAACCTAATGGTCGATGGTGGCTGGACAGCATGGTGATGACACGATTCAAATTTTTCGCGACGGAGATTGAAAAATGACTCGTAAACTCCAGCTCGACCCGGCGATGCAGCAAGCCATCGGTACCGCAGTACTGGTCAGCGGCAGTGCGCGCAGCGGCACTACCGTGCTCGGCAAACTAATCCATTCGTTCTCCGACGTCGAGTATGTATTCGAGCCGCCGACGGTCATTGCGCTGTTCGCATTGCTGGACACGCTGCCGGAGTCGACCTGGCGCTTCATGTACGAGACCTACCTCGCAGAAGATTTCCTTGCAAACGCGCTGGCTGGACGGTCCATCAATACCAATCGTGCCGACGACAGTTCAATATGGGCAGTCAAGTCCGAGCAGGAAATCGAGCGGCGGCTGGGCCGCTCGAGGAGCAAGTTCGAGGTCATGCAGGAAGCTGTGCGCAGTGTCCTCGCTTACAAGGTCCCGAACATTGTTCCCCTGCTGGGAAAGTTCCACCTCCGATACCCAGATACCCGACTTGTCGTTATTAAGCGTGGCGCGATCGAGACAATTCATTCGCTGATTCGCAAGGGATGGTTCCAGGAGCGTGGGGGGGCACAAAATCTTATCTGGCCATTCCGCTTGTATGATGGTGTGCGCATACCCTACTGGGTGGCCGTTGGCGACGAGGAGTTGTGGCGCAGCCTTGGCGAGATTGACCGCTGTGCGTATTACTACGTACGCATGAGCGATGCACCGCCCGAGGGTGAGAGAGTTTTTCACGTGCTCTACACATCACTAGTCAATCAACCAGCAAAAACAGCGAATCAATTGGCCGAGTGGCTTGGACTAAAGTTCGGCGATAAGACGCCAAATGTGCTCGCCACGATCAAAGCTACGGGCAAGCAAATTGATATCAGTATTCTTGATCGAGTCACTCCTGCGCTCAGAGACAAAGTAATGTTTTATTCTGCCCTGTCAGAATGATCGTAAAGCTTGCGATAGCGCGATCTTGAGCGGATAGCCCATATGCAGGTTATCGATCCGCTTCATCAGATCAAGTTTTCAGCTGAAGGCGGCCTGGGAAGTCGTTGGAAATGGGCGGAGACAGGCCCAGAAGCTTGCATTGGGCAACCGCGCTAGAAGGGTACTGTTGGTTAATCATCGTTTGGCGCTAAGCAATCCTGCCTCGCTGATCGCTCCTTCTGTAAAAAACATTTCCCGAGGTCGGTTACCCAATCTTGGCATGCAGGACTTTTAGGTCTGTTTTCGATGGGCGCGAGGGTTTGGTTGCCCCCCTTTGGCAAGGAGCCCTGGTATTTTTCTCTCTATTGTATGTTGGCGGAACTGGATGACCTGGTTGGGATGCAGTTCAAACTGCTCTGAAAGCCCTGCAACCGTCTCATTGAGGTGGACCAATTCTGTGAGACAGGTTCATGGGAAAGATAATTGATGGGTCATGGTC
>JAYQVF010000090.1:0-12451 GCA_038148335.1 Alphaproteobacteria bacterium | reverse complement strand
GCGTGAGACGATCCGCGTGATAGAGATCGAGGCTTATGGCCAGCAGGGTTTCCAGCCCGACGGCACCAAAGGCGGCCTGCGCGAACGGTAGGCGCTTCCCCTCAGGATCCTCTGGGCGATGATGGCTCGCGATGACGTCGATGGTGCCGTCGGCCAACCCTTCGACGATGGCCTGACGATCCATCTCGCCGCGCAACGGCGGAGCCACTTTGGCAAAGGTGCGGTACGGTCCGACCTCGGCGTCGTTGAGCGAAAAGTGATAGGGCGCGACCGCGCAGCTCACGTTGAGACCTTTCGCCTTTGCCCGCCGCACAGCTTCGACCGATTCCGCGGTGGAAATTGACGACGCGTGATAGCGGCCACCCGTCATCTCTGCGATCCGCAGGTCACGCTCGACCATGATCGTTTCGGCGGCGCCAGGAATCCCGCCCAGGCCAAGCCGTGTCGCGGTTTCGCCCTCGTTCATCACCCCATCGCCCACGATTTCGGCGACTTCGGTATGGTGAGCTATCAGCGCATTGAACGTCGTCGCATAGGAGAGCGCGCGTCTCAGGACCTGGGCGCTGGCGATGCTGCGATAGCCGTCGGTGAAAAGGACCGCGCCTGCTTCGCCGAGCAATCCAATTTCGGTCATTTCCTGGCCCAGCAGCCCTTTCGTGACGGCTGCAGCTGGCAAAACGTGTACTTCGCCGGCTGCCTGAGCGCGACGGTCAAGGAATTCGACAAGCGCGATCTCGTCGATGATAGGTTTGGTATCAGGCAGGGCGACGAGCGTGGTAACGCCGCCCACGGCCGCTGCACGTGTTGCCGTCGCAATAGTCTCTTTGTGTTCGCGGCCGGGCTCGCCGAGCGAGGCCGCCATGTCGATCAACCCCGGGGCAAGGCAATGGCCTCGGCAATCCACGACGGTAGCGTCCTCAGGCGTTCCTCCGGAGAACAGGTTGCCGATGTCCCTGATCTCTGTTCCGACGGTGAGAAGGTCGCCGGTTTCGTCGCGGCCTGTGCCCGGATCCAGCAGCCGCGCGTTGACGTACGCTGTTTTGCCGGAATGCGAACTCATGCCGCGGCCTGACTGATCGGCGCGTCGAGTTGGCGATGCACGAGCGCATCGAGGCAGGCCATGCGCACGGCGACGCCCATTTCCACCTGCTCGCGGATGACGCTTCGGTTGATGTCGTCGGCAACCTCGGTGTCGATCTCGACCCCGCGGTTCATGGGCCCTGGATGCATGATAAGCGCATCGGGCTTGGCATGAGCCAGCTTGTCGCGGTCGAGCCCGTAGTAGCGGAAATATTCCCGTATCGAGGGGACAAACGCTCCCTTCATGCGCTCTAGTTGCAGCCGCAGCATCATGACGATGTCTGCGTCATTCAGGCCCGACGCCATGTCGTGATGGACTTCGACGCCCAGGCGCTCGACGCAAGCCGGCAGCAGCGTTGGCGGCGCGACGACGCGAACCAGCGCTCCCATCTTTCCCAGGAGCTGAATGTTAGAACGAGCCACTCTGCTGTGCAGGATATCGCCGCAAATTGCCACAACCAGCCCTTCCAGCCGGCCCAGCCGGCGCCGAATCGTCAGAGCGTCCAACAGGGCCTGCGTTGGATGGGAATGGCTGCCGTCGCCGGCGTTAATCACCGAACCGTTTACTTTTTGGGACAGAAGTTCGGCCGCGCCGCTATCGGCATGTCGAATCGCCATCAGATCGGGTTGCATGGCGTTCAACGTCATCGCCGTATCTATGAGGGTTTCGCCCTTCTTGATGGCGGATCCTTCGACCGACATGTTGATGACGTCCGCACCAAGTCTCTTGCCGGCGAGCTCGAACGAGGTCTTGGTCCGCGTCGAACTCTCGAAGAAGAGGTTGATCTGGGTTCGGCCGCGCAGACGACCGAGCTTTTTCTCGGGTCGGCGATTCAATTCGACGAAGGAGTCGGAAAGGTCGAGAAGTGCGGAAATCTCCGCGGTCGTCAAATCCTCAATATCCAGCAAGTGCCGATGAGGAAAGGGCGTCGGGGCAGGCGATGTCATTAAAGTTCGACTATAGGTGCCCGGCGAACCTGCGACAACTAGCTAGCGATCCAAAGCGTGACCGGTATCGTGACTCCAGAAACGACGGTTGCCAGCGTTGCAATACCGCTCAGCGTTGCATTTCGTGATGGATTTCCAAGTACTGTATATCGCGGTGTCACGGAGGGCAGGGCCGTGATCAGCACAACCGCAACGGTTGCGCCGCCATCGAGGCCCGTCGCTAGTGCGAGAACCCCGGCGATGGCGGGCAAGACGATCAGCTTGATTCCAAGGATGAGCGCAACGTCCGCGCGTGTCGCTTCGAGAGCGTTTTGTGCCGCTGCAAGGCTCAGGAACGCGCCCGATCCCAGAAGCCCAATTGGGATCGCCGCATATCCGGCGACCTCCACCATCGCATTGATGCCGCTGGCAAGAGGAACCCCGCTCACGTGGACGACGATGCCGAGAATCGCGCCAGCGACGATCGGGTTTTGGGCGAGGAGGCGGAATGCCGAAACGAGGGCATAGTGCTGTTCCGTTTCCGGGTCACCGTCCCGGCGTCCGGCGAGCTGCGCAAATAGGCCGCCGGCAAGGACAACAGTCGGCAGGTAGGTTGCTGCGGCAACGAGAAAGAGGTGAAGGCCGGCCTGTCCGCCCAAGGCAAGGCTCAGTCCCATGCCATAGGGGACGTTGGCCCGAATTGCCGCGTCCAGAAGCTGTGGCCCAAGATCGTGGCGCCCTTTCTTCCGGGAGTGCCAGAGCCAGACGGCTCCGGTCCCAGCACCTAGCGCGACCGCCGTCACGACCACGATCCGAGCGAGGGCAGCATCGGCGAAATCGGCTGACGCGAGGCCGGACAGGAACATGGCCGGAATGAAAAGAAAGTAGTTGAGCGCCTGCAGGCGCTGCCAGGCTTCACGACCGATGACCGCGCGGTAGGACAACGCAGCGCCAAGCAGCACGACAAGGAATACAGGGACCGTGGCGCCGAGTATGTCCGACATGTCACTCCACCGCAGCGTCAATCGACTTCAATCGGTCTAGAGCACCCTGGAGGATAAAGGCCGCTGCATGGGCGTCGATGACCTGTTCACGCCGGCGCCGGGAGACGTCCTGTTCGATCAGGGTGCGTTCGACCGCCGCCGTGGACAGTCGCTCATCCCAGAATGCGACCGGCAAGCCGATGGAGGGCTGGATGTTCGCCGCAAATTGCCGCACGGACTGGCAACGCGGGCCCTCGCTGCCGTCCATGTTGACCGGCAGACCGATGATCAGACCTCCAATATTGCGATCCTCGACGACCGCCCGGAGGGCTGCGACATCGTCCTTGAGCTTGCGACGCTTCACCGTGTGTGCCGGTGTTGCCAGGGATAGACCTGGGTCCGAGACTGCGAGGCCGATCGTCTTGGAGCCGACGTCGAGGCCGAGCAACCGCTTGCCGGGGGCGAGTTCGGCTTTCAGACGTGCAAGGTCGCTGGTCTTGCCTGGACACATGACGAGTGTTAGGGTCCGCCCGATTTTGCCCGGAATTCTGCGGTTTTCCGGCTGTTTCCGACAGCCGGTTTGTTGCCTGAGAACGTGACACATGTCGCTTGATAAAGCCACCGTTGCGCGGATCGCGCGCCTTGCCCGCATCGCCATGCGAGAGGACGACCTCGAGCCAATGGCCAGCGAGCTGTCGGGAATCCTCAAGTGGATTGAGCAACTGGATCAGGTGGACACTGCGGACGTCCCGCCGATGACCAGTGTTGTCGCCCATCCGCTTCACTGGCGTGAAGACACGATCTCCGATGGCAACCGGCCGGGAGACGTCCTTGCCAACGCTCCGGAGGATGCCGAGGGCTACTTCGTCGTGCCGAAAGTGGTCGAATGAGCGAGCTCACGCAGCTTACGCTGGCCGACGCCCGGGCGCGTTTGCGGGCTGGCGAGTTCTCGGCGAAGGAGCTTGCCGAGGCGCATGTCGCGGCGATCGAGGACGCCCGCGCATTAAATGCTTTCGTGAGCGAGACCGCGGAACGGGCCCTCAAGGACGCTGCGCGCGCCGATGCTCGTCTCGTCAAGGGCGAGGGCGGGGCGCTTGAGGGAATTCCGCTTGCCATCAAGGACCTGTTCTGCACCAAGGGAATCCTCTCGACGGCAGCCTCTCATATTCTCGACGGGTTCAAGCCGCCGTACGAATCGACCGTGACTGAGAACCTGTGGCGGGCCGGTGCCGTCATGTTGGGCAAGACCAACATGGACGAATTCGCGATGGGGTCGTCCAACGAGACAAGCTACTACGGCCCTGTCCTCAACCCCTGGCGTCGACCGGGAGACAATCGCAACCTCGTGCCCGGCGGCTCAAGCGGGGGTTCGGCGGCGGCAGTTGCCGCGCACCTTTGTCTTGGTGCGACTGGCACGGATACGGGAGGTTCCATCCGCCAACCGGCTGCCTTTACCGGTACGGTCGGACTGAAGCCGACGTACGGTCGATGCTCGCGCTGGGGCATCGTTGCGTTTGCCTCAAGTCTCGACCAGGCCGGGCCAATGACGCGCACGGTGCGTGATGCGGCGATCATGCTGGGTGCCATGGCGGGGCATGATCCCAAGGATTCGACATCGGTCGACATGCCAGTACCTGACTACGAAGCGGCGCTCGAAGACGGCGTTCGCGGGTTGCGGATCGGGATTCCGGCAGAGTACAGGGTCGATGGGGCTCCTGAAGAGATTACGGCGTTTTGGGAGCAGGGCATCGGTTGGCTCAGGGACGCGGGTGCCGAGATTGTCGAGGTCAGCCTGCCCCATACCCGGTATGCGCTGCCCGCCTATTATATTGTTGCGCCTGCTGAAGCGTCCTCAAATCTCGCCCGCTACGATGGCGTCCGCTACGGTCTACGGGTCGACGACGGCGGCGACCTGACGGCCATGTACGAGCAAACCCGCGCCAGGGGATTCGGCGCCGAGGTTCGGCGGCGCGTTCTGATCGGCACTTACGTCCTCTCGGCCGGCTATTACGACGCCTACTATCTCAAAGCACAGAAGATCAGGACGCTGATCGCCGACGATTTCAAGAAGGCGTGGGAAAAGGTCGACGCATTGCTGACACCGACCACGCCCGAGGCGGCATTCGGTCCCGGAGACAAGAGCGACGATCCGGTGGCGATGTATCTGAACGACGTTCTCACCGTCCCGGCCAACATGGCGGGTTTGCCCGGCCTTTCGGTGCCTGCCGGCCTGTCGCCGCAGGGCCTGCCGCTGGGTCTGCAGGTCGTCGGTCGGGCGTTCGACGAGGAGACCGTGCTGCGCGTGGGGCGCGCTCTTGAACGTGCCGCAGCGTTCAAGGCATCGCCCGCGCCGTGGTGGCGGGGTGCAGCATGAGCGGGATCATCCAGGGAACGACCGGGCCGTGGGAGATGGTAATTGGCATGGAGGTGCACGCCCAGGTGACCTCGAACTCAAAACTGTTCTCGGGTGCGGCGACCGCCTTCGGTGCGGCGCCCAATTCGCAGGTGAGTCTGGTCGACGCAGCAATGCCCGGCATGCTGCCGGTCATCAACAAGGTCTGCGTCGAACAGGCGGTGCGCACGGGACTGGGGCTGAAGGCGCAGATCAATCTGCGGTCGGTGTTCGATCGCAAGAACTACTTCTACCCGGACCTGCCGCAAGGCTATCAGATCTCTCAATATCTGCAGCCCGTTGTCGGCGCCGGCAAGGTGGTGCTCGACATGGAGGATGGCGAAACCCGCGAGGTCGGGATCACGCGCCTCCATCTTGAGCAGGACGCCGGCAAGAGCGTCCACGACCAGCACCCGGACCTTACCTATGTTGACCTCAACCGGGCCGGCGTTGCGCTTATGGAGATCGTCTCGGAGCCGGATATCCGTTCGCCAGAGGAGGCTGCTGCGTACTTGCGCAAGCTGCGGACGATCTTGCGCTACCTCGGCACCTGCGACGGCAATATGGAAGAAGGCAGTATGCGCGCCGACGTCAACGTGTCGGTGCGCCGGCCGGGCGAGCCCTACGGCACGCGCTGCGAGATCAAGAACGTCAACTCGGTGCGCTTCGTCCAGCAAGCGATCCAATACGAGGCGCGGCGTCAGATCGATGTTCTCGAAGATGGCGGGACGGTCGTGCAGGAGACACGGCTTTTCGATTCCAGGAAGGGCGAGACGCGGTCGATGCGCTCCAAGGAGGAGGCACACGACTATCGCTACTTTCCCGATCCCGATCTCTTGCCCCTCGAGTTCACGCAGGACTGGGTCGACGCCATTGCTGCGACCCTTCCTGAACTGCCCGATGATCGTCGGGCGCGTCTTGTCACCGAACTGGGCCTCTCGACCTATGACGCAGGCGTCCTGGTGGCGGAACGCGAGATCGCCGATTTCTTCGAGGAGGCCGCGCACGGGCGCGACGCCAAGACGGTCGCCAACTGGATTATGGGAGACCTCTTCGGCGCGCTGAACAAGGCCGGGCTCGAGATTTCGCAATCGCCGGTCAGTGCGCCGCATCTCGGCGCTTTGATCGATCTGATCGCGGATGACACGATTTCCGGCCGGATCGCCAAGGATGTCTTCGACGAGATGTTCAAGACCGGTAAGGCGCCGGAAGTCGTTGTCGAGGAAAAGGGCCTCCGTCAGGTGACTGACAGCGGGGCCATCGAGGCACTGGTTGACGCGGTGCTAGGCGCCAATCCCGCCAAGGTGGAGGAGTACCGGGCCGGCAAGGACAAACTTCTCGGGTTCTTTGTTGGTCAGGTGATGAAGGGCTCGGAAGGCAAAGCCAATCCAAAGATCGTCAACGAGCTGCTGCTGCGAAAGCTGACGGGATAGGGTAGGTGGCCGAGTCCCGCCATCCGCGCGATGTCATGGGGGTCACCCACGCTCCGGTCGATCCGGGTGCGGCGCGAGTTGTTTCACTCGTGCCGAGCATTACAGAACTGCTGTTTGATCTGAATCTCGGCGACAGCGTCGTGGCGAGAACACAGTTCTGTACTCATCCCAGAGACAGGCTTGAGAGGTTGCCGAGTGTCGGCGGCACCAAGAAAATCAACATGGACCGGATGCGCGAACTGGCCCCTACGCACGTCGTCCTGAACGTGGACGAGAACACCCGCGAGATGGCCGATGCGTTGCGCGACTTCGTGCCCAATGTGATTGTCACCCATCCGCTCCTGCCGCGAGACAATCTCGATCTCTATCGCATGCTGGGGGCTATCTTCGGCCGGGAAGAGCGAGCCGAAGCGCTGTGCCAGGACTTCGAAAAGGCGCTTCGTTCCGTGATGACATTCGCGCCGCGGCTGCGTGACCGGCGGGTGCTCTATCTGATCTGGAAAGATCCGTGGATGACGGTGTCGCCCAACACCTATATTGCCCGGATGCTCGAACTGGTGCGCTGGCGACCGGTCTCGACCGACACCAAGGTGCGCTACCCGACAGTGCAGATAACGCCGGCGCTCCTCGAAAAGACCGACATCGTTCTGTTCTCGACCGAGCCGTTCAGTTTCACTGAAGAGCATGTCGCCGACTTCAGGGACAGGTTCCGCACCGGGTCAAAGACTTTGCGCATGATCGATGGCGAAATGGTATCGTGGTACGGAAGTCGCGCAATTCAGGGCCTCTCCTATTTGCGCCAGGCGGCCGCCGAGACGGCCTGACCGCCGAAACCCTTGCCGGAGTGAAGGACGAATGATCGATCTCTACACGTGGCCGACGCCAAACGGGCACAAGGTTCATATTCTGTTGGAAGAGCTCGGGCTCGCCTACAAGGTGCACCCCATCAATATTGGCCAGGGCGATCAGTTCAAGCCATCGTTTCTGAAGATCAGTCCCAACAACAAGATGCCCGCGATCGTTGATCGCAAGGGTCCGGGCGGCAAGCCGATATCCCTCTTCGAATCGGGGGCGATTCTGATGTATCTCGCCGAGAAGGAGGGAAAATTCCTGCCCAAGGCCACACGTCAGAAGTACCAGGTCATCCAGTGGCTGATGTTCCAGATGGCCAGCGTCGGTCCGATGCTCGGCCAGGCTCATCATTTCCGCAACTACGCGCCGAAACGGATTCAGTATGCCTATGATCGCTACACCAACGAGGCGACGCGCATTTACGGTGTCATCGACCGGCAGCTGAAGAAGTCCAAGTTCATCGCGAACGACAAGTACTCGATCGCCGATATCGCCATTTACCCGTGGCTGCGCTCTCATGCCAACCAGGGCCAAAAGCTTGAGGATTACCCCAATTTGAAACGCTGGTACGAGACAATCGAGAAACGTCCAGCCGTACAGCGCGGGGTGCAAGTTCTGGCCGACCGTCGCCGCCCAGGGCCGATGGACAAAAAGAGCAAGGAAATGCTGTTCGGCGCCGCGCAATACAAGCGCCGTGCGGCCTAGGAGGATCTCGGATGATTCGTTGCTATTCCTGGCCGACGCCGAACGGCATCAAGGTCCACACGATGCTCGAGGAGACGGGCCTCGACTATAAGGTCATCGGCATCGACATCACGCAGGGCGACCAGTTCAAGCCGTCCTTCCTGAAGATCAGCCCGAACAACAAGATGCCGGCCATCGTCGACGAGAAGGGGCCGGGAAACAAACCGATCGCGATCTTCGAGTCGGGTGCGATCCTCATGTACCTCGCCGAAAAGACCGGCCAGTTCATGCCCAAGCGGACGCGCGAGCGCTACGAGGTGGTTCAGTGGCTGATGTTCCAGATGGGGGGCGTCGGCCCGATGCTCGGGCAAGCCAACTTCTTCCGTAAGTACTGTCCGCAGCGCATACCATATGCGATCAAGCGCTATACGAACGAAGCCGGGCGCCTTTACAGCGTTCTCGATACCCGGCTGAAAAAGCACGAGTACCTCGCAAACGACAGGTACTCCATTGCCGACATGGCGGTTTGGCCTTGGATCATTCCCTATTTTCAGGGCGTCAAGCTGGAGGAATATGAGAATCTCCACCGCTGGTATCTGGAGATTGAGAAACGCCCAGGCGTTCAGCGGGGGCTGAAGGTGCTCTCGGAGCGTCAGGCGCCGGGCAAAGAGATCAAGATGGACAAGGCCGCCAAGGAAAAGCTCTACGGCAGGACCCAGCGCGACGCCGGTAAGCGCAAGGTCGCGCGCTAGCGCGCTCTTCGTGTCGAACCTCCGGCGGCCGTCGGTTCTGCGCGTGCGTGAAGCGCTGATCGCAGCGGGTTCTTCGGCCGAAATCATCGAACTCGGTGAAACTGCCCGGACGGCCAAGGACGCCGCGGAAGCCCTGGGATGTCCGCTCGGCGCAATCGTCAAATCCCTCGTCTTCGTCTGTGGCGACGAGCCTGTAATGGCGCTTGTCGCAGGCGATCGTCAGTGCAAGATCGAAGAACTGCGGGTAGCGCTCGGGCGAACGGGCAAAGTGCGGCGCGCCGATGCAGACGCTGTGCGTGCGGCGACGGGTTTCGCTATTGGTGGAGTCGCGCCGGTAGGACACGCAACGCGCTTGCCCGTAGCGATCGACGACAGCCTGCGCCGGTTCGATAGGGTTTATGCGGCGGCAGGCCATACCCATTGTGTCTTTGAGACTACTGCGGAAGAACTCGTCCGCATGACCGGTGGCCGGCTCGTGGCGGACATAGCCGCCTAACGCGCTATTTGCCGTCGATCCACCGGTGCATTCGCATCACGTCCTCCGGGCGCCCATGTTCCCAGTTCGTGGCGATGGCGACGGGTTTGATCCCCTTCGCGCTGCCCTTGCCGAGCTTCAGCTCATAAACTTGATATTCGTTGCTGTTGGGCTTCTCGCGTTCGAGCATTTCGCGGGCCCATTCCTCGGCCTCCTCGCGCGTGGTGAACGCACCAAGGACGTTCTGCGACTCCCGTCGCGAGAGATGGGGCTGCGCGAACACGCGTTCGCAAACGACAAAAACGGTCTTGGTCATCGAGAAACGTCGCACCTGCCAGCGTGGGCCCTGGCCAGGCGAGTCTACGACAAGGGCAGGTATCCGTCTCCGGGTAAATCCGGCGTGGCTGTCGCAGACGCGTGATCTGAGCCCCAGTTCGCCTTGGTTTCTGCGCCCTGCCGCGTTGTTTGACTTGAGAAAAGGCCGCGATTACAACGGCTCCGCAACGGAGAGATGGCCGAGTGGCTGAAGGCGGCGGTTTGCTAAACCGTTAAACGGGGATTTCCCGTTTCGAGGGTTCGAATCCCTCTCTCTCCGCCACAGCTAAGTCATTGATATTGAAGTGTTTTTCTGGACGCGGTCTGGATTCGAGTTCCCGCGACTTAGCGGCGATGTGGTGTCGGGTCGACGACCGCAGAGACCTTGTCAGTGCGCGCAACGCGCGGTGCCGGTCAATCCGTTCATCCGCAAGTATATTTTTCCGGGCACCGATGTCCCGACGTTGTCGGAGGTCATGGCAGTCGTCGAGAAGTCGGGCCTCGTGACGACGGACGTCGAGATCCTGCGAGTACACTACGCCGACACCCTCAAGCTCTGGCGCGCCCGGTTCAACGAAAACCGCGATCGCATCGCCGCGATCTATGACGAACGGTTCTGCCGCATGTGGGAGCTGTATCTCGTTTCTTGCGAGATGGGCTTCCGTCATGACAGTCTTGCCGTCTTTCAGATTCAGCTCGCGAAAGACTTCGAAGCGGTCCCCCGTACGCGCGACAACATGTTCGATTGGGAGCGCACCCAAGCCGCCAGCGATTCCGCCGCCGCCAAGGCGACGCCGGGCGGCCCGAGTCGCATCGCAATGCCTTAGAAGCGGCCCGACACGCCGCTTCCGGCACAGCCCGAATCTGGCCTCGTACCGGCGATTCGCTGAGGTCTTGGAGCGGCGCTTTCTTGCTGTTCAGCTCACCGAAGTCTTTCCACGCTCCTGCGCCGACAGCGCGGTCAGACCTGGCTCTCGGAGTCTTGCGCTCCGCGCGGCCCCACAACTTTCCGGCTATTGAGTCCGTTTCCGGCCGCTGAGTCCGGGTGTGCTGTAGTGGACATGCACAGAGCCCAATCGCGTCTAGTATTCGGATTAGATAACGCCACACGAGCTTATCTCGAAGACGCGGTCCCAATCGATTGGTTCAAAGTAGTCCGATGGTTGGGTCGGTCGTTCGAAGTTCGCCTCCCCACGAAATGACTTACGCCCGCGCCGCCTGAGGGCGCTAGATCCCGCGAGAGGCTTTTACACAGGCTAGGAAGACTGAAGCGGTCCGCACACCGTGCACGGCGCCGCTTCGCGAAGATAATCTCTTGAAAGGAGATTTCATGCTTACGAAACGCTTGTTGTCTGCGACCGTACTGCTGGCCGGCGTCGCCGCGTTGGCGGTGCCCGCAGCGGCCGATGACATTCCCATTCAGTTCAGTGCGGGGAAGCAGATTTCGGCCTTTGGCGAGGCCCTCCATCGCGACTACTACGAACTGGCCGGCGATCGTACCCAGATCGACATCAATGACGAAGACTGGACGTACTTCCTCGGCAAGGGCTTCTCGGCCCATGAAGGCTACCTCGTGATCCCCGAGCCGATGAACGCTCGTGACCTCGACATGACCATCGAAGATCCGCTGGAGAACGCCCGCATCGCGTTGATGCAAATGCTCGAAGACGGCGGGCGCGACCTCATTCCGAACCAGGCGTCGAAAGCCCAAGTTGCTTTCGATTGCTGGATGGAAGAGGCCGAGCGTGACCGCCAGAAAAGGCATTCGGTATGCCAGCAGCGCTTCGAAACGGCGATGGCCAACGCGCAAAGTGCGTTAGCCAGCGCGCGCGCGCCGCAGCCGACCCAGCAGGCCGCCATGCCAGCGCCGAAGGCAGCCGTTCCGGCAGCCGCCGCGCCGGCTCCGGCCCCCGTCCCGAAAATGGTCGCCGGGCCTCGTGTCATCAAAGAGAATTGGGTCTTCTTTGACTGGGACAGCGCCAGGTTGAGCTCGACCGCGAACCAGCTGGTCGCGGAAATGGCACGGTTCCTAATCTCGAACCGGTCCAGCGGGATCACGGTGGTCGGCCATACCGATACGTCGGGGACGAATGCCTACAACTTCGACCTGTCGCGCCACCGGGCAAACACCGTCCGCGACGAACTGGTCCGCCATGGCGTCCAAGCCGACAGGATTCGCGTCGATGCGGTCGGCGAAACAGACTCGGCTGAAAACCTCGGCGATGGCGTCCGTTCTGCGCGAAACCGCCGTGTCCTGGTCGCCTTCGATGTCGAAGGTCCGATGGTCATGTCCTCAAAATAGCTGCAAGTCAGTGCCTGACTTGGGGGAGCATTGCTCCCCCTTTTTTTGCGCGCTCCGGTACCGCATCGCTCGATCCTGACGATGCGACGGAGTCCATGCGCTCAGCGTTTGGGGAGCAGACCTGCTTCCAGGTAGTACCTCAACGCACCGGGATGGATTGGCAGCACAGATTCGCTGGGGACAAGTGCGCTGCGCTCGCGCGATGTCAGCGCGGGATGCAACCGACGGAAGTCGTCGAGGTTCTCGAAGAGCGCCG
>JAYQVF010000089.1:0-12458 GCA_038148335.1 Alphaproteobacteria bacterium | reverse complement strand
CGCGCGCCAGCCGATGTCGCGGCGGCAGAAGCCGCCGGGCCAGTCGATGACGTCGACGGCGGCGTAGGCCTTTTTCTGGGCTTCGGCGACGTCGCGGCCCAACGCTGTGACGCCGAGCACACGGCCGCCGGTGGCGACGGTCTCGCCGCCCTTCGTCGCGGTGCCGGCGTGGAACACGGTCACACCGTCCATCGCGCCGGCTTTCTCGAGACCCTTGATGACGCTGCCCTTCTCGTAGGCGCCGGGATAGCCGTCGGCCGCCATGACGACGCACAGCGCTGCCTCGTCCTTCCAGCGCAGGTCCACCGTGTCGAGCGTGCCGTCGGCGCAGGCGAGCAGCGCCGGGACGAGATCGCTGTCGAGCCGCATCATCAGCGGCTGGGTCTCGGGGTCGCCGAAGCGGACGTTGTATTCGATCAGCTTGGGACCGTCGGCGGTGATCATCAGCCCGGCGTAGAGCACACCCTTGAATGGCCGGCCCTCGGCGTTCATGGCCGCGACGGTCGGACGGATGATCTCGTCCATGACGCGCGCCGTCATCGCGTCATCGAGGACGGGCGCCGGCGAGTAGGCGCCCATGCCGCCGGTGTTGGGGCCCTCGTCGCCGTCGAAGACCCGTTTGTGGTCCTGCGCGCCGGCCAGCGCGAGCACGTTCTTGCCGTCGGTGAGGGCAAACAGGCTCGCCTCTTCGCCCTCAAGAAACTCTTCGATCACGAGTTCGGCGCCGGCCTTGCCGAACTTGCCACCGAGGATGTCTTCGACGGCGGCATTCGCCTCCGACACGGTCGTGGCGACGACCACGCCCTTGCCGGCGGCCAGGCCGTCGGCCTTGACCACGATCGGCGCGCCGGTGCGGGCGATGAAGTCCTTGGCGTCGATCGCGTCCCTGAAGCGGCCGTAGGCGGCGGTCGGGATGTCGTATTTGGCGCACAGGTCCTTCATGAAACCCTTGGAGCCCTCAAGGATCGCCGCCGCCCGGCTGGGGCCGAAGGCCTTGACGCCGTCGGCCGTGACGGCGTCGGCGAGGCCGGCGACCAGCGGCGCCTCGGGGCCGATGACGACGAGGCCGATGTCGTGGTGGTTGACGATGTCGATGATGCCCTCGATGTCCTCGGCGCCGACGTCGAGGCAGGTCGCGACCTGGGCGATCCCGGCGTTGCCCGGGGTGCAGTACAGGCTGGTGCACAGCGGCGATTTCGCGATGGCCCAGCACAGCGCGTGTTCGCGCCCGCCCGATCCGACGACGAGGATGTTCATCCCGCTTTTCCCTCCGGTCCCTTCGACGGCATGTTTGTTGGTTCCGCGCGACCTTTGTAACATGGAGGCACGTCCATGGCAGACCTTCCCGACAGCGAACCCGCCGGCGGCACCGGCAACGTCCCGGAATACTCCGTTGGCGAAATCGCCGGCGCGCTCAAGCGCAGCATCGAGGACGCCTTCGGCCGAGTGCGGGTCAAGGGCGAGATCTCGCGCATCTACCGCGCCTCCTCCGGCCACGCCTATCTGACGCTCAAGGACGCCGACGCGGTACTGGAAGGCATCTGCTTCCGCTCGTCGTGGGAGCGGCTGCGCTTCGTTCCCAAGGAAGGGCTCGAGGTCGTCGTCACGGGCAAGGTCACGACCTTCGCCAAGAAGTCGCAGTACCAGATCATCATCGATGCCGTGGCGCCGGCTGGCGTCGGCGCGCTGATGGCGCTGCTCGAAGAGCGGCGCAGCAAGCTGCAGGCCGAAGGTCTGTTCGATCCGGCGCGCAAGAAGCCCATCCCCTATCTGCCCGAGGTGATCGGCGTCGTCACCTCGCCGACCGGTGCGGTGATCCGCGACATCCTGCACCGCCTGCGCGACCGCTTTCCCCGCCATGTCCTGATCTGGCCGGTGCCGGTCCAGGGCGAGGGCGCCGAGCACAAGATCGCCGCCGCCATCCGCGGCTTCAACGCGCTGCCCGAGGGTGGTGCGGTGCCGCGACCCGACGTCCTGATCGTGGCGCGCGGCGGCGGCTCGATCGAGGACCTGTGGTGCTTTAACGAAGAGCCCGTGGTGCGCGCCGTGGCCGAAAGCGCCATTCCGCTGATCTCGGCCGTCGGGCACGAGACTGACACGACGCTGATCGACTACGCGTCCGACCGGCGCGCGCCGACGCCGACGGCGGCGGCGGAGATGGCGGTGCCGGTGCGCCAGGAACTCGCCTACGACGTCGCCAGTCATCAGCAACGGTTGCTCGCCGCGCTCAACCGGCGCATGCGCGAGGCCCGCGCCGAACTGAACGCGGCGCGGCGCGGCCTGCGCGACCCGCGCGAAATGCTCGGGCTTGCGGCGCAACGGCTCGACGATGTGTCGCTGCGGCTGGACCGCGCGCTCAAGACCGGGGTCGAACGCCGTGAGAGCGCCCTGCGCGAGGCGCGCCGCGGCCTGCGCCCCGGGCTGCTGCGCGACCGCCTCAAAGCAGGTCAGACGCGTACGGCGGTCGCCGCCAGGAGCCTGGCCCGGGCGCTGGCCGGCGATGTGCGCCACCACGGTAGCCGCCTCCGGCATGTCGCCGCCCGCCTGCAGGTGCGCCTCGTGGCCGAACGCGTGACCGGCGAGCGCGAGCGCCTGGCCCGCGCCGCAGCGGCGCTGAACCGCGACATGTCGCGCATTCTCGCCACCGCGGAAGAGACGCTCGACGGCCAGAGCCGGCTGCTCGAAAGCCTGTCCTATCAGAACGTGCTGGAGCGCGGATTTGCGCTGGTCAGGGATTCCGGGCGCGAACGGCCGATCAAGCGCGCCGCCGAAACCAGCGCCGGCGAGGCGCTCGTGATAGAATTCGCCGACGGGTTCGTCGGCGCCACGGTGGGCGGCGACGCCCCGGACCGGAAAGAGGCGGCACCGCCGCGCCCGAAGAAGGCGCGCCCCCGGCCGCCCGGCGGGCAGCAAGGAGACCTGTTCTGATGCACGGACCGCGCGGCGGCGGCGAAGCGAAACTCCGATACCACTCGGGCTCGTTCGACGTGATCGTGCCGGGGTCCTACGTGACCTGCGCCGTCACCGGCGCGCAGATCGAGCTCGAGGACCTGCGCTACTGGGACTTCGAGACGCAGGAGGCCTACGCCACGGCCGAAATCTCGCACAAGCGCGCCGAAGAACGGCGCGCCCTGCGGAAGTAGCGATGCGGATCGTCGCCCTTCTCGCGGCCATGGTCCTCTTTGCCGTTGCGACCGGATCGCCCGATCGCGTCGCGGCAGCCGAGGCCGAGATCATGGGGGTCCAGGCGATGCGCCAAGTCGAGGCGGGAAGTCTGGTTGGGTGTGGGCTCGACGTCAGCGTCAAGATGGACGACCAGTTGGCTACGGTGGTTCTCACGACGCGCGGCGAAGATCCCGAGGCTTGGTACCTGCACATGCGCGTCTATATGGCCGAACGCGAGCGCTTTGACGCGAGGCCCGTGTTTCAGCGCGGGGCGCGCGTGCTTGTCAGGAACGAGTATTTCTCCACCTTCGGTTTCACACCCATCGGTACGCCCGCCGAGTACGCCGCCGTTTCGTTCAACGAACGCCTGGTCTTCGATGCCATCCCTTCCATGCTCGAGGAAGGCGCGTCGTTCATGGTCGAATCGATGGAGTATCGAGAACCGTTGACGTTCTCCGTTCCGGGCGACGGTTTCTACGCGTTCGTTCTCGACGAATATCTGTCCTGCATGAACCTGTTGCTGGAGTCCGTGCCGGAAGATCAGCGCCCTAGGAGGCGGCGATGAAACTGCTTGCCCACGTTCTCTTGGCAGCGGTTCTCATCGCCGGATTCGGACAGTCCGCGGCGGCGGCCAACCTCGTGCTCGACGGCGCCTTCGTGCAGGGCGGGCTGATCCGCGGCCAGGCCGAGCAAGGCGCGCGGGTGTTTCTCGACGGCAAGGAACTGCGGGTGTCGCCCGACGGGCGCTTCGTGTTCGGCTTCGGCCGCGACGACACGGCGCCGGTGACGCTGCGCATCCGCTATGCCGACGGCGCCGAGGACCAGCGCCGCCTCGAAATCGCGACCCGCCGCTACGACATCCAGCGCATCGACGGGCTGCCGCCGCGCATGGTGACGCCGTCGGAAGAGGATCTCGCGCGCATCCGCAAGGACAATGCCGAGATCGCGGCGGCGCGGGCGAACGACCTGCCGGAAACCTGGTTCGCGCAGACCTTCATCTGGCCGGCCCAGGGACGTATCTCGGGGGTCTACGGCTCGCAGCGCATTCTCAACGGCCAGCCGCGGCAGCCGCACTACGGCGTCGACGTCGCCGCGCCGAAGGGCTCGCCGGTGCTGGCGCCGGCCAGCGGCAAGGTGACGCTGGCCGCGACCGACCACTACTACACCGGCGGCACGGTGATTCTCGACCACGGCCACGGCGTGACCTCGGCCTTCCTGCACATGGACACGGTGAGCGCGCGCGTGGGCGACATCGTCCAGCAGGGCCAGCCGATCGGCACCGTCGGCGCCACGGGCCGGGTGACCGGCGTGCACCTCGACTGGCGCATCAACTGGTTCGACGTGCGGATCGACCCCGAGACCATCGTCGGGCCGATGGAGTAGTCAGTCCTTCCAGCGCCGGTGCAGCCACATCCAGTGTGGCGGGTTGGCGCGGACCGTCTCTTCGATGAATTTGTTGATCTCGACCATCAGGGCATAGACGTCCCGTTCGCGGTCGCCCGTGTCGGGGTGCGCGAGCGGCGGATGGATGGTGACGGCGAAATGCGCGCCCTTGGTGCGGCGCACGGCGCAGGGCACCAGCGGCAGGTCGTACTTCAAGGCGAGCTGGGCGATGGCGGGCGCGGTCATCGCGGGCTGGCCGAAGAACGGCACCGCGATCCCGGCGTTGAGCTTCTGGTCCACCAGCATGCCGAGGTGGCCGCCGTCCCGGATGATCTTCACCATCTGCCGCGCGCCGACGGCGCCCTTGGGAACGTGCGTGTGGGTGATGGCGCCGCGCGCCTTGAGGATCATCTGATCGACGTGCGGGTTGTTGGCGGCGCGGTAGACCAGCGAGATGTCGCAGCCGCGCTGGGCGACGGCGAGCGGCATGATCTCCCAGTTGGCGATATGGCCCGAAAAGAAGATGCCCGCACGGCCGTCGTCGCGCAGGCGATCGATGTGCTCGGCGCCGGTGACGCTGACACGACTGCCCTGGTAGCAGTCGATGCGGATGAGGTTGGGATACTCGAAGGCGGTGCGGCCGAGGTTGTCCCACATGGCGCGCATCGCCGCCGCGACCTCAGGCCCGTCGGCTTGCGGAAAGGCGCGCGCGTAGTGCCGCGCGGCGCGCCGGGTGAGCGCGAGGCGCGGCCCGATGCCGCGCGCCAGCGCGCCGCCGAGCGCGGAGGCGGCATCGACGGACAGCAACCGGCACAGGCGCACGAGGAGCCAGACCAGCAGGCCCTCGAGCGCGTGGCGCAGGCGGCGCGACGGCGCGGTACCGCCCAGGGGGCCTTGCCCGGTTTCGTCTTGCGCCGTCATCGCCGCCGCGTCCCGGTTCTCCTCCCCCGCGCAGCAGGGGAGGTCCGGCCGCAGGCCGGGGAGGGGGGCTGAGTGCAGGGGCGTGTTTCGAGGCAGGCAACCCCCTCGCGCCTCGCGGCTGCGCCGCGACGCGCCGCTCCCCCTGCGCGCAGGGGGAGCAGGGTCGTCCACGAACCATGGTCGTGCTGTGCTTTCTCGCGTGCCATCGCCGCCCTAGTCATCGTCGAGGATCGGCGACAGCATGGTTTCGAGCGCCTTGGGGTCTTCGAAGACGAGACCGACGCGCAGCACCTCGACCATGTCGCGCGCTTCCGGTGGCAGGCGCACGGCGTCCTTCTCGGTGGTGACGATCCGCGCGTCCTGGGCGACGGCGTCGTCGATCAACGTCATCAGGTCGTCGGCCTCGTAGGCGTGGTGGTCGGGGAAGGCATAGGCGCCGACGACGTTGGCGCCGAGCGCGCGCAGGGTGTTGAAGAACTTCTTCGGCCGCCCGATGCCGGCGAAGGCCACGATTGCCTGGTCGGCGAACAGCGCGGCCTCGGGCGACGGCTCGAGCTGCGCCGGGAACAGCGGCACACGTTCGATGCCGCGCGGCGGCGGTCCGGCGGCGTCGCCCCCGGGGTCGACGATGTAGATCACCGCCGTGGCGCGGGCCAGCGCGGCCTGCGGCGTCTCGCGCAGCGGTCCGGCCGGGAACACCCAGCCGTTGCCGAGGCCGAAACCGCCGTCGACGACGAGGAACGACAGGTCCTTGGCAATCGACACGTTCTGGAAGCCGTCGTCCATGACGAGAACGTCGGCGCCGGCGTCGATCGCAAGGCGCGCGGTGTCGGCGCGGTCGGCGCCGACCCAGGTGGGCGCGACGCGGGCGAGCAGGATTGCCTCGTCGCCGACCTCGCTGGCGCCGTGGTTTGGGTCGACGCGCAGCGGCCCCTTGGCGCTGCCGCCGTAGCCGCGGGTCAGGATGTGCGGGCGGCGGCCCCGGCTCTTGAGAAACGCGGCGATGGCGATGACGGTGGGGGTCTTGCCGGCGCCGCCCATCGTGACGTTGCCGACACAGACGACAGGCACCGGCGGCCGCGCCGGCTGGGCGAACGCGCGGCTGGCGCGACTCGCAAGGTCGTAGAGCGCGGCGAGCGGCGAGAGCAGCAGCGGCAGCGCCGCATGGCCGGCCGACCAGAAGGCGGGCATGCGCTTCATGGCGTTTCCACGACCGGGTCCGCCGGCGCGATCGGTTGGTGGCCACAGGCGGCGTCGGCGGCGTCGGTGATCCGGATGAGTTCGTCTTCCAGCGCCGCGCGGGCCTTCTCGCTGGCGTCGTCGTTCGCGTCGCGCGCGACCGTCATCGGCGTACCCCACAGAATGATGCCGCGGGAGAACGGCAGCGGGATGCAGAAACGGTCCCAGGTATTCAGCACCCGCCGCCGCCGCGTGGCGAGCGTGACGGGCAGAATGGGCAAGCCCGATAGGCGCGCCACGTCGATGACGCCCATCGAGGCGCGCATCCGCGGACCGCGCGGCCCGTCGGGCGTAAACCCGAGGCACTGGCCGGCCCTGGCCGCTTTGACGAGCTGACGCACGGCGTTCGCGCCGCCGCGCTTCGAGGACCCGCGGACGGCGGCGATGCCGATGCCGGCCACGGCCCGAGCGATCAACTCGCCGTCGGGGTGGTGCGAGATGAGCATGTTCATGCGCACGCCGATGCGCCAGCACACCGGCATCAGCAAAAGACGGCCGTGCCAGAAAGCCAGGATGAAGGGCTTGCCTTCATCCCAGTGGCGGTTGGCGGTCTCTCCGTTGTCGACCTGCCAGCGCGTGGTCGCGCGCACGAGGCGGATGTAGTTGGCGGCGAGCCATGCCAGCGATGCCTGGACGGCCGGCTTGCGCGACAGACGTTTCAGCACGAAGGGCGCGCGCTCAGGCTTGCGCCCGCGCCGGGGCATCCCTGTCGTCGGGCTGGCCCTGCAGCGCGTAAAGCCTGGCGTAGAGGCCGCCGCGGGCGAGCAA
Source organism: Alphaproteobacteria bacterium (assembly GCA_038148335.1). Lineage (GTDB taxonomy): Bacteria > Pseudomonadota > Alphaproteobacteria > SHVP01 > SHVP01 > CALJDF01. Next base: position 4,982 of record JAYQVF010000089.1, on the reverse strand, counting down.
TTCGGCATGGGTGCCGGAGGCGACGATGCGGCCGTCGTCGAGCACGACGATCTTGTCGGCGTCGATGACGGTCGACAGGCGGTGGGCGACGACGAGCGTCGTGCGGCCCTCGCTGAGGCGCTTGAGCGCGTCCTGGACCTGGCGCTCGGAATCGCTGTCGAGCGCCGAGGTCGCCTCGTCGAGCAGCAGGATCGGCGCGTCCTTGAGCACGGCGCGGGCGATGGCGATGCGCTGGCGCTGGCCGCCCGACAGCTTGAGCCCGGATTCGCCGACCATGGTGTTGTAGCCGGCGGGCAGGCCGGTGATGAAGTCGTGGGCGGCGGCGGCGCGCGCGGCGGCGACGATCTCGTCGTCGGTCGCGCCGGGACGGCCATAGGCGATGTTGGCGCGGATGGTGTCGTTGAACAGGGTCGATTCCTGGCTGACGAGGCCGATGGCCGCGCGCAACGATGCCTGCGTCACGGCGCGCACGTCCTGGCCGTCGATCGTCACGGCGCCTTCGTCGGCGTCGTAGAAGCGCGGAATGAGGTTGAGCACCGTCGACTTGCCGGCGCCCGACGGACCGACGAGCGCCACCGTCTGCCCGGCCGGCACCTCGAACGAGATGCCGCGCAGCGCCGGCGCCCCCTCGGTGTAGGCATGGGCGACGGCGTCGAAGCGCACGGCGCCCCCCTCGACGCGGAGCGCCGCCGCGCCGGGTGCGTCCTTGATCGCCGCCTCGGTGTCGAGCATGGCAAAGATGCGCTGGGCGGCGGCGAGGCCTTCCTGCAGCGCGGTGTTGAGGTTGGCAAGCGAGCGCAGCGGCTGGTAGGCAAGGCCGAGCGCCGTGATGAAGGTGAAGAACTCGCCCGCCGTCATGCGGTTCTGCACGTCGCCGAAGCCCGCGGCGTAGAACACGACGGCGGCGGCGGCGAGCCCGCCCAGCGCCTCGACCGTCGGCGCCGAGGCGGCGCGGGCGCGGATAACCTTGAACATCGCGGCGAGCCGGCGCTCGTTGGCCTGGCGTGCGCGTTCGGTCTCGTGCGCCTCCATGCCGTAGGCCTTGATGTGCCGCGCGCCGGCGAAGGCTTCGCCGAGCAGCGAGGAGAACTCGCCGGTGCGTTCCTGGTTCTGGGTCGAGGCCTTGCGCGTGCGCTTGCCGAAGGTGCGGATCGGCAGGATCGCGAGCGGCAGCACGACGGTCGCGACGAAGGCGAGCTTCCAGTCGGTCCAGAACAGCACGCCCACGAGGAAGATCAGCGTGAGCGAGTCCTTGGCGATGCCGGTCAACGCCTTGTTGAGTGCCTCGCGCAGCAGGTTCGCGTCGTTGAGGAAGCTCGAGATCAGGCCGCCAGTCGCGGTGGCATGGAAGAATGCGATGTCGGCGCGGATCAGGTGAGCGAACAGGCTGTTCTGCACGTCGGCGATGATGCGCTGGCCGAACACGCCCATGAGATAGGACTGGATGTAGGTCGCAAGCCCCTTGATCACCGCGATGGCGAGGAAGGCGAGCGGCACCAGGATCATGTCGGTCGGGTCGCGCTCGACGAAGACGAGATCGGTCAGCGGCTGCATGATCCGGGCATAGGCCGCCGTCGTCAGGGCGACGACCGCCATGGCGAGCATCGCCACGGTCAGTTTGCCCCAATGTTTGCCGATGTAGCCGCGGAAAAGCCGCGCCAAGAGGACCTTCGAGGCGCCGCGGGCGCCCGGTCCGGGGTTCGTGCTGGTCAACCGCAAATCCCGTCGTTGATCGGTCCGGACCTTAGCACGGGCCAGGAATCCGGGCCAATTGGGGCTGTCTTGCCGCCTGCACGCGCCCTCTCTAACGTGCTGCCATGGACGCGCCGCAGACGGTTTTCTCGACCTGCCCGCACGACTGCCCGAGCCAGTGTTCGCTCGAGGTCGAGCGTCTCGACGCGCGGACCATCGGGAAGGTGCGCGGCGCCCGGGGGCAGCGCTATACCGACGGCGTGGTGTGCGCCAAGGTCGCGCGCTACGCCGAGCGCGTGCATCACCCGGACCGGCTGAAGACGCCGCTGTTGCGCAAGCCGGATGGCGGCTTCGCGCCGATCGCCTGGGACGACGCGCTCGATCTCGTTGCCGAGAAATTCGTTCACGCGACGCAGACCCACGGCAGCGAGGCGGTGTGGCCCTACTATTACGCGGGCACCATGGGCAAGGTGCAGCGCGACGGCATCAACCGGCTGCGCCACGTCATGCGCTATTCCGGCATGAAGAAGACGATCTGCGTCGGCACGGTGCACCCCGGCTGGCGCGCCGGCGTCGGCGGCATGCTGGGCGCGCCCTACGAGATCGCGGAATCGGATCTGGTGATCCTGTGGGGGACCAACGCGGTCGCGACCCAGGTCAACGTGATGCATCACCTGACCAAGGCACGCAAGGAACGCGGCGCCAGGCTGGTGGTGGTCGATCCCTACCGCAACCATTCGGCCGAGGTCGCCGACCAGCACATCTGCCTGCGGCCCGGCACCGACGGCGCACTGGCGGCAGCGATGATGCACGTGCTGTTCGCCGAAGGGTATGCCGACCGCGACTACATGGCGCGCTACACCGATGTGCCCGACCGGCTCGAAGCGCATCTCAAGACGCGGACGCCGCAATGGGCGTCCGCCATCACCGGCCTGTCGGTCGAGGAGATCGTCGGCTTCGCGCGCGAATACGGCGCCACCGAGCGCGCCTTCATCCGCATCGGCTTCGGCTTTTCGCGATCGCGCAACGGCGCGGCCAACGTCCATGCGGTGTCGTGTCTGCCGAGCGTCGCGGGCAAGTGGCCGGTGCGCGGCGGCGGCGCGTTCTATTCGAACTCGGACGCGTTTCATCTGGTCCAGACGACGATCGAGGGGCTCGACGCCGTCGACCCCTCGATCCGGGTGCTCGACATGTCGCGCATTGGCCCGGTGCTGACCGGCGATCCACGCGATCTCGGTGACGGGCCGCCGGTAACGGCCATGTTGATCCAGAACACCAACCCGCTCGTGGTGGCGCCGGAGCACAACCTTGTGCGGCAGGGGTTCGCCCGCGACGACCTGTTCGTCGCTGTGCACGAACAGTTCATGACCGAAACCGCCGAGGCGGCCGATCTCGTCCTGCCGGCGACGACGTTTCTCGAACACGACGACCTCTATACCGGCGGCGGGCATTCGTACCTGTCGCTCGGCCTCAGGGCGATCGAGCCCTATGCCGAGTCGCGGTCCAACCACGACGTCATCTGCGCGCTGGCCAGGCGGCTCGGCGCGGCGCATCCCGGCTTCGACATGACGCCGCGCGAACTCATCGACACGACGCTGCGCGATTCGGGCTGGCCGACCATCGATCAATGGCAGGACAACTGGCTCGACTGCGCGCCCGATTTCGAGACGGCGCATTTCCTGAACGGGTTCCCGACCTCGGACGGCAAGTTTCACTTCTCGCCGCGCTGGGAGGATCTCGGGCCGGCGGCCGCGATCATGCCGCCGCTGCCGGACCATCAGGCCGTGATCGAAGAGGTCGATGACGAACATCCGCTGCGCCTCGTCACGGCGCCGGCGCGCAGCTATCTCAACAGCTCGTTCACCGAGACGCCGACCTCGGTCAAGCGCGAGGGGCGGCCGCGGGTGCTGGTCCATCCCGAGACCGCGGCGCGCTACCGCGTCGCCGACGACGATCTCGTCGTGCTCGGCAACGCCCGCGGCGAGGTCAACGTGCATGCCCGCGTGTTCGACGGCTTGCAGCCCGACGTCGTCGTCGTCGAGGGCATCTGGCCGAACAAGGCCTTCGTCGGCGGCATCGGAATCAACGCGCTGACCGGCGCGGATTCGCCGCCGCCCAACGGCGGCGCGGCGTTCCACGATTCGGCCGTGTGGCTGAAGCCGGCGTGACCGCGACGTTGCGCGTCGGGCCGCGATGACCCGGCGCCTTCTGATCATCCTCAATCCCATTGCCGGACGGCGGCGGCGCGACCTGCTCGACGGGGTGGTCGCCGAACTGCGCCGGCGGCGCGTGTCGACGACGGTGGTGACGACCGAGGGGCCGGACCATGCGGCCGATCTGGCCCGGGCCGCCGACGCCGACGTCGTCGTCGCGGCGGGCGGCGACGGCACGATCAACGAGGTCGTGCACGGCCTGATGACCCGCAAGCCCGACGCGGTGCGACCGGCGTTCGCGACGTTGCCGCTCGGCACCATCAACGTGCTGGCGCTTGAGCTGGGATTGCCGCGCGATGCCGCCGGGCTCGCGGCGGTGCTGGCGGACGGACCGCTCATCCCCGTAGCCGTGAGCCGGGCCAACGGTCGCCATTTCCTGCTGACCGCGGGTGCCGGGGTCGACGCGGCGGCCGTGCGTTTCCTGTCGCCACAGCTCAAGCGGCTGATCGGACAGGCCGCCTATCATGTGGCCCTGATCCGCGCGCTGATTGCCGAGGGCGGTACGGTGTTCGAGGTCGAGATCGGCGGCGAGACCCATTTCGTGTCGTCGGTCATCGTCACCAATGCCGCCCGCTATGCCGGCGACCGCGTGGTGGCGCCGGCGGTACGGTTGTCCGACGACGTCGTTCACGTGCTGCTGGGCTTGAGCCACGGCCGTCGCCACCTGATCCGCTACGGCATCGCCTACATGCGCGGCACGCTGCCGTTTCAGCGCGACGTGAAGATCGTTCCGACGCGCCGCCTGCGGATCGTGGGGCCTGCCGGCAAACCGGTACAGCTTGACGGCGACAACAGGCTCGCGACGCCGGTGGACATCGACGTGCTCGATACGCCGCTGATGACCGTGACAGTCGCCGGTCCGCGCTAGCGGTTGAGGCCCCGCACCAGGACCTCGTGCAGCGTCTTTCCGGCGGCGACGACGTTGTCGTGGTGGACGTGTTCGCGGTTGTAGGTGATGGGCGAGCCGTCGACGCGGGTGACGCAGCCGCCCGCTTCCTCGACGATGAGGTGCGCGGCGGCGATGTCCCATTCGCTCTTGTTGGTCATGGTGATGGTGGCGTCGTAGCGGCCGTCGGC
>JAYQVF010000088.1:1406-12589 GCA_038148335.1 Alphaproteobacteria bacterium | reverse complement strand
GTCCAGCCGCGTCGATTGCGCCGGGACTTCTTCCCACTCCAGCCCCAACCATTCACCCGCCGCACGCGCCACGACAACAAAGACAGCGAGTACGGCGCGCATTTGGCGGCCTTTCCGGATGGGGCACCCGCGCGTCGCGCGGGCGCCCGGGTACGGGTTACTGCGGCGGCAGGATCACGCGGTCGATGACATGAATTACCCCGTTGCTGGCCATGATGTCGGCGGACGTTACCGTCGCGTCGTTGACCATGACGCTGCCCGAGACCGCGTCGACGACGATGTCGCCACCCTGCAGCGTCGCGACGTTCGCCTTCTTGCCGGAGACGTCGCCCGCCAGGACTTTTCCGGGAACGACGTGATAGGTCAGGATCGCGACGAGCTTCTCGCGGTTCTCCGGCTTCAGCAGATCCTCGACGGTACCGGCCGGGAGCTTGGCAAACGCCTCGTCGGTCGGCGCGAACACGGTGAAGGGACCCTCACCGCCCAGGGCCTTGTCGAGCCCAGCGGCCTGCACGGCTGCGACCAGTGTCTTGAACTGGCCGGCATCGACGGCGGTCTGAACCAGGCTGGACGCATTGGCGGTAACGGCGGCGGCGAACGTGCCAGCGGCGACAAGGCCGGCGGCAAATAGTCTGGCGAATCTCACGGATTTTCTCCTGTGCCTGAGACTGCACCCGACCATATGGGCGCATTGACAGGGGTTACGCCTGGGTCCCGGGGCCGGATCACCCGAAGATTCTTTTTTTCCGTCGTGATCCGCGGTTGCGGCAGGCCCGTATCCCCTTCCTAACCCAAGGAGGCTTCTTTATGACACCCGCAAATCTGGCCCTGGTTGAGACATTCGAAAGCGAGCGGCTCGCCGCGACGGAACGGCGGCCCAGCCGCGATGAGGCCGAACGCGCCGTCCGTACGCTCATCGCCTATGCCGGCGACGATCCGGACCGCGAGGGCCTTGTCGGCACGCCGGACCGCGTGGTCCGTTCCTACGACGAATTCTTCGCCGGCTACTACGAAGATCCCGTTCAGATTCTCGAACGCACCTTCGAGGAGACCGACGGCTACGACGAGATGGTGATCCTGCGCGACATCGAACTGGCGAGCCATTGCGAGCATCACATGGTGCCGATCCTCGGCAAGGCCCACATCGCATACCTGCCCGACCGCCGCGTGGTCGGGATCAGCAAACTCGCCCGCGTGCTCGACGTCTTTGCGCATCGCCTGCAGATTCAGGAAAAGCTGACAAGCCAGATCGCCAACACGATCAACGACGTGCTGCAGCCGCTGGGCGTCGGCGTGGTCATCGAGGCGGCCCATCAGTGCATGACGACCCGCGGCGTGAACAAACCCGGCGTGACGATGGTGACCAGCACGCTGCTCGGCTGTTTCCGGACCGATCCGACCACGCGGCAGGAATTCCTGTCGATGGTGCGGCAGGGCTGAAACCCATGCCCCGAAAGCGCGCTGCGCCCGAGGCCGCGGACGAGAACGAGGAGGTGTTCGTCTTCGACGCGATCGAGATGGACCCGGAAAAATGCGGCTTCGCCGCGCCGCGCGAGACCGTAAGAAAGCCGCGCCTCCTCGTGGTGCGCCGCGACGCCGAACGATGGAAGAAACTCCTCTACGGCGGGTGATCCAACCTCTACGCGGCGACGTAAACGGTATCGAAGGCGAGACACAACGGCCTGTCCGCATTCAACCCCGGAGGCCCGGGACGCGATCAGCGAGCCTCCCTCGAGCGTTCCGCACTCCGGCGGAGGCTTCGCAGCCTCCCCCTCGGCCAACGACGGAACCGGTCGTTCCTCCCCCCGTAACACCGGTTCCGTCGGCCGAGCAAACATGAGGAAACCCGTGCGCGATCCGAAACTCCCTCCGCTACCAGGCGCACCCCCGATCGAGGTTCTGTTCGACGGCACTTGCCGCTATTGCGCGCGCGAGATCGCCTTCTACAGGCGCGCCAGCGACCCCGGCGCGGTCACTTGGACCGATATCTCGCAGGGGCACGACGCGCCGGTTGCCGGCATCGCCAGGGATGCCGCCCTTGCCCGCCTGCATGTCATCGACGCACGCGGAGTGCCGGTATCGGGAAGCCGCGCCTTCGTCCTGATCTGGCGCCAGGTGCCGCGCCTGCGGCTACTAGCCGCCGTCTTCGCGCTGCCACCCTTCAGTTGGGTCCTGGCCGCCGGCTACGAAGCGTTTCTTGTCGGGCATCGCAAGGCGCGAAGGCGTGCGAAATACGACCGACACGGCATGCCGGAGACCAACCGCAACTTCATCGACGCGGTGGCGCTCGACGCGAACGTCGGACAAGGAGAGAAACATGCTGAATAGTTCCCTATCGTTGCTCGACCCCGGACGAAACCCGCTCGGACGGCTGCCGCCGGCGCAACGCTTTCAGATCATGACCGTGCTGGCCTTGATGTGGTCGGTGGTCTTTTCCGCGGGCGCCGGAACCTGGCTTTGGTTCGGCGAACTCGTCGGATTCCACCTGCTCGTCTTGCTGGCGATCGTCGCCACCGCATCGACCTTTCGCATTTCACGGGCCGCAATGCCGCGGGACCGATACCGGCGCGCCGACGGGACGGCGGCACATGATGATATCTGGGGAGGATGACGTGCCCGATTCGCAGCACGCCGATACCCGGCACTACTTACGACACTTCGAGCGCCATGTGGCCTGTGACTTCTGCGGCCAGCAGACGCGCGGGCGCCGCGATCCGGGGAGCGGAAGAGTAACCTGCGGCTCATGCGGCCGGACCATCGTTCATGTCGAGCCGCGCTAGTCCCGAATCGTCGGACCACGATGCGGTCGTCTTCGGCGCATCCGGCACGATCGGCGCCGCCGTCGCAGACGAACTCGAATCGCGCCAGGCCTTTCGCCGCGTGGTCCGCGTGGGACGGCGGTTGCCCTGCATGGCGGACCTTGCGGACGAAGCGTCGGTGGCGCGTGCCGCCGCAGACCTCGACGCCGGCGGCGTCTGCGCAGGGCTTGTCTTCATCGCGACCGGCTACCTGCACGACATGCAGGCGGGACCGGAAAAGGCGCTTGGACAAATCGATCCGGTCCAAATGGCGCGGGCGTTTGCGGTCAACACGATCGGCCCCGCGCTGGTCCTGAAGCACTTCGAAAAACTGCTCCCACGAAGCGGCAGAGCGGTCGTTGCCGCGCTTTCGGCGCGCGTCGGCAGCATCGAAGACAATGGTCTCGGAGGCTGGTACAGCTATCGCGCATCGAAGGCCGCTCTCAACCAGATCGTCAGAACCGCCGCCATCGAGCTGCGGCGCAGGCGGCCGGATTCGATCTGCGTGGCGCTGCACCCAGGCACCGTCGCCAGCCCGCTGTCGGCGCCCTTCTCGCGGAACGCCAGCCGAGTTCAGACGCCGGCCGAGGCGGCGTGCCGCCTGGTCGATGTGCTCAAAGGCCTGCGCCCGGTGCACTCGGGCGGCTTCTTCGACTACGAGGGAGAGCCGGTACCGTGGTAGCCGTCCACTCCAAACTCGCGACAATGCCCGCATCGGCCGTCTGGCTCACCGCTCTCGGAGTCGTCCCCTTTGCCGCAGCGGGCTTCGCCGCCGCATTCGCCGCTCCATCGACAGCCGAGGTCGCCGTCGGAATTCTGGCCGCCTATGGCGCCGTCATCCTGTCGTTCCTCGGCGGCATCCAGTGGGGCCTGGCGATGGCCAGTCCTCGCTCGCAGCGACTTCCTGTTTGGTTGACCGTGAGCACCGTTCCCGCCCTGGTCGCCTGGGCTTCACTGGCATTGCCATCGACCGCGGCGATCGCCCTCCTGGGCAGCGCCTTCCTGGCAGTGCTCGTCGCCGACCACCGCCTCGTCGGCGATGCCGAGGTACCGCCGTGGTTTCTCCGACTGAGGCGCCGTGTCACGACCGGCGTCGTCCTCATCCTGACGGCGACGCTGTTGCTCAGGCTGGGGTAGGCCGCAGTATCAGACGACCGCGCCGTAGACCGCCCAGGGCTTGCCCTTGCGACCGTCGCCGCCGCGAAAAGTGACCTTCTTGTCGCGGTTCAGCGTGTCGTTGGGCACGTAGCCGTCGAAATAGCGCTCGCGGTCGAACCCGCACGCCGCGAACAGACCGCGCAGGTTGGTGTCGCGCATGCGGCCCATGAACGGCTCGTTGTTGTTGTAGGTATCCCAGTCCGGAATCATCAGGTCGAACGCATCGCCTTCGCGCTGCGGCACATCGCAATGCGCCATCACGCCGCCCGGTGCGAGCAGGCGCCGGCATTCGGCGATGATGTTGGGCAGCGCGGTGGCGGACGTCTCGTGCAACAGCACGTGGCTGACGATGAGATCGAAGTGACCGTCGGGAAAGTCGGTGCGTTCCGCGTTCTGCTGCGAGAAGTGCACCTTGACGCCGAGCGATTCGGCGCGTGCGTGGGCGTAGCGCAGGCTGGCCGCGCCGAGGTCGATGCCGTGCACCTCGGCCTCGGGAAAGGCTTCGGCGTAGGGCACCGTCGAGTGCCCCACGGTGCAGCCCATGTCGAGGATGCGCCGCGGCTTGAGGTCGGGATAGTTCTGCTTCAGGTAGGCGACGGCGCCGCGGCCGATATCCTGGTTGCAGTCGCCGAGGCCGCTCATGGCATAGATATAGAGGCCCTTGTCGTAGATCGCGCCGGCGGTCAGGTCGCCCTCGCACAGGTCGGAATGGTAGCTGCCCGGCATGACATGGACGTCGGTCGCCGTCTGGTAGCGCGGGATGTCCAACGCCGGGTCGAGGCGCAGGGTGCCGCCGGCACGGCGGTCCGCCGCCCGGCTGCGCGCGATCAGCGAGTCGAGCTGGCGCTCGACCGAACTGCCGACCGACTCCCACATCAGTTCCTGGGTCGTGCGCAGCAGCGATCCCCAGGCCTGGTGATAGGACTCGTGTTCCATCGCCTTGCGGATCTCGTGGCGGTCGCCCGGATCGCGTCCGTGCTGGCGGCGAAAGGCCGGCCGGACCTTGTTGTCGTAGAGCGGCCGGTTGCCCGCCGAGACATCGCGCATGACGTGGATGCGAAGGCCGGCGACGAAGTCCTGGCGCGCGGCCTCGTCGTGGGTGGCATCGGGCAAAACGGCATGATGACGTTGACCGCGAATCATGGTGAACCCTCCCTGGCTCGGTCCGGAGCCAGTTTAGCAGGCTTCCAATCTGCGCGCGCGAGGTCGCGTTGGCAGCGCGAAACGCTATACTCCGGCCGCTGTTTGCCGAGGATTCCACGATGTCCACGACCCGAAGCGAAGTTGCCCACGCACTCCAGAAAGCCGGCCTGAAAGTGCCTGACGACGAAGTCGGCCAGGTGACAGAAGGCGTCGAAATCCTCGAACGCATCGCCGCCAAGCTGCGGGACCGCGACCCCGACCTTTCCGAACCGGGAGCCGTGTCCTCGTGAGCGCTGACCTCGCCTATCTGACCATCGGCGAAGCATCGCGCCGGATCGCCGCCGGCGACCTGTCGCCCGTCGCCCTGACCGAGGCGCTGATCGATCGCGCGAAACAGATCGACGGCAAGCTCGGTAGTTTCGTCACCCGCACCGACGAGGAGGCGCGCGCCGCCGCGCGCCGCGCGGAAGAAGAGATCAGGAAGGACGGCGCGCGCACGCCCCTGCACGGCATTCCGATCGCGCTCAAGGAAGCATTCGACACCGCGGGCGTGCGCACGACCGTGGGCTCGCGCCTGTTCAAGAACCGCGTGCCGTCGCGCGACGCGACCGCCTGGGCGCGGCTCAAGGGGTCGGGCGCGGTGCTGCTGGGCAAACTGGAAACCACCGAGTTCTGCTACGGCGGCCCGTCCGGCGACAGCCTGTTCCGGCCGGCGCGCAACCCATGGAACGCGGAACACTATGCCGGCGGCTCGTCGAGCGGTGCCGGCGTCGCGCTGGCCGCGGGCCTGACGCTCGGCGCGCTCGGCACCGATACCGGCGGGTCGATCCGCCTGCCCGCCGCCTATTGCGGCATCACCGGCTTCATGCCGTCGTTCGGCCTGGTGTCGCGCGCCGGGGTCTTTCCATTGTCGCCGACGCTCGATCACGTCGGGCCGATGGCGCGTTCGGTCGAGGATTGCGCCATCCTGCTCTACGCGCTGGCCGGCCACGACGTGCAGGACCCGGGCAGCGTCGCGCGACCGGTCGTCGACTACCGCGCCGATCTCGCCGGCGGCGTCCAGGGCTTGCGCATCGGGCTCGCCACATCCCTGGCGCAAAAGAGCGCGGTGAGCGACGAAGGTCTTGCCGCCTACGAGGCGGCGGCCGAGACGTTCCGCAAACTCGGCGCAGAGGTGCGCGAAGCGAAGCTCGCCACGCTCGACGACTACGCCACGGCGCAGATCGTCATCACGATTTCCGAAGGCTACGCGCTGCACGAACGGATGCTGCGTACGCGGCGCGACGCCTACAGCTATCACACGCGGATGCGGCTCTCGCTCGGCCCCTTCGTGCAGGCGGCCGACTACATCCGGGCGCTGCGCCTGCGCGACGACCTGATCCGCGACTATCGCGAGACCATGCGCGATTTCGACGTGCTGCTGATTCCGGGCGCCCCCGGGCCTGCGCCCAAGGCCGCCGCGGTCGGGGCCTATCAGTTCTTCCGCAATCCGCTGGTGACGATGCCGGCCAACGTGCTCGGTGCGCCGGCCATCGCGCAACCCGCGGGCATGTCGAAGGACGGCCTGCCGCTCGCAATCCAGATCATGGGCAAGCCGTTCGGCGATGCCACCGTGCTGCGCGCGGCGGCCGCGTTCGAGCAGGCGACCGAGTGGCACAAGGCGCGGCCGCCGGTCTAGACCTCAGTCAAGCTGCAGCGTCATCGCCTTGAGGTAGCGGCTCTGGGGCAGCATCGGGTGGGTCGGGTGATCCGCTCCCGCCTCGCTCACCCGCAAGACCCGTCCCGTCCGCCCGGCCTGGGCCAGCGCGTGCGCGACCTCGTCCTCGAACGCGTCGGGCTCGACGTGATGCGAGCATGACGCGGCGAACAGGAAACCGCCCGGCGCCACGAGGCAGGCGGCCAGCCGGAACAGCTTGCGATAGCCCTTGAGGCCGACCGCAAGGTTCTTGCGCGACTTCACGAAGGCGGGCGGATCGGCGATGACGACGTCGAAGCGTGCGCCGGCAGCCGTGAGCCCTTCCAGATGGTCCGGCAGGTCGTGCGCCTCGAACCGGCAGCGATCCGCAACGCCGTTGCGCACGGCGCTGGCCTCGGCCACGGCGAGCGCCTCGGCGGAGCGGTCGATGCACAGAACCTCGCGCGCGCCGCGCATCGCGGCGAGAATGCCGAAACCGCCGAGATAGCTGTAGAGATCGAGCACCGTGGCGCCCTTCGCCAATGAGGCGACGAAGGCGCGGTTGTCGCGCTGGTCGAAGAACCAACCGGTCTTCTGGCCCTTGCCGACCGGCGCCAGAAACGTGACGCCGTTCTCCTCCAGCGCCAGGGCCTCCTCGGCGAGCGTGCCGATCACCTCGTCATAGAGGTCGAGGCCTTCGAGCTTGCGCACCGGCGAATCGTTCCTGAGCACGACGGCGCGCGGGCCGAAAGTGGCTTGCAGCGCGTCGAGAATCGCGGCGCGGTGACGCTCGGCGCCGGCGGTGTTGAACTGGCAGACGAAGACCTCGCCGTAGCGGTCGATCACGACGCCGGGAAGGCCATCGGCCTCGGCGTGGATCAGGCGATAGAACGGCGCCGGGTACAGGCGGTCGCGCAAAGTCCGCGCCGCTTCGAGTTTCGCCGCGACGAAGGCCGCATCGAAAGGCTGCAGCGGGTCGGCGGCGAAGACCCGGGCGGCGATCAGGCTGTGCGGGTTAAACAGGGCGGCGCCGACCGGCTTGCCGCTCGCCTCGAGCAGGCGCACGACGCTGCCCGGCGCGATCGCCTTGGCGGCGGCGTTCATGTCGATCTCGTTGGAGAACACCCACGGCGTGCCGCGCCGCACCCGCTTGGGCCGGGTGACGGTGACGACGGGCGGTTTCTCGAGCAACGAGGTCGCGGCGTCGCTCATGACCACATGGCCTCGCAGAATTCGAGCGGCTCGCCGTCGGGTCCGCGACAAACGAAGGCGCGCGCGCCATTGTAGGGAGCCGCGGCGATCGCCGCGGGTTCGCTGACGACCGTCGCGTCAGGCGCGGCCTTGACCGCGGCATAGACCGCATTGAGGTCGCGCGTGGTCAGGGTCGTCATGCAGGCGCCGCCATCGAAGTGCCGCGCGTCGACCGGATCGGGATCGATGTAGGCGGCTTCGGTGCCGTGGATCTCGATCGAGCCGATCCCCGCCCCCGGCGCGTCGCCCTTGAGGATGTCGAGACGGTATTCGGAACCGGCGGGGATGTTCCACGCGGCATGCATCGGCCCGTCGGTCGAGGCGGTTTCGAGCACCGGAATCATGCCCAGCGTCATCTCGTAGAAGGCGCGGCAGCGCGGGTAGTCGGGCGAGGTGATCGGCACCTCGAAGATGTGGCCGACCTGCGCGACCGAACTGTGGAACGCGCGGCCCTTGGGCTGGGTCACCGCCATCGTCATCGTGACGTGGGTGCCGCCGGCCAGGCGGATGCTGACGGCGCGGTGGATGTTGCTGTCGGCGTGGGTGAAGTCGTAGTTCTCCGGCGGGCCGAACGGCGCGCAGTCGGGCCGCGCCGCCATGGCTTCGTAGATGTCGTCGATGTCGTGCATGACGACGATCTCGAAGCCGCCCCAGCGTGCCGCGCGCTGGCGCTGGCGGTTGCGCTCGGGCCCGGCGACGACGCGCACCATGCCGCGGTTCATCCCCGGCGAGCACATCACGGCGTAACGGTCGCCGGCGCTGCCGGGGGCGATGCCCCAGAGTTTCTCAAGCGCGGCGTCGACGGGGCCTTCGGCGATCCGCTCCCAGCCCCAGACGTCGGCCAGCAGCGATTCGAGGCCGCGCGGATCGGGACAGGCGACGGTCATCGCGGCCAGCGATTCGACGAGCGGTTTCATCGGTCAGTACCTTTCCATCAGGGCGCCGTAGCCCTCTACCTTATCCGTAATGCCGTTGACGCGCAGCGCATGCCAGTAGGTCGCGACGTTGACGCAGATGACCGGCCGGTCGAGCCACTGCTCGGCGACCGCCGCGAACCTGCCCATCGGCAGATTGGCGCCGAACTGCACGATCGCGTCGGCGCCGTCGTCGGCGAGCTGCTGCAGGCCGGCGCGCAATTCGGCGCGCGTCGTGTGGGCGATGACGACGGGGCCGCCGCAGCGCAGATGCACCATGCTGCTCACGTCATAGCCGATGTCGTCCATGAATTTCTGGATGTGCTTCTCGGCCGTGGGCATGTAAGGCGTGAGCAGCCCGACCTTGCCCGCGACCCCGTGCGCCTGCAGCGCCGCGGGCAATGCGTCGGCGGCGAGCGTCACGCCGAGCCCGCCGGAGCGTTCGCGCATGCGGTCCTTCACCTTTTCGGCAGCCTCGAGCCCGCCGCCCCAGATGCTCTCGGCCGAAATGCCTAGGATCATGTGGTCCGGCTTGCAGGTCATGACGCGGTCGACCGCTTCTTCCAGCGCGACGTCGATGCGGCGGATCAACTCGTCGAAGTCGGCGTCGTTGGTGACGGGATCGTCCGGGATATGCATCCGCCCGACGTGATTGGTCACCCCGGGTGGCCGCAGGTCGTCGTATTCCGGCTGCACGATGGTGTTGGTGGATGGCGTCACGACGCCGAATTTCATCCGCCAGGCCAGGCCGTCGCCCATGGTCTTCCCCCTCCAGAAACCAAACCTTCACACAAGATCTGTGGTGTCGGGGCCCAGAATGCCCTAGACTTTGTGCACTGTCGAAACAAACGGAAGGAGGTGATCCATTGTCTAGCGGAATAACCGGCGTAAAGCGCCCGTTCGGTGCGGCGATGGTGGAGCCTTCACTGGCGTCGTAGCGAACATGGACGAAACGTCCATAGGCGATCGCGCCTATTCTCGCGGGGGCGGCCCAAACGGGCCGCCCTTTCGCGTTTCTAGTAGCTCTTCGGCAGGCCCAGCACGCGCTCGGCGATGTAGCACAGGATGAGCTGCTGGCTGACCGGCGCGAGGCGGCAGATGGTGACCTCGCGCAGCAGGCGCTCGACGACGAACTCCTTGGCGTAGCCGTAGCCGCCGTGGGTCAGGATGGCGCGCTCGCAGGCGCGGAAGGCGACCTCGGCGGCGAGGTACTTGGCGGCGTTGGCCTCGGCGCCGCACGGCTCGCCGGCGTCATACAGCGCGGCGGCTTTCAACATGAGCAGGTTGGCTGCCTCGAGCTCGGCCCACGATTCGGCCAAGGGGTGCTGGATCGCCTGGTTCTGGCCGATGGGGCGGCCGAACACGACGCGCTCGCCGGCGTATTTCGCCGCGCGCTGCAGCGCATAGCGGCCGATGCCGATGGCCTCGGCGGCGACCAGGATGCGTTCCGGGTTGAGGCCGTGGAGCAGGTAACGAAACCCCTGCCCCTCCTCGCCGATCCGGTCCTCGACCGGCACCTGCAGCCCGTCGATAAAGACTTCGTTCGAGTCGACGGCCTTGCGGCCCATCTTGTCGATCTCGCGCACGGTGACGGCCGCGGGGTCCATGCGCGTGTAGAACAGGGACAGGCCGTCGGTGGATTTCTTCACCTCCTCGCGCGGCGTGGTGCGCGCGATCAGGAGGAAATGGTCGGCGACCTGCGCGGTCGAGGTCCACACCTTGCGGCCCGTCACCTCGTAGACGTCGCCCTTGCGCACCGCGCGGGTCCGGAGGCTGCCGGTGTCGAGCCCGGCGTCGGGTTCGGTGACGCCGAAGCAGGCGCGCGCCTCGCCCCGGATGACCGGCGGCAGCATGCGCGCGCGCTGCTCCTCGGTGCCGAACACGGCGACGGGATTGAGTCCGAAGATGTTGAGATGGATCGACGAGGCGGCCGCCATCGCGCCCGGACCGCCCGCCACCGTCTGCATCAGGAGCGCCGCCTCGGTGATGCCGAGACCGGCGCCACCATAGGCTTCGGGCATGGCGATGCCGAGCCAGCCGGCCCTGGCCATTTCGTCCGCGAACTCGCGTGGGAAGCCGCCCTCGCGGTCAAGCGTCAGCCAGTAGTCCTCGTCGAACCGCGCCACGATGCGAGCGACGGCGGCCTGGATCTCGCGCTGGTCGTCGCTGAGAGAGAAGTCCATGGATCAGGCCTGTTGGCGACCGCGGCTTCGCGGTGGTTCAAGGGCGGCCCGACCAATCTCC
>JAYQVF010000088.1:0-1306 GCA_038148335.1 Alphaproteobacteria bacterium | reverse complement strand
GGCCTGTTGGCGACCGCGGCTTCGCGGTGGTTCAAGGGCGGCCCGACCAATCTCCTCGCCCTCGAACAGGGGGAGGTCCGGCCGCAGGCCGGGGAGGGAGTGCGGCGCAAAGGACGCGCTTCGTCGCAAGCGACCCCCTCCGCGCCGCTGCGCGGCGCTGCCTCCCCCTGCGCGCAGGGGGAGGAGGTCGTTGGCTGGCTGTCCTAGCATTCGGTTCTGGCTCCGCGCCCGAACCTAGCGGCGGGCCTGCTTGCGCGCAGCCTTCTTCGCAGGCTTCGCGGTCGGGCGCTTCGCCTTGGCGGCAGGCTTCTTCTTGGCCGCCATCTTCTTGCCGGTCTTTTTCGCAGCCGGCGCGGCCTTGGCCGCTTCGCGCTCTTCGTAGTCGGCGGCGGCGCGCAGCATGGCGTGGATCATACCGGGCTTCTCGACCTGGGGCCGCGGGTGCGCGGTGCGCGAATGGGTGTGGCCGAGGCTGAGCATGGTCTCGACCATCTTGTAGGTGAGCGGCCCCGGGTTGACGACGGGCACCGGCAGGTTCGCGGCGAGCCATTCGCCGGCCTGGTGCATCGTGGTCGAACCGAGCAGGATGACGTCGGCGCCCTTGGCGATGGCGCGCTCGGCCGCCGCCTTCATCAGCGGGAACATGTCCTCTTCCTTGCCGGTCATCAGTTTGGCGACGTCGGTCTTGCCGCCGCCGACCGGCTCCACCGTCGCAAGGTACTGCGAGAGGTTGCGGTGCTGGGCCCATTGGCGATGGTTGAGGCAACCGGCCTCGTTCATCGCCAGGATGCCGAAGCGCGTGCCCAGCATCAGCGCATACAGCATCGCCGTGCGCCCCGGGCCGATCACCGGAATGTCGAGCACGCTGCGCAGCGCGAGGACCGCCGAGTCGGACGTCGCATCGATGACGACGGCGTCGTAGCCCTCTTCCTGTGCGGTCAACCCGGCCTCGAAGCAACCGGCGTCCATCAGGAACCAGTCGTGATCGCTCATGAAGCTGGTGCAGCTCGCCTTCACCGGGCGGTAGTCGAAATCGATGTCGGGCCCGAGCCGGACCGACTTGAGCTGCAGTTTGCGGTTGGCGACCCCTTCGTCGTCGAGCGGGAACGGAACGATCACAAGACCCTTTGGCATGGCGGCACTCCCCTGATGGCGCGTGAACCGCGCACGCGGTCACGCCCGGACCTTAGCGGTTTCCGCGGGGTTCGGGCAGCCTGCGGAGCGCCGCTTGACGTTTGCCCGGGATCGGCCGAAATAGAACTCATGAGTTCTATTTCTGCCGACACCGAGCCGCGCTGGCGGACCG
>JAYQVF010000087.1:0-12628 GCA_038148335.1 Alphaproteobacteria bacterium | reverse complement strand
GGGTAGGCCTGCTTGCGCATGCCGGTGCGGACCCGGCCGGGATCGACGATATTGGCTCTGACGTTGGTCTTTTCGAGTTCGACGGCCCAACTGAGGACCATTTTCTCCAGGGCAGCCTTGCTGACGGCGTAAGGGCCCCAATAGGCACGGGTCACGCGGGCGACGCCCGAGGTGACGAACATCGCCCGTCCGGCATCCGATAGTCGAAGCATCGCGTCGAAATCTCTGATCAAACGCCAGTTTGCGTTCAGGTTGATGTCGATGACCTGATGCCACGTCTTGGGTTCATAGTGGCTCATGGGGCTCAGGGCGCCGAGTACGCCTGCATTCCCGACGAGAATATCGAGTTTGCCGTATCTTTCGCCGATGACGGCGGCCAGCCGGTCGATCGCATCGAAGTCCCGCAAGTCCATCGGCACGAGCGTAGCCTGCCCGCCTTGTGCCCGGATCGCGTCGTCGACCTCCTCGAGGCCGCCCTGGGTCCGCGCGACCAGGATGACGTGTGCGCCCTCCCGGGCAAGACGAACGGCGACGGCCGCGCCGATGCCGCGAGAGGCGCCCGTGATCAACGCGATTCGGTTCGAGAGAACTTCAGACAATGTCTAGCGCGCGCCCTCGGCGAGGAGCGACAACTGGGCAATGTTGTCGCCGCCGACTTGATCGGTGAGCGGTATCGGGTAGTCGCCGGTGAAGCAGGCATCGCAGAATGTGGGATGCGCGGCGTCACGTGCGGCCTCGCCCATCGCGCGATACATGCCGTCCGTCGAGATATAGGCAAGGCTGTCGACGCCGATGAACTTGCGCATGCCCTCGATGTCGTGATTGGCGGCGAGGAGTTTGCTTCGTTGCGGCGTATCGACCCCGTAGAAGCACGAGTGCGTCGTTGGCGGCGAGGCAATACGCATGTGCACCTCGGTGGCGCCGGCCTGCCGCATCATCTCGACGATCTTCACCGACGTGGTGCCGCGTACGATCGAATCGTCGACGAGAATCACACGTTTGCCGTCGACGAAGGCGCGGTTGGCGTTGTGTTTCAGTTTGACGCCGAGATGCCGGATTTGCTCGCCGGGTTCGATGAAGGTGCGGCCGACGTAGTGGTTCCGAATGATTCCGAGCTCGAAGGGAATTCCCGACTGGGTAGCATAGCCCATCGCCGCCGGCACACCCGAGTCGGGGACCGGGATCACCACGTCGGCATCAACCGGCGATTCGAGGGCAAGCTCGGCGCCGATCCGCTTGCGCGCGATATACACTCCACGCCCTTCAACGACGCTGTCAGGGCGCGCAAAGTAGATGTACTCGAACACGCAAAACCGACTTTCCGCCGGAGGGAACGGGCGAATGCTCTGCAAACCGTTCTGGTCGATGACGACCAGTTCTCCCGGTGCGATGTCGCGTACGAAGCGCGCGCCGATGATGTCGAGGGCGCAGGTCTCGGAAGCCAGAATCATCGCGCCGTCGATTTCGCCGAGGACCAATGGCCGGACGCCCAAAGGGTCCCTGACCCCGATGAGCATCGAATCGGCGAGGGCTACGAGCGAGTAGGCGCCGTCGACCTGCCGCAGGGCGTCCACGAGGCGGTCGACAACCTGATGATAGCGGCTCGTCGCCATGAGATGGATGATGACCTCTGTATCCATCGTGGACTGAAAAATGCAGCCCTGGTGAACGAGGCGCCGGCGAAGTACGTGGGAGTTGGTGAGGTTGCCGTTGTGGGCGACGGAAAACCCGCCAAAGGCGAACTCAGCAAACAGGGGCTGTACATTGCGCAGAACGGTTTCGCCGGTCGTCGAATAGCGGTTGTGGCCGATGGCGGCGCGGCCGGAAAGCCGGTCGATGATTTCCTGCGCGCTAAAGTGGTCGCCGACATGGCCGAGCGCCCGTTCGCCATGGAACTGCTTCGAATCGTAGGAAACGATCCCGGCTGCTTCCTGCCCGCGATGTTGCAGCGCGTGAAGGCCGAGCGCGGTGTGGGCAGCGGCGTCGTCATGCCCAAAGATGCCGAAAACTCCGCATTCCTCGTGGAATCGGTCGTCGTCGAAGGGATGTCTCGGGAGTTGTCCGGGGGGCACTTCGGGGCTTGCTGTCATGTGCCTAGGCTAGTGGCTCGGAAACGCGCAGGTGGTATTCCGTCCCGTGGTTATAGAAGGTCGAAGCGGACAAGTCATTCGGCTGTTGTTCGTTCCGTTGGCGGGTTTCTGTCTCGGCATCGGGTTTCTCGCCCTGGCGTAGACTATCGGGCGCAATTCTCAACAGGAGATTGGCCGTGGCCTGCACCAGGGGAAGAACCCGTGCTTCGCGGATGTCTTGCGGGAGCGCGGTGGGCGGCAGGAACGCTGTCACACCCAGCCAAAGGACGGCCAAGAGGATCAGGCCTCTGGCCAGCCCGTAGAAAAAGCCAAGCAACCGGTCGAGCGCGCCTGCCTGCCGGCCGCGGACCACGTGCGCGACCCCGCGGAGAATGATTGAAAACACGATCAGGGCGGCGATGAACAGGGTTGCGACGCCGCCCACGTCGAGGGCGAGTTGCGACGAGACATACTGTTCCAGGTAGCGATGCGCCAAGGCCTTGGCCTCGTTGTGAAAGACGAGGGTAACGATCGCGGCGGCAATCCAACCGGCGACGGCGAGTATTTCCGTGATGAAGCCGCGATAAAACGCCAGGAAGCCAGACAGCAGGATCAACAGCACGACGGCGATGTCGGTGACGGCAAACGGTAGGCTGTTCAAGAACTCCATCTAGTTGTTCTCGCCTTCCACCGCGAAGCGGTCCACGACCTCTATCAAACGTCGTACCTCGATGAGCCGAAGCGTTCCGGAATGTGCCGCGCCTTCCGGCACGATCGCTTGCGCGAATCCGAGTTTCTCGGCCTCCTTCAGACGCGCGGCCATCTGGTTTACCGCGCGAACCTCGCCGGAAAGACCGATTTCGCCGAAGACGACCGTTCCCGCGGAGAGCGGCGTCTGCGACAGGCTGGAGACGAGTGCTGCGGCCACCGCCAGATCGGCTGCCGGTTCGGTGACGCGCAGGCCTCCAGCCACGTTGAGGTAGACGTCCCTCGCGCCCAGGCTGAGCCCGCATCGCGCCTCAAGAACTGCCAGGATCATCGCAAGGCGCGCCGAGTCCCAGCCGACAACAGCACGGCGAGGGGTGCCCAGCGAAGAAGGGGCGACCAGGGCTTCGATCTCGACCAGTACGGGCCTGGTGCCCTCCATGCCTGCAAACACCGCCGCGCCGCTGATGGTTTCGTCGCGGTTGGTGAGGAACAGCGTGGACGGGTTCGCGACTTCGGCGAGGCCTTTGTCGCCCATTTCGAAGACGCCGATCTCGTCAGTGGGGCCGAAGCGGTTCTTGACCGCGCGCAGGATGCGGAAATGGTGGCTGCGTTCGCCTTCGAAGTAGAGGACCGTATCGACCATGTGTTCCAGAACGCGAGGGCCCGCGATCTGACCGTCTTTCGTGACATGGCCGACAAGGAACAGGGCGACACCCCGACGCTTTGCAGCCTTGATGAGTTCCTGGGCGCACGTGCGGACCTGAGAGACAGTTCCCGGAGCGCTGTCGATAGTGTCGACGTACATCGTCTGGATCGAATCGATGACGACGGCGCTAGGCGGGCTCGGGTCCTCAAAGACCGTCAGGACGTCGCGAACATTCGTTGCTGTGCCGAGTTGGACCCCTTCGCCATGCAGCCCCAATCGTTGGGCGCGCAAACGGACCTGATCGGCCGCCTCCTCGCCGGAGATATAGATGGTGCGCCTTCCGCCGGCCGAAAGCGACGCCACGGCCTGGAGCAAGAGCGTGGATTTCCCGATGCCGGGATCTCCCCCGACGAGGATCGCCGACCCGGGAACCAAGCCGCCGCCAGCGACCCGGTCGAGTTCGGGAATACCGGTCGAGAAGCGTTCTACCGGCTTCTGGTGGCCATGCAATTCGACGAATTCGAGCGCACGGCCCTTGCCGCGACCGAGACCCTTGGGAGCGGAATCGACGGGAATTTCCTGAACGATGGTGTTCCACTCGCCACAGGACTCGCAGCGGCCGGACCATTTGCTGGTGCCGGCACCGCAACTCTGACAGACATATCGTGCGGCGGCGCGTGCCATCACGGGAAACGCAGGCTCCCCGAAACCGTCATGGCCGCAGTACCTGCATCCGAATCGGCCCTTCGGCACGACCATGAATGAACTGGTCGACATAGTCGTTGCCGCTGTTGTCGAGATTCGCCACCGGGCCATCCCAGATGATCCGGCCATCGTGGATCATGGCGATCCTGTCGGCGATCTTTCGCGCGCTGGCGATGTCGTGGGTGATCGAAAGAGCGGTGGCGCCCAGTTTCTTGACGCTGCTCACGATCAGATTGTTGATTACGTCGGCCATGATTGGATCAAGGCCCGTGGTCGGCTCGTCGAAAAAGATGATTTCAGGATCGGTTGCAATCGCCCGCGCCAAGCCCACGCGCTTCTGCATGCCGCCGGAAAGTTCCGCCGGCCGGAGCTCGGCAACCTCTGCGGTGAGGCCGACCTGCGCCAGTTTCTGCAGCGCGATCTCCTTGGCCTGGGCCTTTGGCATGCCTTTCCCCTGGATCAGGCCGAAGGCAACGTTTTGCCAGACGCGCAGGGAATCGAAGAGCGCCGCGCTCTGAAACAGCATGCCGAACTTGCGCATGAAACGGTCGCGCTCGCTGGAGGACGCGCCGAGGCTCTCTTCTCCATCCAGAAGAATGCTGCCCTGATCGGGCCGGATGAGGCCAAGAATGCACTTTAGAGTCACCGATTTCCCGGTGCCCGACCCGCCGATGATGACGACGGACTCCGCGCGGCCGATATCCAGGTCGATGCCGCGCAGAACCTGTTTCGAGCCGAAGCTCTTGTGCACGTCGCGCAGGCTGATCTTCGGGGTGTCGGCCATTGTCAGTTCGAAAAGAAGAGCCGGGTCAGGATCAGGTTGGCCGTCAGGATCAGAATCGAGGCGGTAACCACTGCATTAGTTGTGGCCGATCCGACGCCTTCGGCACCACCACGGCTGCGGAAGCCGTTGTAGCAGCCCATGAGCGTGACGAGGAAACCAAAGGCAGCGGCCTTCACCAGGCCCGAAATGATGTCGATATTTTCCAGGAAATCGATGGTGTTCTTGACGTAAGTGGTCGCGTTGAAATCCAGGAGGTTCACGCTGATCACAAAGCCGCCGAAAATACCGATGATGTCGCCGACCAGGACAAGAAAGGGGAGCATCAGCGTTCCGGCAATGAGGCGCGGCGCGATCAGGTACTTGTATGGATTGGTGGACAGCGTGGTCAGGGCGTCAATCTGTTCGGTGACCCGCATCGTGCCGATCTCGGCTGCCATCGCTGCGCCAACCCGTCCGGCCACCATCAAGCCGCCGAGCACCGGGGCGAGCTCGCGGGCCATTCCGATCGCGACGACCTGCGCCACGGCGCCTTCGGCGTTGAACCGCGCCGTTCCCTCGAAAATCTGGAGGGCGAGGGCCATGCCTGTGAACAGGGTGGTCAGGCCGACGACGGGGAGGGAGAAGTATCCGATGCTGATCATCTGCTGCAGCGTGATCAGCGGGAAGTAGGGCGGGCGAAAGACATGCGATACGGCTTCGCTCGCAAAAACGGCTAACCGCCCCGTGGCACCTAGAAAGCCGAGAAAAAGTCGGCCGATGTGTGCTGTCAAATCAACGACGATCATGACCGAGCGAAGTGCCTTGGACGGGGATCAACGGCGCCAATGTACTCGCGATGGTAGCGTTGTCCCAGATGCGTCAGAATTTCGTAGGCAATGGTGCCGGCGGCATCCGCCAATTCGTCGATATCGACGCCCTCGCCCAGAAGCGTGACCTCGGTGTCCTGCGTGCAGCGGCTGGGGGGGAGGGCGCTGACGTCCAGGGTGATCAGATCCATCGATACTCTTCCAACCACTGGAACGCGCACGCCATCGACCAATCCGAAACCTGCATTGCTCAAGGCCCGTGGATAGCCATCCGCGTAGCCCACAGGCACTGTGGCGATCCGCGTGGGACCAGCCGCTTGGTGCGTCGCACCATATCCAACGGTCTGGGGGGTGTCAATTTGACGAACCTGGATGATTTTTGCTTTTAGAACAACGCACTCAGTAAGGTTATTAATGCGCGTTGTGAAGGGGTCGGGGCCATAGAGGGCGATGCCCGGACGCACCATCTCGAAGTGGTACGGGCGACCGAGGAGCGTCCCGGCGGAATTGGCAAGGCTTCGCGGCACCCGCGGCAAGAGCGCCGCCAACTCACAGAACGCTGCGCGTTGCTCGGCATTCATCGGGTGTTCGGGCTCGTCGCCACACGCGAGATGGCTCATCACCAGACGCGGCACGATGCCGTCAAGAAGGCTCGGGTCGCACGCGACCTGGCGAAAGTCGGCCGGCGTCAGGCCAAGACGGGACATGCCTGTGTCGATATGCAGCACCCCGGCGAGGGGGCGACCGGCCTCGGCCGCAAATGCGCGCCAGATATCCAGCTGTTCGAGGGAATTCAAAACCGGCGTGAGCCATCCGTCGGCAAACGCCGGGGCTGAGGCCCGCGTTGGCCCGGCCAGTACGAAAATCTCCGGAACGTCGCCGGGCGCCGCATCCTCGAACGTATGGCGGAGCATGAGCCCTTCGTCGACAGTCGCGACAAAGAACTGACGGCACCCTTCGGTCTGCAATTTCAGGCCGACCTCCGGAGCGCCAAGGCCGTAGGCATTCGCTTTGACGACAGCCGCGCAGGCGACACCACTGCCGGCGAGGTCCCGCAATCGACGATAGTTCGCGGCTATCGCATCCAGATTGATGGTCAGGACGGCGCCGGCGCGCGCGGCGGCGGTCATCTCAGAACGCTTCGGGCAGCGCCTCGGGCTCGGCCAGATTGCTGAACTTTGTCACCAGGCCATTGAAGAGCAGGCGGACGGTTCCTGTCGGGCCGTGACGATGCTTGCCGATGATCACTTCCGCGATTCCCTGGATGCGCTGCATCTTGTCCTGCCATTCATGGCCCTCGGCGGTTTCCATCTCTCCCGGGCGGCGACGCTCGTGATAGTACTCCTCGCGGAAGATAAACATAACGACGTCGGCGTCCTGCTCGATCGCGCCCGATTCACGGAGGTCGGAAAGCTGGGGCCGCTTGTCGTCGCGCTGCTCGACCTGGCGACTGAGCTGGGACAGCGCCAGGACCGGGATTTCGAGTTCCTTGGCGATCGCCTTGAGGCCCTGCGTGATTTCCGAGACTTCAAGCACACGGTTGTGGTCGCGCCCGGCGCTGGCTCCGCGAACCAGCTGCAGGTAGTCGACTACGATCATGCCGATGTCGTATTGGCGCTTAAGGCGCCGAGCCCGCGCGCGCAGGGTCGCGATGGTGATGGCGGGGGTGTCGTCAATGAAGAACTGGCAGTCCTCGATCCGCTGGGCCGCCTGGGCAATACGGACGAAGTCGTCGCTGGAGAACTGGCCGCGGCGCAATTTTTCCGTCGGGATGTTGGTTTCTTCGGCGAGGAGACGGCTGGCGAGCTGTTCGGCTGACATTTCGAGCGAGAAGAACGCGACGGCGGCGCCGTCGTCGTTCTGGTGCCCACTTTTCTCCAGGTGTGCCTTGGCCGCACTAAAGGCGATGTTCGTGGCGAGCGCCGTCTTTCCCATACTGGGCCGACCGGCGAGGATGATCAGGTCCGAGCGATGGAGGCCACCGAGGCGGGAGTCGAGATCGCGGAGGCCAGTCGTTACGCCGGTGAGATGGCCGTCTCGCTTCAGCGCCGCCTCGGCGTTTTCGACGGCTTCGGTCAGGGCCGCGGCAAACGGCTTGAAGCCGCCTTCGTAGCGACCTTTCTCGGCCAGGTTATAGAGCCGTTGTTCCGCCGCTTCGATCTGGAGAACGGCTTCCTCATCGACCGAGGGATCATAGGCCGTATTGACCATGTGCTCGCCGATGCGGATCAGTTGTCGGCGTTGCGCCAGATCGTGGATGACCCGGGCATAGTCTTCGGCGTTGATAATCGTGACCGCGGCGTTGGCGAGCCGGCGGAGGTACTCGGCTCCGCCGATATCCGCCAGCGCTTCGTCCTGTTCGAACAGGGCCCTCAGGGTCGTCGGGTTCGCGATCTGCCCGCGATCAATGAGCTTGTTGGCCGCCTCGAATATCCGGGCGTGGACCGGTTCGTAAAAATCTTCCGCGGAGAGAAAGCTCCCCACCTGCGCCGCGATGTCATTGTTGACCAAAATCGCACCCAGGAGCGCCTGCTCGGCCTCGAGGTTGTTCGGCGCGGTGCGGAAGTTCTGGAAGTCGTCTCGCGCCGGCAACGCGCTGACGATATTGATCGTTTCTGGCATCTGACCCCAACTCGGTGCTGGCGCAATCTACACGCAGGCTAGGACTCTGCCCACAGGTGCAGGCAAATTGCCTGTGGACGAGGAGCGGGGATAACGGGGATAGGTCGTGGAGGTCAGACTTCCACGGGCGCCATATGCCGCGCTTCCCACTCCTGAATATAGTCTCGAGTGAGCGGGACCGCTTCTTGCTTTCGGGACAGTTGAATCTGGAAGTTGAGTTGCCCGCCAAAGCGGAATGCAGCTTCGCAACCGGCCAGGTAGAAATCCCACATCCTGCAGAACCTCTCGTCGTAGATCTGCCGGACCTTGTCGCGGTTGTCATTGAACCGGCGGCGCCAGTCGCGCAGGGTCGATGCGTAGTGGAGCCGCAGAATCTCGATGTCTGTGATGAACAGACCGACACGTTCGATGATCGGAACGATCTCGGACAGTGCAGGGGTATAGCCGCCCGGAAAGATGTACTTCGCGAGCCAAGGATTGGTTGATCCTGGGCCGTCCGCACGACCGATCGTGTGCAGGAGGGCGACTCCGTCCTCCGTCAGCAGTTCCTTGATCTTCCGAAAGAACTCTTCGTAGTGCCCGACGCCGACATGCTCGAACATGCCCACCGAGACGATGCGATCATACCTTGCGCTCTCGTTACGGTAATCCTGGAGCTTGAAGCGGACACGGTCGGCGAGGCCCTGGTCCTGCGCCCTCTGCTGCGAGACCTTGTGCTGTTCGACCGACAGCGTCACGCCGGTGACGTCGGCCCCCGAGGACTTCGCAATATAGAGGCCGAGACCACCCCAGCCGGAGCCGATGTCGAGGACCTTGTGCCTTGGCTCGAGCAGCAGCTTCGCAGCAATATGGCGCTTCTTGTGGTCCTGCGCCTGTTCCAGCGTTTCGTTGCCGGTGGCGTAGTACGCGCAAGAATATTGGCGGTCCTTGTCGAGGAACAGGTCGTAGAGCGTGTCGGATAGGTCGTAGTGGTGGGCGACATTGCTCTGTGCCTTGCCGATCGGGTTGTACTGGGCGATGCCGCGGCTCCACCGACGAAGCCGTGCCTGGAACCGCTGGATCCAGTGGTCGCCCGGTCCCCACCCGAGATTCATCAGGCAAAGTTCGAGGAAGTCGTAGATATCGCCGTTTTCGACCGTGACTTTGCCATCCATGAACGCCTCTCCCAAGATGAGATTTGGGTTCATGAAAAGACGCCGCTCGGTCGCACGGTCGGCGATTCGAATCGCGATATCGGGACCTTCTTCCATGCCTTTGAAGGTCTCCTGTTTGCCGTTGGCAAACGTAACGCGAAGCGTGCCTTTGCGGATAAGGTGTCGCAGGAACCGGTCAAGAATCATCGCCGCTCCTCATCCCCAATTGGTGTCGGCTATGTCGAGGATAGCGTTACCGCTACCTCGTATCTATGCGTCGGTTGAGGTCTCGTCGTCCGAAGCGGGTTCCTGCTCCGTCCCGTCTGCTTCCTCTCGGGCCCGTTCTGCGAGTTCCTCGGTCTCGAAGAATGCTTCAGCCTGGCCGGCTGCCGCCTCGCTGTTGGCCTGCGCTTCGGCCTCGTCGGCCGAGCGGGCGACGTTGACTGTAACGTCGACCGAAACCTCGGGGTGCAGCGCAACCGGTGTCACCGAGATGCCGAGCTGCTTAATTGTAGCCGACAGGCGAACCTGGAGGCGGTCGATGGTGAAGCCGGCCTCGGTGACGGCATCTGCGATGTCGCGGCTGTTCACCGAACCATAGAGCTGACCGCTTTCGCTGGCCTGGCGCAGGATCACGACGGACACACCCTTCATCTTTTCGGCGACCGCTTCGGCTTCCTTGCGTCGCTCGAGGTTCTGGGCCTCGAGCTGGGCCTTTTGAGCGTCGAAGTGCTTGCGGTTCTCGTCGGTTGCGCGAAGCGCCTTCTTCTTGGGGAGCAGGTAGTTGCGCGCGAAGCCGGGCTTGACGTTGACCACGTCGCCCATCTGGCCAAGCTTTTCGATCCGCTCCAGCAGAATGACTTCCATGTGGATTCTCCTCGACCCTGGCGCCTAATCGACGACGTAGGGCATCAGCGCGAGGAACCTGGCGCGCTTGATCGCGCGCGCGAGCTCACGCTGCTTTTTCGCCGACACCGCGGTGATGCGGCTTGGAACAATCTTGCCGCGCTCCGACGTAAACCGCTGCAACAGCTTCACGTCCTTGTAGTCGATCTTCGGCGCGCCGTCTCCGGAGAAGGGGCAGGACTTGCGGCGCCGAAAGAACGGGCGGGGACGGGTGCTCATTCGGAGGCTCCTTCGCTCGATCCGGTGGATCCACGGGAGCTTTTGCTGTCGCCGTCGGAATCGTCACTGTCGCCCCGTTCCCCGTAGCTGCGGGAGCGTTCGGTGCGGTTCTTCATCATCGCCGACGGACCTTCCTCGAGTTCGTCCACGCGGAGGGTCATATGGCGGATAACGTCCTCGTTCAGGCGCATATTGCGCTCCATTTCGTGGACGGCGCTCGCCGGGGCGTCGATGTTCAACATCACGTAGTGCCCCTTGCGGTTCTTCTTGATCTTGAAGGCCATCGTGCGCAGGCCCCAGAACTCGGTCCGTTCGACCTTGCCGCCGCCGCCTTGAAGGATTTCTGTGAATCTGTTTGCCAGCTCTTCAACCTGCTGGCCGGATACGTCCTGACGGACGATAAAGACGTTCTCGTAAAACGCCATCGCTTGCGTCTCCCTACGGATTGGCGCCCGGAAGCCATCGGGCCACGCCGGGCATGAGCCGGCAAAGCCGGCAAGGAGTTTATGAAGCCGCGGAATATACAGCTTTTGCCTTCCGCCGCAAGCGGGCCGCTTGACAGCCCCCGTGGGAGGTGCGACTCGGGCAACAGTTGGGAAATTCGGAGGTTTTCATGGCGACGGCATTTGTTTTTCCGGGGCAGGGGTCCCAGGCGGTGGGGATGGGAAAAGAGCTCGCGGAGGCAATGCCGGAGGCCAAAGAGGTCTTTCAGGAGGTCGACGAGGCGCTCAAATCCAACCTGAGCCGCCTCATGTGGGAGGGCCCCGAGGACCAGCTGACCCTCACGGAGAACGCCCAGCCGGCGCTCATGGCGGTATCCGTGGCTGCGGCAAGGGCGATCGCGAAGGGGGGCTACGACCTGAACGACAAGATTGCCTTCGTGGCGGGACACTCGCTTGGCGAGTACTCGGCACTGACCGTGGCAGGCACATTGCATCTGGCCGACACCGCGCGGCTCCTCCGGTTGAGAGGGCAGGCGATGCAGCGCGCCGTGCCGGTCGGAGAGGGCGCCATGGCCGCGCTGCTCGGTGCCGAATTGGATCTTGCTCTCGAAATTGCGGGGGCGGCCCAGCAGGGGGCGGTTTGTCAGGTCGCCAACGACAATGGTGGCGGCCAGGTCGTCATCAGCGGCGCCAAGGAAGCCGTCGACAGGGCGATTGAAATCGCCAAGGAAAAGGGGGTCAAGCGTGCAATGCCGCTGCCGGTATCGGCTCCCTTTCATTGCGCGCTCATGCAACCTGCCGCGGACGCAATGGCCGAAGCGCTCTCATCGGCCCGATTGTCGGAACCAGCGGTCCCGGTTGTCGCGAACGTCACCGCCTCGGCGGTCACCGATCCGGAGGAGATTCGGTCGCTGCTGGTTAAGCAGGTGACGCACATGGTTCGCTGGCGCGAGAGCGTCCTCTTCATGCGTGATGCAGGCGTCACCGCTCTGGTCGAAGTCGGAACCGGAAAGGTCCTCGCGGGCCTCGCGAAGCGAATCGATCGCGACATGTCGGCCTTGTCGGTTGGGACTCCGAAAGACGTAGAAGCATTTTTCCAGACTGTCTGAGGTATTGCGATGTTCGACTTGTCACAGAAGCGCGCCCTGGTAACCGGGGCTTCGGGCGCCATTGGCGGCGCGATTGCACAGGCGCTACATCGCGCCGGGGCGACGGTCGCGCTATCGGGAACGCGCGAAGACGCCCTCAAGGATCTCGCCGCCGTCCTGGGTGAGCGCACGGCGGTTGTGCCGGCCAATCTTGCCGACGCAGAGGCAGTAGAGAGCCTGATAGGGCGGGTCACCGAGGCGCTCGGCGGCATCGACATCGTGGTCAACAACGCCGGCCTGACTCGCGACAATCTGGCGATGCGGATGAAGGACGAGGAGTGGCAGACGGTTCTTGACGTGAACCTGACGGCGGCCTTCCGGCTGGCCCGGGCGTGCATGCGCGGCATGATGAAGAAGCGCTGGGGACGGATCATCTCCATCACCTCGATCGTCGGCGTCACCGGCAATCCGGGGCAGGCCAACTACGCCGCCTCCAAGG
>JAYQVF010000086.1:0-12872 GCA_038148335.1 Alphaproteobacteria bacterium | reverse complement strand
GTGCCATACTCATGCCTGCCTGGAAGGAGGCATGCGAACTGGCAATTGTCGAACGTCGACAGGGGAAGCTCCGGGTCGCGGAGGGAGCCATTCATCGCCCCGGCGAGCGCCTGGAAAATGTCTATCAGGCCATGGTGCTGGGCCTTCGCGACTACGTGAACAAGAACGGTTTCCCGGGTGTTCTGCTGGGGATGTCGGGGGGTGTCGACTCGGCGCTGTCAGCGGCAGTTGCCGCGGATGCGCTGGGCTCGGACCGGGTCCATTGCGTTCTGCTGCCGTCTCGCTATACCTCGCAGGCGAGCATCGACGATGCGATCGACTGTGCCACGAGACTCAGGTGCCGGTCCGATACGGTGCCGATCGAACCGGCGGTGTCTTCATTTGGCCAGATGTTGGCTGAGCTGTTCGCCGGACGGGAACCGGACATTACCGAGGAAAACATTCAGGCCCGCGTGCGTGGCATGACCCTGATGGCGCTCAGCAACAAGTTCGGCGCCATGGTTCTGACAACCGGCAACAAGTCGGAGATGTCGGTCGGCTATGCGACGCTCTACGGCGACATGTGCGGGGGATACTCAGTCCTCAAGGATATCTACAAAATGATGGTGTACGACCTGTGCCGATGGAGGAACGAGAACGTCCCGGCTGGTAGTCTCGCCCCGGTTGCCGATCCGATCCCGGGGAACATCATCACGAAAGCGCCATCGGCGGAGCTGCGGCCCGACCAGACCGATCAGGACTCGCTGCCGCCATATCCCGTCCTCGATGCGATCTTGCAGGATCTGGTGGAGGGCGAACGGAGCCTGGATGAAATCGTGGCCGCAGGACACGACCGCGCCGTCGTCCATCGCATCGCACGCCTTCTCTTCGTGGCTGAGTACAAAAGGCGCCAGGCGCCGCCCGGCGTGAAGATCACGCGCCGGTCGTTCGGTCGTGATCGCCGCTACCCGATCACCAACAGGTTTGCCGAAAAGGTCTAGACCTGCAACCCAACGGCAGGACCCCAATTTGCCTATCTCGCTCTACAACACAGCAACCCGGCGCAAGGAGACATTCGTCCCGATCGATTCCTTGAACGTCCGGATCTATGCCTGTGGGCCGACGGTCTACGACTATGCCCATGTCGGAAACGCTCGGATGGTCGTGGTGTTCGACATGATCGTTCGCGTCTTGCGTGATGCCTTTCCCAAGGTGACGTATGTTCGCAACATCACCGACGTCGACGACAAGATCAATGCTGCGGCCAGGGAAGCGGGTATTTCCATCGACGCCGTAACGGCGCGCACGACCCAGGCCTTCCACGATGACGTGGGGGCGCTCAACGTGCTTTCGCCCGATGTCGAGCCACGCGCCACCGACCATATCGAGCAGATGATCGCGATGATCCAGCGGTTGATCGAGTTGGGCCACGCCTATGCCGCAGAAGGGCACGTGCTCTTTTCGGTTCCTTCCATGGCCGACTACGGCAAGTTCTCAGGCCGCGATCGGGATGAGCAAATAGCCGGCGCGCGTGTCGACGTCGCGCCCTACAAGCGGGACGCTGCCGATTTCGTTCTCTGGAAGCCGTCCGCCGATGATTTGCCGGGCTGGGAAAGCCCTTGGGGCCGCGGACGGCCCGGCTGGCATATCGAATGCTCGGCGATGAGCGAAACGTATCTTGGTGCGACCTTCGACATTCATGGCGGCGGCCTGGATCTCGTGTTCCCTCATCACGAGAATGAGGTGGCCCAGAGCGTGTGTGTTCATCACGGGGCCAAGCTGGCGAACTACTGGCTGCACAACGGCATGGTGATGGTCGAGGGCCAGAAGATGTCGAAATCGCTGGGCAATTTCATCGTTGTCCGCCAGGCCCTCCAGAAGTGGAGAGGCGAGGAGATCAGATGGCTCCTCTTGTCTGCGCACTACCGCCAGCCTCTGGATTGGACCGAAGCCGGATTGCACCAGGCGCGTGCCAACCTTGATCGGATCTACACGGGCCTGAGGCGCGCCGAAGGCAATGGCTCCCGAGAGCGAATGGAGGGGGGAGACGGCGCGGGATTGCAGCGTGTACGCGCGGCCCTTCACGACGACTTCAATACCCCGCTCGCGTTCGCCGAGCTGATGGCGCTGGTCGCCGAACTTAATCGCACGACCGATTCGACGCTCCTTACCGCGCTTGCCGGTCAGATACGGGCGGCCGGCAAATTGCTCGGCCTGATCGAACAGGACGCAACGTCCTGGTTGCAGGACGGCGCCGATGATCTCGATGTGGTCGAGATCGAGGCGCTGATCGAGCAACGCGCGGCCGCGCGAAAGGCGAAGGATTTTGCTGCCTCCGACCGCATTCGGGATCAACTGCTGGTGCGCGGCATCGTGCTGGAAGACGGGGCCCAGGGCACGACCTGGCGACGCGGGGGCTGAGAAGTGGCGGGAACCGATTGTTCTCGGTCGCTCATGCTTTTCGGGCCGTCGGTTGTTTTGGTGCAGCCGCAGCTTGGCGAGAACATCGGTGCTGCGGCGCGGGCGATGCTCAACTTCGGTCTCGGCGACTTGCGGTTGGTCAATCCGCGTGACGGATGGCCGAGCGACAAGGCGCGTGCTTCCGCTTCGGGGGCTGATGTGGTGATCGACGCCGCAACCGTGTCGATGACGACAGCCGAGGCAATTGCCGACCTTCAACTCGTCTTTGCCATGACGGCCCGGTCGCGTGACGTGCACAAGGACGTGGTAACCCCGCGGGCAGCGGCGTCGGAAGTCCGCGCGGCCCTGTCTGAGGGGGTCCGTTGCGGAATCCTTTTTGGCGCGGAGCGGGCGGGGTTGCACAACGACGATATTTCGCTTGCCCATAAGATCGTTACCATCCCGGCCAATCCAGGATTCTCGTCGCTCAATCTGGCCCAGTCGGTCCTCTTGTTCGCGTACGAATACTTCAGCCTTTGCGATGAGACGCCCGCCCTTCGCGAGGTCACGCGAGGCTCGGAACCGGCGTCTGCGGCAGAACTCGCCGGTCTTTTCGAACATCTGGAAGGCGAACTGCGGCGCTCCGGTTTCCTGTATCCCCCGGAAAAGGCGCCAACGATGGTCCGCAACATCCGGGCCATTCTCCTGCGCGCGGGCCTCACGGAGCAGGAAGTCAGGACCCTGCGCGGCGTTGTCGGGTCGCTTTCGCGGGGCCGCGGCGGCACCTGAAGTGCATTCGGAATCGCCTTCGGGCGATGTGCGGCAGATGCGCCTGCATAAGTTACTGAAAAATATGAAAATATCTGTCCGGCCGTCTGATGAAGAGCGTTTGACACCACGGGGCGCGCCGCTATAGTACGCCGCTTCAAAAGACGGCTGCTCCCGGGCGGCCGTCTTCGTACGAGGAATCGGCAAGAACGCGAATGAGCAAGCGACTCACATCGAAATACAAGATCAACCGCCGGCTGGGCGAAAACCTCTGGGGACGCCCCAAGAGCCCGGTGAACCGTCGCGAATACGGACCCGGTCAGCATGGCCAGCGCCGCCGCAAGCCTTCGGACTTCGGCGTTCAGCTGATGGCCAAGCAGAAGCTGCGGGGATACTACGGCAACATCACCGAGAAGCAGTTCCGGCGCATCTACGCGGAAGCCTCGCGCAAGCGCGGCGACACCTCAGAAATGCTGATCGGCCTTCTCGAACGCCGTCTCGACGCGGTGGTTTACCGGATGAAGTTCGTGCCGACGGTGTTCGCCGCCAGGCAGTTCGTCAACCACGGCCACGTGATGGTAAACGGCCGGCGCGTCAATATCCCGAGCTATCAGGTGCGCGTGGGCGACATCATCGAGGTGCGTGACCGCTCGAAGCAAATGGCCATGGTCCTCGAGGCCGTTCAGTCATCCGAGCGGGATGTCCCGGACTACGTCGAAGTTGACCACAACAAGATGAAGGGGTCCTTCGTTCGTGTTCCCAAGCTGGCGGATGTGCCTTATCCGGTCATGATGGAGCCGAACCTGGTCGTGGAGTACTACTCCTCGCACTGAGAACCCGACATTCCAGAAAAAAAGGGCGCCGTTCGGCGCCCTTTTTTGTTGCCGGTCGAACCCCAAAATCAGACGAGTTCGACGCCCTTTTCTTCGAGGTATTGCTTGAGTTCGCCGGTTTCGAACATCTCGCGCACGATGTCGCAACCGCCGACGAACTCGCCCTTTACATAGAGCTGCGGGATCGTCGGCCAGTCGCTGAACTGCTTGATTCCGTCGCGTAGCGAGGGATCCATCAGGACGTCGACGCCCTTGAACTTGACGCCCAGTTCGCTCAGGACCTGAACGACCGCGGCGGAGAAGCCGCATTGCGGAAAGATCGGCGTGCCCTTCATGTAGAGGACGACCGGGTTCTGCTCGATCTCTTGGTTGATGCGGTCGAAGACCGGGTTTTCGCTCATAGCCACATATGCCTTTCAGTGTCTCTGCAGCCCGCCCCAGGCCGCCGTAGTGGAGATTCGTGTGTGGGCTTTGCCCTAGTCAGCCGGTACCGAGGTCTGAAGGGCAAGTGCATGTAGGGCATCGCCCATGTTACCGCGCAGCGCCTGATAGACCATCTGGTGCTGCTGGATCCGGGTTTTCCCCTTGAAGGCGCTCGAAATGACATGCGCGGCATAGTGATCGCCGTCGCCGCGCAAATCCTCGATTCGCACTTCGGCGTCCGGAATTCCCTGCTTGATGAGTCGCTGAATCTCTGCGGCATCCATGGGCATGGGAAATCTCCTGCTATTGGGCCTTGCCGGCCATATAGGCCGGCAGCCATCCGTCCGAAGCGATTCGGAGCGCCTCGCGCGATATCGTACCGTGACCGGTGATTGTCAAGGTAGCGCCGCCGGCGATCCCGATCCGTCGAGCCTCGACACCGGCCTTTCCCGCGGCGCTGACCAGTCTGTCGGCATCGGCCGCATCGATGGCGATCAGGTAGCGCGCCTGGTCTTCGCCAAACCACCAGTCGTGCCCGGCACCTTCCGGACCCTCGATGGTGGCGCCGAACCGGCCCGCGAGGACCATTTCGGCGAGGGCCACGGCGATGCCGCCGTCGCTGATGTCGTGACAAGCTTTGACCCGACCTGATGCGATCTCCGCGCGAACGAAATCGCCGTTGGCCTTCTCGGTCTTGAGGTCGACGGCGGGCGGCGCACCCTCTTCCGAGCCTGCGATTTCTCGAAGAAACAGGCTGGAACCGAGGTGGCCCGCGGTTGCGCCGACGAGGACGATCGCGAGTCCCTCGTCGCCGAACCCGATTCCCACGCTGCGCGACAGGTCGTCGACGACGCCGACGCCCCCGATCGAGGGTGTGGGTTGAATGGCCTTGCCGTTGGTCTCGTTGTAGAAAGAAACGTTGCCGGAAACGATGGGGAATTCGAGCGCGCGAGCGGCCTCGCCGATGCCCTGAATGGCGCCGACGAACTGCCCCATCACATCTTCGCGTTCCGGACTGCCGAAGTTGAGACAATCGGTGATGGCGAGCGGCCGTGCACCCACCGCTGTCAGATTGCGCCAGCACTCCGCCACCGCCTGCTTGCCGCCCTCGACGGGATCGGCCGCGACATAGCGCGGCGTGCAGTCGGTGGTTGCGGCGAGGCCGCGGTGCGTATCGTGAATGCGGATGACCGCCGCGTCGCCGCCCGGTCGGCCCACGGTATCGCCCATGACCATGTGGTCGTACTGCTCCCAGATCCAGCGCTTCGAACACAGGTCGGGCGTCTTCATCAGCCGTTCGAGCGCATCGCACACGCCGATCGAGGCGTCGGCGTCGTTCTTCAGGACGGCCTGCCGCTTGGGCGTCGGCTTGTAGGGGCGATCGTATTCAGGGGCGCTTGCGGCCAACGGTGCGACCGGAAGATCGGCGACGGTCTCTCCGTCCTTGCGCAGCACCATGCGCCCCGAATCGGTCAGGCGACCGATCACCGCGAAATCCAGCTCCCACTTCTCGAAAATGGCACGCGCGTCGTCCTCTCGCCCGGCATGCAGGACCATCAGCATGCGCTCCTGCGATTCGGACAGCATGAGTTCGTACGCGGTCATGCCGCGTTCGCGCATCGGCACCATGTCGAGATCGAGGTCGATCCCCATGCCGCCGCGCGAGGCCATCTCAAACGACGACGACGTGAGGCCTGCGGCGCCCATATCCTGGATCGCGACGATCGCGTCGGTCGCCATCAGTTCGAGGCAAGCCTCAAGAAGGAGTTTCTCCGTGAACGGGTCGCCGACCTGGACGGTTGGGCGCTTCTGCTCGGATTCATCGTCGAATTCAGCCGAGGCCATCGTCGCGCCGTGAATGCCGTCGCGTCCCGTCTTGGAGCCGACATAGATCACGGGGTTCCCGACGCCCGCAGCCTCCGCGTAGAAGATGCGGTCCTTGGGCGCGATTCCGACCGTCATCGCGTTGACCAGGATGTTGCCGTTGTAGCTCGGATGAAACGTGCATTCGCC
The DNA here is from genome assembly GCA_038148335.1 of Alphaproteobacteria bacterium. GTDB lineage: Bacteria > Pseudomonadota > Alphaproteobacteria > SHVP01 > SHVP01 > CALJDF01. The sequence goes on along the minus strand of JAYQVF010000086.1, from coordinate 6,456 downwards.
GCCCACGGTAGGAACGCCGATGCAGTTCCCGTAGCCGCCGATGCCGGCGACGACGCCTGCAACCAGGTGGCGGGTCTTGGCGTGATCGGGCGAGCCGAAGCGCAGGGCGTTGAGGTTGGCGACCGGGCGTGCGCCCATGGTGAAGACGTCGCGCAGAATGCCGCCGACGCCGGTCGCCGCGCCCTGATAGGGCTCGATGTAGGACGGATGGTTGTGGCTTTCCATCTTGAAGATGGCTGCCAGGCCGTCGCCGATGTCGATCACGCCGGCGTTTTCTCCGGGTCCGCAGATCACCCACGGAGCCTCGGTCGGCAGAGTCCGGAGCCACTTCTTCGACGACTTGTAGGAGCAATGCTCGCTCCACATGACCGAGAAGATGCCGAGCTCGGTGAGGTTCGGCGTCCGGCCGAGGATTTCCTTGGCCCGCTCGAATTCTTCGGGCGTCAGCCCGTGCTCGGCAGCCAGTTCCGGAGTCACGTTGGAGATCGTCGACACGGCGTTACGACAGGGAGGCTACGAGTGAGTCGAACATGGGTCTTCCGTCCGTGCCGCCAAGTGCCGGATCGGCCAGTCTCTCGGGATGGGGCATCAGGCCCAGAATCCGGCGTGTCCGGTCCATGACGCCGGCGATGTTGGCCAGGGATCCGTTGGGGTTCGCCTCGTCGGTGGTGGTGCCCGCTTCGTCGCAGTAGCGGAACGCGACCAGGCCATCATCCTCCAGCTCGGCGAGTCCGGCCTCGTCGATGAAATAGTTCCCGTCGTGGTGGGCGATGGGGATGCGGAGCACCTGCTTTTCGCCGTAGCGATTGCAAAAGACGGTGTCCTTCCGCTCCACGCGGATGAAGACGTCGCGGCAAACGAAACGAAGATCGCGGTTACGCATCAGGACCCCGGGCAGGAGTCCCGCCTCGGTGAGAACCTGAAACCCGTTGCAGATTCCGAGGACGGCAACGCCTTTCCGGGCGCGGCGGATGACTTCGTTCATGATCGGCGAGTGGGCGGCCATCGCTCCTGAGCGGAGGTAGTCGCCGTAGGAAAAGCCGCCAGGAACGGCGATGAGATCGACATCCGGCAACGTCGTCTCGCCGTGCCACACCATGTGGGGCGCCCGCCCCATGCTCTTCTTGAGCGCAACCATCAGGTCGCGGTCGCAGTTCGAGCCCGGGAAGACGATGACGGCGGCCTTCATGGCGCCGCCGTGCAGCCGGAGAGGCCGGTCGTCGGTAGGTCAGCTATTGTCGACAATCTCTACCCGATAGTCTTCGATGACCGTGTTGGCCAGCAGGCGCTCACACATCGACGCCACGTCGGCCTCCGCGGCCGCGGCGTCGCGGCCCGGCAGCTCGATTTCGATGTACTTCCCCTGTCGGACATCGCCGATACCCCCGAAGCCCAGGTTCGAAAGCGCATTCGCGATCGCTTTGCCCTGGGGGTCCAGGACTCCCGGTTTCAGCGTAATGTGAATCAGCGCCTTCATGCCTATTGCATCACCTGCGGACCCTTGAGGTCGGTCGGTCCGCTTTCCGGCAGGATTCCGAGGCGCCGCGCGACTTCCTGATAGGCCTCGGCGACATTGCCCATGTCGCGGCGGAAGCGGTCCTTGTCCATCTTCTCGTTGGTCTTCAGGTCCCACAGGCGGCAGGAATCGGGGCTGATCTCGTCGGCCAGCACGATCCGCATGTCGTCGTTGGTGAACAGCCGGCCGTATTCGATCTTGAAGTCGACCAGGCGGATGCCGACACCGAAGAACAGGCCGGAAAGGAAATCGTTGATGCGCAGGGACATGGCGACGATCTCGTCGAGTTCCTGCGGCGATGCCCAACCGAAGGCCGTGATGTGTTCCTCGCCGACCATGGGATCGCCGAGTTCGTCGGACTTGTAGTAGTACTCGATGATCGACCGCGGCAGGTTCTGGCCTTCGGGAATGCCGAGGCGCTTGGAGAGCGAACCGGCGACGACGTTGCGGACCACGACCTCGATCGGGATGATCTCGACTTCCTTGATCAGCTGCTCGCGCATGTTCAGGCGGCGCACGAAATGGGTCGGCACGCCCATTTCGCCGATTCTGGTCATCAGGTACTCGGAAATCCGGTTGTTCAGGACGCCTTTTCCCGTAATTGTCCCGCGCTTCTGGTTGTTGAACGCCGTTGCGTCGTCCTTGAAGTACTGGACAAGGGTCCCTGGCTCGGGTCCTTCAAAGATGACCTTTGCCTTGCCTTCGTAGATTTGTCTGCGGCGGGGCATCGTTCCGGCTGATCCTGTAGAGGGGAGGGCGAAGCGCCCTGAGAGGGTCTTATAGGGCAAAATTTCTGGGTACCCAAGGGGCACGCAAGTCTGGACACGGGCCAAGAAAACCCCCATATCCACGGTTGATTCCATGCTGCCGAAAGGGCTATGCACAGCCCTGTTCAAACGTCCCGGGAGGAGCCGAGCTCGATGTCCACGTTCGACAAGCGCGAAAAAGCAGAAGAGGCCAAGTACGCCCATGATCGCGAGCTCGCCTTCAAGGTGAACGCCCGGCGGAACAAGCTTCTCGGCCTCTGGGCTGCCGAACTGATCGGACTTTCCGGCGCCGACGCTGAAGCCTATGCGAAGCAGACCGTCATGGCGGACTTCGACGAGCCTGGTGACGATGACGTCTTTCGCAAGGTCAAGGGCGATCTCGCGGACGCCAAGGTCGAGGTGTCCGACCACGACCTGCGCCGCAAGATGGACAGCCTTGTCCGCATCGCCAGAGAGCAGATCGAAACCGAGGTGAAGTGACCCTATTCGGCTGCGTGCCGGCTTAGGGTGCTTGCGTCGCCAAAGACGCGTTCGAAGATCCGGTCGACGTTCTTCGTGTGATAGTCGAGGTCGAAAGCCTCGGCGATCTCGTCCTTGCTGAGGAATGCCGATACCTCGGTATCGGCGAGAAGCAGCGACTGGAAGTCCTGCCGCGTTTCCCACACCTTCATCGCGTTGCGCTGCACCAGCTTGTAGGCATCCTCGCGGCTTGCCCCCTTCTGGGTCAGGGCCAGCAATACTCGCTGCGAGTGCACCAGGCCGCCCAGCATGTCGAGGTTCTGCCTCATGCGGTCGGTGTGGATGACGAGCTTGTCCATCAGGCCGGTGAGGCGGGCAAGCGCGAAGTCCAGTGTCACGGTCGCATCGGGCGCAATCATCCTTTCGACCGAGGAGTGCGAGATGTCGCGCTCGTGCCAGAGGGCGACGTTCTCAAGGGCCGGTAGCGCGTAGCCGCGCACGAGGCGTGCCAGGCCCGTCAGGTTCTCGCTGAGGACCGGATTCCGCTTATGGGGCATCGCCGAAGAACCCTTCTGCCCGGCCGAAAAGTACTCTTCGGCTTCAAGCACCTCGGTGCGCTGGAGATGACGGACTTCGGTGGCAAGGCGCTCAATGCAAGAGGCGACAACCGCCAGGGTGGCGAAGAACGCGGCATGACGGTCGCGGGGAATGACCTGGGTGGAGATCGGTTCGACGGCCAGGCCCAGTGCCTTGGCAACGTGTTCCTCTACCCCCGGATCGATATTGGCGAAGGTGCCGACGGCTCCGGAGATGGCGCATGTCGCGATTTCTCCCCGTGCGGCGACCATGCGCGCGCGGCAGCGATCGAACTCCGCATAGGCCTGCGCCAGCTTGAGCCCGAAGGTGGTCGGTTCGGCGTGAATGCCGTGGCTCCGGCCGACGCACACGGTGTTCCGGTGCTCCATGGCGCGACGCTTCAGGACGGCCAGGAGCTCATCGATATCGGCGATCAGGATATCGGACGCGCGGGTCAACTGTACCGCGAGGCAGGTGTCGAGGACGTCGGACGACGTCATCCCCTGATGGACAAAGCGGGCCAGGGGCCCCACGTATTCGGCAAGATTTGTCAGGAAGGCGATGACGTCGTGCTTGGTTTCCCGTTCGATCTCGTCGATTCGGTCGATCTCGAACTGGCCCTTTTCCCAGACCGCTGCCGCGGCCTCTTTGGGGATAACCCCCAGGGCGGCTTGGGCGTCGCAGGCATGCGCCTCGATCTCCAGCCATATCTGGAAACGGGCCTTCGGGGCCCACAATTCGGCCATTTGCGGCCTGCTGTAGCGAGGAATCATGGTGCTGTGAGTATCCGTCGTGGTGCGGTGCAGTATAGTCAGAGGGGCGAGCCGCGGCCAAGGTTCGGGCTCAACAATTGGGAGACAAGAGTGCGCCCGCTGGTCGGTCTTTTCGTGTCGCTGGTGCTCCTTTGGGGGGCGGCCGAAGTCCGCGCCGAGGAGCGCAAGGTCGACCTGGAGCTCGTCTTGGCACTCGATTCCTCGGGCAGCGTCAATGCCCGTGAGTTCAACCTTCAGCTTCAGGGCTATATCGACGCGTTCCGCAATCCCGCCGTCGTCGATGCGGTGACGAACGGCGATACCGGGGCGATCGCCGTGGCGCTCCTGATCTGGGCGGGCGACCGTTCGGACGGAACCCGGCTGGTCGTAGACTGGACCCTGATCGACAGTCCCGAAGCGGCGGAGCGTTTCGTCGAGAAGATCCTGGAAACGCCGCGCTACATGCTGCGCGACGGCACGTCGCTCTCGAATGTCATCGAGTTCGGTACCCGATTGATCGCCAACAACGACTTTGAGGGAGACCGCAAGGTCATCGACATCTCGGGCGATGGCACCAACAACATCGGCTACGAGCCCATCGTGGCGCGAGATCTGGCCATTCGGGCCGGCGTCACGATCAATGGCCTGGCGATCCTGACGGACTTTCCGGAACTGGACCTCTACTACGCCGAGAACGTCGTTGGCGGTCCGGGCGCGTTCGTGGTTTCAGCCCAGAACTTCCAGGCGTTCTCGGCCGCCGTCTTGAACAAACTGGTGAGGGAGATCGCCGGCTTGCCCGGCCCCTTCATGAGCCGCACCGGGCGGAGCGTCGCCAGCGCACCCTGACCGGTGTCAGTTTTCGGAGTCGTTCTCGGCAGCGTTCTTGGCGGCCTCGCCCGCGATCGCGCGAAAGATCGCAAGGGCAACGCCTGCAGCAAACAGGTACAGGCCGATGGTCGCAAGACCAAAGCCGGAAACGACGGCGCCCGCGACGAAGCAGGCAAGTGTCAGATACTCGACGTATTGCATGTCGGTTCTCCTCCCGGCCACAGCCTAGCGGATGGCGCCGCGCGCGCGAAGACTCACGTAAGTGCCGCCGCCGACGATCAAGTGGTCGTGGAGGGAAATCCCCAAGGAATCCGCGGCCCGTTCGATCTTGCGCGTCATGTCGATATCTGCGTCCGACGGCGTCGGGTCTCCGCTGGGGTGATTGTGAACCAGAATGAGTGCCGAGGCGCCGAGTTCCAGGGCCCGCTTCACCACTTCCCGTGGATAGACGGGGGTGTGATCGACGGTGCCGCTGCCCTGCAGTTCGTCGGCGATCAGCCGGTTCTTGCGGTCGAGAAACAGCACGTGAAACTCCTCGTGCCGGAGAAACCCGAGCCGGACCCTGCAGTAGTCGACGAGCTTCTCCCACGATCCGAGGATCGGTTGGTCGACCACGCGGCCGCGCGCCATCCGGACCGCGGCGGCCTCGACCGCTTTGAGCGCCGTGGCGACGGCATCGCCGACCCCCGGCTCGCCGCGGAGGAGCGTGGACGGGGCGGTGACGACCCCTTCAAGCGATCCGTAGCGCGCGAGGAGTGCCTTTGCGAGCGGCTTGGTGTCGCCGCGGCGGATTGCGCCGAAAAGGATCAACTCTAGGAGTTCGTAGTCGGCCAGCGCATCTGCCCCTCGTTCCAGAAACCGTCGGCGCAGCCGTTCGCGGTGCCCGAGATGGCCGGCTTCCGGGTCAGCGGCCGCGGCAATATCGGCCATCCCGTGTCGCCTAGGCGTAGGGCGGCCGATCGAGTCCGGCCGGGGAGGTCGTGAAGATTTCGACGCCGTCGGCCGTCACGCCGACCGAATGCTCGAACTGGGCCGACAAGGATCGGTCCTTGGTGACGGCAGTCCAACCGTCCTGCAGCATCTTCACCTGCCATTTTCCGAGATTGATCATCGGTTCGACGGTGAAGAACATGCCTTCCTTGAGCGTCGTCCCGGTTCCAGGCGCGCCGTAGTGCAGAATGTTGGGGGCGTCGTGGAACACGCGGCCCAGTCCATGGCCACAAAAGTCCCGGACCACCGAGCATCGCTGCGATTCCGCATAGGACTGGATGGCGTGACCGATATCGCCGGTGGTGGCGCCGGGGCGGATGACCTCGATTCCGCGCATCATCGCATCGTAGGTGATGTCGCAGAGGCGGCGCGCCTTTACGCCAACCTCGCCGACGAAGTACATGCGGCTCGAATCGCCGTGCCAGCCATCGACGATCACGGTGACGTCGATGTTGACGATGTCGCCCTTCTGCAGGGTCTTGGCCCGCGGAATGCCATGGCACACGACGTGGTTCACCGAAGTGCAGATCGACTTGGGAAAGCCGCGATAGTTCAGCGGGGCGGGGAC
>JAYQVF010000085.1:4336-12908 GCA_038148335.1 Alphaproteobacteria bacterium | reverse complement strand
ACGCAAAGATGACCTTCGACTACACCGCGCTGTTCCGCCACAAGGACATCGCCGCGCTGCGCGACGAGAACGAGTAAGATCCGGCCGTGATCGAGGCCGCCAAGCACGACCTCAACTACATCAAGCTCGACGGCTCGATCGGCTGCATGGTCAACGGCGCCGGTCTGGCGATGGCGACGATGGACATCATCAAGCTGTACGGCGGCGAGCCGGCGAACTTCCTCGACGTCGGCGGCGGCGCCACCAAGGACCGCGTCACCGAGGCGTTCAAGATCATTCTCTCCGACGCCAACGTCGAAGGAATCCTGGTCAACATCTTCGGCGGCATCATGCGTTGCGATGTGATCGCCGAAGGCGTCGTCGCCGCGGCGCGCGACGTCAGCCTGCACGTGCCGCTGGTCGTCCGTCTCGAAGGCACCAACGTCGAACTGGGCAAGGACATCCTCGCCAAGTCCGGCCTGCCGATCATTTCCGCCGACGATCTCGGCGATGCCGCAAAGAAGATCGTCGCGGCCGTCAAGGAGGCTGCCTGATGGCCGTGCTCGTCGATGCCAACACCAAGGTGATCTGCCAGGGCTTCACCGGGGCCCAGGGCACCTTCCATTCCGAACAGGCCATCGCCTACGGCACCAAGATGGTGGGGGGCGTCACCCCGGGCAAAGGCGGCAGCGAACATCTCGGCCTGCCGGTGTTCGATACCGTCGCAGCGGCGGTCGATGCGACCGGCGCCGATGCTTCGGTGATCTACGTGCCGCCGCCGTTCGCCGCCGACGCGATCCTCGAGGCGATCGACGCCGGCGTTAAGCTCATCGTCTGTATCACCGAGGGCATTCCCGCGCTCGACATGGTTGCGGTCAAGCGCGTGCTCGCTGGATCGGGTTCGCGTCTCATCGGGCCCAACTGCCCCGGCGTCATCACGCCCGGCGCCTGCAAGATCGGCATCATGCCGGGCCACATCCACAAACCGGGTTCGGTCGGCATCGTGTCGCGCTCGGGAACGCTGACCTACGAGGCGGTGGCCCAGACCACGGCTGCCGGTCTCGGCCAGTCGACCTGCATCGGCATCGGCGGCGATCCGGTCAACGGTACCAATTTCGTCGACTGCCTCGAGATGTTCCTCGCCGATCCCAAGACCGAATCGATCGTTATGATCGGCGAGATCGGTGGCGACGCCGAAGAGGAAGGCGCCCGGCTTCTCAGGGAAAGCAAGGTTAAGAAGCCCGTTGTCGGCTTCATCGCCGGGCGCACGGCGCCTCCCGGTCGCCGGATGGGGCATGCCGGTGCTATCATCTCCGGCGGCAAGGGTGGTGCCGAGGACAAGATCGAGGCGATGCAGTCCGCCGGTATCAAGGTGGCCGAATCGCCCGCGGCAATGGGCACCACGCTGCTCGAACTGCTCAAGAGCTAGGAGCAAACCAGTCCTGACGGAGGGTGCCCGCGAGCACCAGGTAATATGGGTAACGAACCGGACCGAGCGTCGTTTCTCACCGGCGTCAACACCGCTTTTCTTGAACGCCAGTACGCACGTTTTCTAGAAAACCCGGAGGCTTTGGACCCGAGTTGGCGAAACTTCTTCGCCGACCTCGGCGACGACGTGTCCTCGGCGCTGGGCGCCATGCAGGGTGCTTCCTGGGCGACGCCCGGCGGACCGTTCGTCACTTCGGTCGAGGCCGAGGATGCCGATCGCAAACCCGCGAAGAAAACGCCGGCCGCGTCGGCCGAAGCGCTTCGCTCGGCAACGCTCGATTCGCTGCGCGCCCTCATGCTCATTCGCTCCTATCGGGTGCGCGGGCATCTCAACGCGAAACTCGACCCTCTGGGGCTCGAGGGGCGCGATCCGCATCCCGAGCTCGATCCCGCGACCTACGGCTTCACCGAAGCCGACATGGACCGGCCGATCTTCATCGACAACGTGCTCGGTCTCGAGATGGCGACGATGCGCGAGATCGAGCAGGTGCTGCGCCTGACCTACAGCCGCAGCATCGGTTACGAGTTCATGCACATCCAGTACCCGGACCAGAAGGCCTGGATCCAGGAGCGCATCGAGGGCAACAACTATCGCCCCCGCTTCACCGCCGAGGGCCGCCACAAGATTCTCGAACAGCTCACCCATGCCGAGGGTTTCGAGAAGTTTCTGCACCTGAAGTACACCGGCACCAAGCGCTTCGGCTGCGACGGTTCCGAGTCGCTCGTTCCGCTGCTTGAGGCGATCAACAAGCGTGCGGCGCTGTCCGGCGTGAAAGAAATCGTCATCGGCATGCCCCATCGCGGGCGCCTGAATGTCCTGGCCAACGTCATGGCCAAGCCGTACCTCAAGATCTTTTCCGAGTTCCAGGGCACCAGCGCCAATCCCGACGACGTCCAGGGTTCGGGCGACGTGAAGTATCACCTGGGGACGTCGGCCGACCGCGAGTTCGACGGCGTCAAGGTGCATCTGTCGCTCTCCGCCAACCCGTCGCATCTCGAGGCGGTGAATCCCGTCGTTCTCGGCAAGGCGCGGGCGAAACAGTTGCAACTCCAGGACGCGGATCGCACCGAGGTGCTCAGCATCCTCATGCATGGCGACGCCGCGTTCGCCGGCCAAGGCGTCGTGGCGGAGTGCTTGGCGCTCTCCGACCTGAAGGGCTACCGCACCGGCGGCACCATCCATGTGATCGTGAACAACCAGATCGGGTTCACAACCTCGCCGGGCTACTCCCGGTCTTCGCCCTATCCGTCCGACATTGCCAAGGGCGTGCAGGCGCCGATCTTCCACGTCAACGGCGACGACCCCGAAGCGGTCGTCCATGTGGCGCGGCTGGCGACGGAGTTCCGCCAGACGTTCCACCGCGACGTCGTGATCGACATGTTCTGCTACCGGCGTCACGGCCACAACGAGGGCGACGAGCCGGCGTTCACCCAGCCCATCATGTACCGCCGGATTCGCGAGCATCCGACAACCCGCGAGATCTACGCCCAGGCCCTGGAAAAGGGCGGACACATAAAGCCGGGCGAAGCCGAGGCCTTGCGCGAGGCTTTTCAGGCCAAGCTCGAGGATGACTTCGCCGCCGCCAGCAACTTCAAGCCGAACAAGGCGGACTGGCTCGAAGGCGTGTGGAAGGGCCTGCGGGTCGCCAGCGGCGAGGCCCGCCGCGGCAAGACCGCCGTCGGCGACAAGCTGATCAGGAAGGTCGGCCAGGCGCTCACCACGGTGCCCGAATCGTTCAACCTGCACCGCACCATCCAGCGCCAGCTCGACGCCAAGAAACAGGCCATCGAATCCGGCGAAGGCATCGATTGGGCCACGGCCGAGGCGCTGGCGTTCGGCACGCTCCTCGCCGAGGGGCACGGTGTTCGTCTCAGCGGCCAGGACTCGCAGCGCGGCACCTTCTCGCAGCGCCATGCGGTGCTGATCGACCAGGAATCCGAGGAACGCTACATCTCGCTCGAGCACATCAGCGAGGATCAGGCGACGTTCGAGGTCGTCGATTCGATGCTCTCGGAATTCGCCGTCCTGGGCTTCGAATACGGCTACAGCCAGACCGCGCCCAACTCGCTCGTTCTGTGGGAAGGGCAGTTCGGCGATTTCGCCAACGGTGCCCAGGTCATCGTCGACCAGTTCATCACGTCAGGCGAGAGCAAGTGGCTTCGCATGAGCGGTCTCGTCATGCTCCTGCCGCACGGCTACGAGGGGCAGGGGCCGGAGCACAGCTCCGCGCGGCTCGAGCGCTATCTGCAGCTTTGCGCCGAAGACAACATCCAGGTGGCGAATTGCACGACGCCCGCCAACTACTTCCACATCCTGCGTCGTCAGGTTCATCGCGACTTCCGCAAGCCGCTCGTGCTGATGACGCCGAAGTCGCTGCTGCGGCACAAGCGTGCCGTTTCGCGGGTCGAGGAACTGACCGGCAAGACCACCTTCCATCGGGTCTTGTGGGACGATTGCGCCGTCGACAAGGACTACAAGATCAAGCGCGTCGCGATCTGCTCCGGCAAGATCTACTACGACCTGCTTGAGGAGCGCGAGAAGAACGGCATCCGCAACGTCGTCGTTCTGCGCGCCGAACAGCTCTACCCGTTCCCGTACCGCTCGCTGACCAAGGAACTCCGGCGCTACCCCAACGCCGAAATCGTCTGGTGCCAGGAAGAGCCGAAGAACCAGGGAAGCTGGTTCTTCGTTGCGCCGCGGCTGGAGGAAATCCTCCATGCGTTGGGGCGCAAGGGAGAGCGCATCCGCTACTACGGTCGTCCCGAGAGTGCGTCGACCGCCACCGGTTTGCTCAAGAAGCATCTTGAGGAGCAGGCCAAAATCGTCCGCGAAGTGACAAGAGTCTGAGTCCATGACAGTAGAGATCAGAGTTCCAACCCTGGGTGAGTCGGTCACGGAAGCGACCGTCGCCAAATGGTTCAAGGCGGTCGGCGAGGCCGTGGCGGCCGACGAGCCGCTGGTCGAACTGGAGACGGACAAGGTCACGGTCGAAGTGCCTGCCGCGTCGGCCGGAACGATCAGCGAAATCGTCGCTGCCGAGGGTGCCACCGTCGAAGTCGGTGCCTTGCTCGGCGCCATCGCCGAAGGCGCGGGCGCGCCGAAGGCGGCGCCGAAGCCCGCGGCCGCCAAGCCGGCGGCCGCACCTGCTCCGGCCGCGCAGCCAGCGCCTCCCGCCGCAACGGCGTCCGTCGGTCAGGCGCCGTCGGTCCGCCGTATCGCCGCCGAATCCGGCGTTAACCCTGCCGACGTCGCTGGCAGCGCCAAGGGCGGTCGGGTCACCAAGGGCGACATGCTGGCGCATATCGCCGGCGGCGGCACTGCCGCGCCGCGCCAGCCGCGCGAAGAGCGGGTTCGCATGACGCGGCTGCGTCAGCGCATCGCCCAACGGCTGAAGGAGGCGCAGAACACGGCCGCCATGCTGACCACGTTCAACGAGGTCGACATGAGCGCCCTGATGAAGGTGCGTGCCGACTATCGCGACACCTTCGAGAAGAAGCACGGCGTCCGCCTTGGCTTCATGTCGTTCTTCGCCAAGGCCAGCGTCGTTGCCCTGCGCGAACTGCCGGCGGTCAATGCCGAAATCGACGGCGACGAGATCGTCTACAAGAACTACTACGATATCGGCGTCGCGGTTTCCGCGCCGCAGGGGCTCGTCGTTCCGGTGCTGCGCGACGTCGACGCGATGACGTTCGCCACCATCGAGCAGTCGATCGCCGAATACGGCGTCAAGGCGCGCGACGGCAAGCTGGCGATGGAGGATCTGACCGGCGGGACGTTCACGATCTCGAACGGCGGGGTCTTCGGTTCGCTGCTGTCGACGCCGATCCTCAACCCGCCGCAGTCGGCCATTCTCGGGATGCACAAGATCGAAAAGCGGGCGGTCGTGGTCAATGACCAGGTCGTCGTCCGGCCGATGATGTATCTCGCCCTGTCCTACGATCACCGGATCGTCGATGGCCGCGAGGCGGTGACGTTCCTGGTGCGCGTCAAGGAATGCATCGAGGATCCGCAGCGTATCCTCCTCGACATGTAGACTGCCGGGCAGTTGCGCGTGGATTCGATCGTCGGAACCTGGCTGCTGGAGAGCATGGAGCGCCGCTATGCCGATGGCCGAACGGTGAAGCCGTTGGGCGATGCGCCGGTCGGCCGGCTGACCTATACCGCCGACGGCTACATGCAGGCGATCCTGATGCCGGGCAATCGCGCCCGTTTCGCCTCGGGTGATATCTACGGCACGCCCGAGGAACGGGTCGAGGGGGCGAACCACTTCGTGTCGTATGCCGGGCGCTACGAGGTGCGCGGCGATATCGTCTATCACTACCCGGATGTCAGCTTCTTCCCAAATTGGGAGGGCGCCGAGTTGCATCGCAACGCGAAACTCGACGGTGATCGCTTGATCCTGTCGACCGAACCGGAAAAGGCGGGAGGCGGCGTCAGCGCGGCCTTCCTGGTGTGGAGAAGAAGGACGGAAGGGAACTGATGGCGGATTCAGCCTACGACGTGGTGGTGATCGGCGGCGGTCCGGGTGGTTATGTCGCGGCAATCCGCGCGGCCCAGCTCGGGAGCAAGGTTGCCTGTGTCGAAACCCGCGAGACCCTCGGCGGCACTTGCCTCAATGTCGGGTGCATTCCCTCGAAGGCGCTGCTGCAAAGTTCCGAACTCTATGCCGAAGCGCAGCACGGATTTGCGCAGCATGGCATCAAGGCCTCTGGGGTCGCGCTCGACCTCAAGGCGATGATGGCGCGCAAGGACAAGGTGGTCGACGATCTGACCAAGGGCATCGCCTTCCTGTTCAAGAAGAACAAGATCGACCATGTCAGAGGCCGCGGCCGGATCGCCGCGCCGGGCAAGGTCGTCGTCGCCGACGGCAAAAACGAATCCACGTTGACGGCGAAGTCGATCATCGTCGCGACCGGGTCCGAGGTCATGCCGTTGCCGGGTGTCGAGATCGACGAAAAGCGGATTGTCTCTTCGACCGGCGCGCTTGCCCTTTCGAGTGTGCCCAAGACCATGATCGTCATCGGCGGCGGCTATATCGGACTTGAGATGGGCTCGGTGTGGAGCCGCCTCGGTGCTCAGGTCACGGTCGTCGAATTCCTCGACCGCATTGTGCCCGGCATGGACGGCGAAACGGCGAAACACCTGCAGCGCGTCCTCACCAAGCAGGGACTCAAGTTCAAGCTCGGCAGCAAGGTGACGGCGGCGAAGTCCGGCAAGTCCGGCGTCGCGCTGACCGTCGAGCCGGCCAAGGGCGGCGACGCCGAGACCCTTGAGGCCGATGTCGTTCTCGTTTCGATCGGACGGCGGCCCTTTACCCAGGGCCTCGGCCTCGACGACGTCGGCGTCAAGACCGACGAGCGCGGTTTCATCGCCGTCGACGAGCGCTACAAGACCTCCGTCGACGGCATCTACGCCATCGGCGACGTGATCCGCGGCCCCATGCTCGCCCACAAGGCGTCGGAGGATGGCGTCGTCTGCGTCGAACTGCTGCACGGCCACTATGCCCACGTCGACTACGGGCGGGTGCCGGGTGTCGTCTACACCTGGCCCGAGGTTGCGACCGTCGGGCGCTCCGAGGAGGACCTGAGGCAGGCCGGCGTGGCCTACAAGGCGGGCAAGTTCCCCTTCACCGCGGTATCGCGGGCCAAGGTGTCGGGCGACACCGACGGTTTCATCAAAGTGCTGGCCGACGCCGAGACCGACGCCGTCCTGGGCGTCCACATCATCGGTCCTGACGCCGGCACGCTCATCCACGAGGCCGTGCTGTGTATGGAATTCGGCGGCTCCGCCGAGGACATCGCCGCTACCTGCCATGCGCATCCGACGCTGTCCGAGGGCATGAAAGAGGCGGCGCTCGCCGTCGCCGGGCACCCGATCCACAGCTAACGCGACGGAATCATGACGCGCGCCACGTGAAGGCGGGATGATGCGTCGTTTCGCCGTTGTCGTCGTCGTGCTGTGTCTCGTGTCGGGGATCGCCAACGGCGACGACCTCTACAAGGCCGCCGCCGGGCCTCACGCCGTCGACGAGTTCCTCGGCGAATGGCACGACCCGGCGCGCGACAGGGTCATTCCTTACAAGGTTTATGCGCCGCGCGCCGTCGCCATCGCCGTGCCCGCCGTCGTCGTGTCGCACGGCGTCGGTGGCTCGCGCGAGGGCTTGAGCTATCTCGGCCGTCACTGGGCGAGCCACGGCTATCTCGCCGTGCACTTGCAGCATGCGGGCAGCGACGAAGAAGTCTGGCGCGGCCTCGTCGGCGCGGCGGCGATGCGGGCGCTGCAGAAGGCGGCGGCCGATCCGCGGGCGGCGGCGGACCGGCCTCTCGACGTACGATTTGCCGTCGACCGGATCCTGTACGACGGCGTCGGCCACGGCGCCGTCGCCTACCGGGCCGATCCCGGCCGTCTCGCCGTCGCCGGTCACTCGTTCGGCGCGTTCACGGCACTCGCCGCCGCCGGCGTCACGTTCGCGACGCCGCGCGGCAAGCTCAACCTCGGCGATCCACGGCTCAAGGCCGCCATTGCCCTCAGCGCGCCGGCGATGCGCAACCAGACCGTCGAGTCCTTCGCGACGGTGTCGATCTCGACGCTGCACATGACCGGCACCAACGACGACGGCGTCGTCACCGACACCGACGTCAGCGAACGCCGCAACGCCTTCGACCGCATCACGGCGGCGCCCCGCCACCTCGTCGTTCTCGACGGCGCCGACCACATGACCTTCGGCGGGCGCACGACGGACGGCGCTGGCGACGAGCGGCACCTGGCGCTGGTCCGCGCAACGACGACGGCGTTTCTCGACGCCTACGTCCTGCACGACGCCGTCGCCGTCAGGTGGCTCGGTGAGGGACTTGTCGCCGGCGACGACGGAATCGCCGTCGTCGAGCACCGCTGAGCGCGGCGCCGCTCACTCGGCCGTCGCCGTCGTTCACAATTGCCGTCCCCGGGTTGCGGCCAGCCGGCCGCGCCACCATTCAATACGGGGGTGCGCCTGTTAACGGCGCGTCCACGGCCCGCGCGGGCAGGTCAAGCCCAAGGGTTTCCGCGGGCGTTGGCTTTGTTTCGGCGGAAAGGCGATCAGTCGCGGGCGCGCGGATGGGCGCG
>JAYQVF010000085.1:0-4236 GCA_038148335.1 Alphaproteobacteria bacterium | reverse complement strand
GGGCGCGCGGATGGGCGCGGGCATAGATCCGTTTCAGGTGTTCGGTGTCGACCTCGGTATAGCGCTGGGTCGTGGACAGCGACGCGTGGCCGAGCAGTTCCTGGATGCTGCGCAGATCGGCGCCGCCAGATAGCAGGTGGGTGGCGAAGCTGTGGCGCAGCGCGTGCGGCGTCGCCGTCTCCGGCAGGCCGAGGGCGACGCGGAGTTCCCGCATGCCGCGCTGCACGACGCCCGGATTCAGAGGCCCGCCGCGGGTGCCGACGAACAGGGGATCGTCCGGCGCGCCGCCGAACGGACACAAGGCCAGATATTGCGCGACGGCCTCGTTGACGGCGGGAAGGACGGGGACGAGGCGTTCCTTGTTGCCCTTGCCGACGATGCGCAGCGAACGGCCGAACGGCGCGTCGCCGCGGCGCAGCCCAAGCGCTTCGGAAATCCGCAGGCCGCAGCCGTAGAGCAGGGTAAGCAGCGCAACGTCGCGCGCCAGCACCCACGGCGCACGGTCGAGGGTTTCGACGGTGTCGATCGCGGCCCGTGCCGCGTCCTCGCTGAGCGGCTTGGGCACGGCGTGCGGCGTCTTCGGACGCTTGACCGAGTGCACGGCCTGATTGGCGGCAAGGTCGTTGCGCTCGAGGTAGCGAAAGAAGCCGCGCAAGGCGGACAGCGCGCGCCCGAGCGAGGTGCTCGACAGACCCTCGTTGCGCCGTCGCGCCAGGAAGCTGCGAAAGTCGGCGACGCGCAATGCGGCGAGGTGCGCCAGCGTCACCTGGCCGCCGAGGTGCTCCTGGAGAAAGGCGAAGAATGCGGCGAGGTCGCGTCGATAGGCCGCGACGGTGTGGGCCGAGTAGTGACGTTCGATCGCCAGGCTGTCGAGATAGCCCGTGGCCGCATCCCAGGCCGGTCCTTGGGAAGCTGGCTCGGCCATGGCAGACCCAGACTATGCGGCGCTAAGCCCGGCCCGAAGCGAGCCGGTAATCGCGCGCGCCATGAAGCCGAGAAGCTCGGTTCCCTGACCGGGGTGGAAGCGGTCCGCCTCGTGGCTGCCGAGGGCCAGCAGGCCCGGACCGCTTTGCGGACCGAGGTCGATCAGGACCAGCGCGTCGGAGCGCACCTCCTTGGCCTTGTCGCCGAACAGCCGCGTGTCGCCGGCGACGTCGTGGCGCAGCAGGATGCTGCGTTCGCCGAGGAGTTCGCCGATGGTGCCGGGGTCGAGGGTGACGATGTTTCGCGAACTCGTCTGGTTCTTGCCTTCGAAGCACAGCGACGAGGTCGTCACATCAAGAATGGACCGGTAGTCCTCGGCGACGATGCGGCCGATATCTTCGAGGGTCCTGGCTTCGATCACGGCCAGGACCGCGGCGTGGATCCGCTCCTGGCTCGAGAGATTGACCCGGCTCGCCGAAAGAAGTTCGCGCTGGCTGTTGCGTAGCTCGGCCAGTTCCGCCTGCAGCTTTTCGATCATGAAATGCTGCATGTCGAGAACGCCATCCTCGAACTTGGTCGGCGGCGCCAGCACCGAAACGAGTTCGGGATGGTCGCGAAGGAAGGTGGGATGTGACAGCAGGTAGTCGACGACCTGTTTCGGCGAGAGGTTCTCGATCTTCTTTGGGGTTCGTGATCCAGATGTCGCCAAGGGTCTGCCTATATCGATTGTCCGGTTTTCTTCCAGTCCGCGAGGAACGTCGCGAGTCCCTTGTCGGTCAGCGGATGCTGCGCCAGCTTGCGCAGCACGTCGGGGGGAACCGTGCTGACGTCCGCTCCGATTCGCGCCGCCTCGAGCACGTGTACCGGATGGCGGATCGACGCCACGAGAATCTGCGTCTCCAGGTCAGGATAGTTGTCGTAGATCGTCCGGATGTCGCGGATGAGCTGCATGCCGTCCTGGCCGATATCGTCGAGGCGACCGACGAAAGGCGATACGAACGTCGCCCCGGCCTTGGCGGCCAGGAGCGCCTGCGTGGCCGAAAAACAGAGCGTGACGTTCACCATCGTGCCGTCGGCGCGCAGGGCGCGACAGGCCTTCAGGCCGTCCCAGGTCAGCGGCACCTTGATGGTGATGTTGTCGGCGATCTTGGCAAGCTTGCGGCCCTCGGCGACCATGGTGTCGTGGTCGGTTGCCGTGACCTCGGCGCTGACCGGGCCCGGAACGGCCGCGCAAATGTCCTTCAGGACGTCGAGGAACTGACGGCCGGTCTTGGCGACCAGCGACGGATTCGTCGTCACGCCGTCAAGGAGACCGGTCGCGGCGAGGTCACGGATGTCGTCGATATTCGCGGTATCAACGAAGAACTTCATTTTTCCTGGAGAGCCCCGGGAGCTGACGTGTTGGCCGTGTGCGACCTCGCTGGCAAAGTGTAACGCATGGGTGAATCAGGTGCCAGTTCCGGCAATGCAGATATGACGGTCAAGGTGCTGGTGCCGTTACCGCTCGGCGATCCCTACGACTACCTCGCGCCGGTCGAAGGGGACGTCGTGCCGGGGTCGATCGTGCGGGTACCGCTGGGCCCGCGCGACGTCGTCGGGGTCGTTTGGGCGGTCGAACGGGGCGCGGGGCTCGTCGCGCGGGACCGTCTGAAGCGCATTGCCGAGGTGCTGCCGGTGGCACCGTTGCCTGACGAACTGCGCCGATTCATCGACTGGGTTGCGACCTATACGATCTCGCCGCCGGGCAGCGTCCTGCGCATGGCCATGTCGACGCCGGAGGCATTCGGTCCGCCGCCGCAGGAAACGCTCTATGTCCGCGGCGCCACGGCGCCCGAACGTCTCACGCCGGCCCGGCGCCGGGTTCTCGAAATCTTGCAGGACGGCGTCCCGCGACGCGCAGCGGAAATCGCCGAACAGGCGGCGGTGAGTTCCGGGGTGATCCGCAGCCTTGCCGCATCGGGGGCGCTCGTCGGGCGCAGCGTTACGGCGGAGAAACCCTTTCGACCACCAGGCCACGATCATGCGCCGCTCGACCTGTCGCCGGCGCAGCGGGAGGCGGCAGCGGCGCTCACGGACTGGGTTTCGCGCGGCGCGTTTACGCCGGTCCTGCTGGAGGGCGTCACCGGCTCGGGCAAGACCGCCGTCTATTTTGAGGCGGTCGCCGAGGCGCTGCGCTCCGGCAAGTCGACGCTGGTGCTGGTGCCGGAAATCGCCCTGACCTCGCAATGGCTGGAACGGTTCGAGGAGCGCTTCGGCGTCGAGCCGGCGCTGTGGCATTCCGACCTGTCGCGCGTCGAACGCCGCCGCACGTGGCGCGCCGTCGCGGAAGGCCGGGCGCCGGTCGTCGTCGGCGCCCGCTCGGCGCTGTTCCTGCCGTTTCGCGACCTCGGACTCGTCGTCGTCGACGAGGAGCACGACTCCTCCTTCAAGCAGGAAGACGGCGTCGCCTACAACGCCCGCGACATGGCGATCGTGCGGGCCCAGATCGCGTCGTGTCCCGTTGTCCTGGTATCGGCCACGCCGTCGCTGGAGACCGTGGTCAACGCGCGATCCGGCCGGTACGAACATCTGACGCTCGACGAGCGCCACGGCGCGGCCGAACTGCCGCACGTCGATCTCGTCGACATGCGCCGCGAGGGTCTGCCGGCCGATCGCTGGCTTTCGACGTCGCTCGTGCGGGCCGTTACCGCAACCCTCGATGCCGGCGAACAGGCGCTGCTCTTTCTTAACCGGCGCGGCTATGCGCCGCTGACGCTGTGCCGCGGTTGTGGCCACCGCTTCCAGTGCCCGAACTGCATGGCCTGGCTGGTCGAGCACCGTCACCGGCGGCGCCTCCAGTGCCACCACTGCGATTTCAGCATGGCGATGCCCGAGGCCTGTCCGGCGTGCGACGCCAAGGGCAAGTTCGCCGCCTGCGGTCCGGGGGTGGAACGGCTGGCGGAAGAAGTCGCCGAACGTTTCCCCGAAGCCCGGACGGCCGTCCTCGCCAGCGACACGCTTTCCGGTCCGGCGCGTGCCGCGGAACTGATTGGCGCGATCGAACGGCATGAACTCGACCTGCTTATCGGCACCCAGGTCATCGCCAAGGGCTTCCATTTCCCGCTGTTGACCCTGGTGGGCGTGGTCGACGCGGACCTCGGCCTGGCCGGCGGCGACCTGAGGGCGGCGGAGCGCACCTACCAGTTGCTGTCGCAAGTTGCCGGGCGCGCCGGCCGCGATACCCGGCCGGGCCTGGTGATCCTGCAGACGCACCTGCCCGAACATCCCGTTCTGGCCGCGCTCGCCGCCGGCCAGCGCGATGCCTTCGTGGAG
>JAYQVF010000084.1:0-13168 GCA_038148335.1 Alphaproteobacteria bacterium | reverse complement strand
CTTCCGAGGCGCCCAGCGACAGCCCGCCGGCGAAGTTGAAGGCGAGCAGCGGCGCATGCATCGACGGCGCGACGCCGCGCGGATCGGCGAATTCGATCTGGCCGCCCAGCGCCGGATTCTCGGCGATGCCGCCATCGGCGACATAATAGACAGCCGACCAGAAACAGCCGGCGTGGGTATGGAACTCGTTACCGTGATCGCGGCGGTTGACGTTGGCCCAGGCATTGATGTGCCAGTCGACCTTGACCGGCTTGCCTTCGCGGTTGGCCGTCAGTTTGTCGACCAGCGCGCGCGCCTGCTCGACCAGCCGCGTGCCCTCGCGGCCGCCCCACGTAAGGAAGTCGGTGTCCGACTGCCAGCCGCCGAGGTTGCTGTGCTGGGTCGAGGGGTGGCTCTTCTCGTAAGCGAAGATCGTCCTCCTGAGACCCTTGTTCAGCGAATCGGCATCGGACAACACGGTGATGAGCACCGGGGTCGGAAACAAGCCGCCGACGTGCACTTCCTGTTTTTGCGCATCCGTCATGAAGCGCAGTCTAGGGGGCCTGCCCCCCCGGGGACAATGCGTCCCCCTCCGGGGATTGATTGCCGGCGGCGGCTTCGTTGTCGGCCCGCGGGTCCATGTCCGATACGACCGGGACGGGCCGCAGCATCGCCACGAAATCCTCGCGCTGGGCTTCGGGCACCGGCCCGCGCTGGCGCATGCGATAGAGCGTGAACGCCGCAAGGCCGATATGGGCCGCTGCGGTCCACAGGAACAGCGCGCCCGGCCCCAAGAACGACATCAGCAGGGCGGCCAGCGTCGGACCGCTGACCGCGCCGGCGCCGTAGTACAGCAGAAGACCGCTGCTCGCGGCGACGAAGTCCTTGCTGTCGATGTGATCGTTGGTGTGCGCGACGCAGAGCGAATAGATCGACAGCATGAAAGCGCCGGTGAACGCGCCAAGGATGAGAATCGGGGCGACGCCCCTGGTCGGCCACAGCGCCAGCGCGATCCCGCCCGCCGCCGCGACGGCGCAGGCCAGCGCGATCACCTTGCGGCGATCCCAGCGATCCGAGAGCCGACCAAGTGGCCACTGGCCGAGCGCGCCGCCGAGAACGAAGACACTGGCGAAGATCGCGGCGAAAGCCGCCGTGCCCATCTGCTCCTTGGCGTAGAGCGGCGCCAGCGCCCAGAAGGTTCCGTTCGCGGCACCGACCAGCACGCAGCCGACGACACCGAGCGGCGAACTGCGATACAGCGCGGCCAGCCCCAGCCGTTCGACCGGTGCGACGACCGGCGCCGTGGCGCGCGACAACGCCACCGGCACGAGCGACAAACACACCGCCAGGCAGGTAATGAGGAACGGCGTGACGCTTTCCACCGGCATCACCGTGAGCAGCAGCTGACCGGCCAGAAGCGCACCGAAGTTCACCACCATGTAGACGGCGAACAGGCGGCCGCGCGTTTCGTTGACGGCCTGGTCGTTCAACCAGCTCTCGATGACGATGTAGAGGCCGCCAATCGCAAACCCGGTGAAGGCGCGGACGATGATCCAGACCGACAAATCGACCGCGAGCGCATGGAGAAGGACCGTTGCCGCGCAGATCGCCGCGAAGGACGCGAACAGCCGGATGTGACCGACCCGGGCCACGAGATAGGGCGTGCGCAGGCAACCCGTGACGAAGCCGACGAAATAGGCGCCGCCCATGATCGCGACTCCGAAGGTCGAAAAGCCTTCGGCCGACGCGCGCAAAGGCAGCAGAACCCCGAGCAGTCCGGTGCCGATGACGAGACCGGTGACGCCGAGAAGAAGCGCGGTGACGGGAAGGAGACGGAGTGGCATGGATTCGCGGGTGTTTCGTGAACGCTTGCGCTACAGGCCTTTGCCGCGCGGTTCAAGGATCATTTTCATGCCATGGCGCGGGCGCAGCGTGATCAGGCCCTGCGCCTCCACCGGATGCCCGGGCGCGAGCCGCATGCGGTAGGCCTGAGCGAGCGTCGCGAGAACGAGGCGCGCCTCCATCAGGGCAAAGGTATTGCCGATGCATACCCGCGGGCCGCCGCCGAAGGGAAAATAGGCGAAGCGGTGACGCCCGGACTCGGTGCCCGGCGCGAACCTTTCCGGATCGAAGCGCAGCGGGTCTTCCCACCATAGCGGACTGCGCTGGGTCACATAGGGACTGATGGTGATGAGCGTATCGGGGCGGATGTCGTGGCTTCCGATCCGATCGGGGCCCAGCGAGAAGCGGTTGATCGCGAACGCCGGCGGAAACAGCCGCAGCGTTTCGTCGATGACCATGCGCGCGTAGTCGAGACTTTCGAGATCGGCGACTTCCGGCAGACGCCCGCCCAGCACGGTGTCGAGTTCCTCGTGCAGCCGCGCCTCGACCTCGGGGTGCTGCGACAGCAGGTAGAACACCCAGGTCAGCGCGACGCCGGTCGTTTCGTGACCCGCAGCAAAGAGCGTCATGATCTGGTCGCGCAGCGCGCGTTCGCCGAACCCCCGCCCTTCCTCGTCGCGGTAGTCGATCAGCATTGCGAGCAGATCGTCGCCCTCTTCCTGACGCGCCCTGCCTTCCGCGATGATGCCGTCGATCATCGCGTCGAGCTGCGCGACGGCGCGTTTCGCCTCGGGCGCACGGTGCCGCGGCAACCACTCGGGCAACCCCAGTAGATCGAGCGGGCTCGGCTTGCCGAACGAATGAATGATCGTCGACACGGCGGCGCCGAGATCGAAGACAGACGGGCCGAGGTCGCGTGAGAACAGGGCGCGGCCGATGATGTCCATCGTCAGCGTCATCATCTCGGGCATGATGTCGACCGGTTGCCCGGCGCGCGCCGCCGGGCGCAGGCGTTCCACCGCCGCTTCCGCGCTCAGCGTCATGACCGCCGCGGCCGCCTCGATGCGACGGCGATGGAACGCTGGCGCGGTGGCCCGGCGCTGCCGCCGCCACGCGTCGCCCTCGGCGGTGAGCAGGCCTTCGCCGAGGACCGGCCCGAGGATCTGCCTGTTGAGCCGGCCCTTGTCGTAGTTCCTGTGATTGGTCAGCAGGACGTGTTCGATGAATTCCGGCTTGTTCAGAGTCGCAAACCACTGGAACGCGATGCGGCCCTGGACCATTTCGTTGACGAACGACTCCTGCCCGAAGACAGAGATCTCGTTGTCGCGGATCATGCGCAGGAAGCGGCGCAGGCCGAGCGGCCCGCGCTGCGGTACCGGGAAGATCCCGCGATCGTAGCCGGGGCCGGGCGGGTGCTGTGCTATCGTCTCGGAAACGGCCATCGCGACTTCGGCACTCCTCGCCCCACTATATCGTGTCGGCGATGACGAATCAGGGACGCACGACCCGCAATAGCCAGGCTATGCGCGTTCGATCCTGGCCTGGGATGCCAGCGCTAGAGCAGCTTGGCGTCGTCGACGTGGCGGCGCACGCTCTCGGCGAACCACTCGAAGCCGGGGAAGTGGAACGCTGCGTGGCCGATTGCGTTGACCGCGCGGGCGAAACCGCACAGGTACTGGAATTCCTTGCCGACGAGGAACAGGGGAATGTGCCGGCGCTCGACGTCCCCGAGCGGCCGAACCGTCTCGTATCCCTCGAGGAATACGTTCCACAGTTTCATCGGCAGACCGTTCTTCTCGATCGACCAGCGATAGCTCATCAGTTCCTGGACGTAGTAGTCGAGGCCGCAGGCGTCGAAGTCCATGATCGTGACGTCATCGCCGTCGCGGACGAACGCGTTGTGAATGTGAAAGTCGCCATGAATCGCGCCGGACGGTACATCGTCGCGCGCCTTGACCGCGCGATAGCCGGCCGTGACGGCGTCGGCCACTTCGCGATAATAAGCGACGTCGTCGGGACGGTGCGCGGCGAGTTCGGCGAGGAAAGGAAACGATGCCGCGATGCTCTTCTCGCGATCGATCAGGCGCGCTTCCTTGGTGCGGCTCCAGGCCGCCGAGATGTTGTGGATGTGCCCGAAGATCACGCCCATCTTGCGCGACACGCTTTCGGTCGGATCGGCGGAAAAGATGCGGCCGCCGACGAAACGGAACAGCGCGACCGGACGCTCGCCTTCGGGTCCCGCCACCAAAGCATGGTTCGAGCCGTCGACGCCGCGCCGCGGCACCGGCAACGGCACGCCGCCGGCCTCGAGCTCGAGCATGAAATCGATCTGGTAGTCGACCTTCTCGACCGGCGTCAGCCCCGGCCGCCAGACCTGGGCGACGAACTCTTCGCCGGCAGAGCGCAGCAGGTAGAAGTCATTCATGCCGCGATGCAGAAGCTCGCAGTTGAACGGCGCCGCGAGTCCGTAGTGGTCGCGCAGGACCTCGCCCAACGCGACCGCGTCGAGAATGGTGTGCGCCGCCGGTATGACGTGTTGATTCATATGTCCTCTCCTGCCCCGGAGCATCCTAGCCGCTCCGCCGTGGCGCAGCCAATGCAGGCAACATGACGGCAGATCGCGCTGCCCGCAGGCGCTAAGCTGTTCGGCAGCCAGGGAGGCCCGCCATGCCCGATACCCAGAACCGTTTCCTCAACCTGCAGACCTGCGTCTACCGCGTCGGCGACCTCGGCCAGGCCAAGACGTGGTACGCCCGGGTCCTGGGCGTGAAGCCCTATTTCGACGAGCCGTTCTATGTCGGCTTCAGCGTGGCCGGCTACGAACTCGGCCTGATGCCGGGCGAGCCCGCGTCCGACGCCGCGCCGTCGATGTTTTGCTATTGGGGCGTGGCCGATGCCCAGGCCGAGTACGACCGGCTGATCGAGGCCGGGGCCAGCGCCCTAGAAGCGCCGCACGACGTCGGCGAAGGCATCGTCGTCGCCGCGGTGCGCGATCCCTTCGGCAACCCGTTCGGCGTGATCCGCAACCCGTACTTCACGAAATAGATTCGCCGGCGGCGAGCGCGGCGCGGCGCTCGGCGCCGCGATGGACCAGCAGCAGCAGGATGAGAACGGCGCTAATGCCGATCAGCATCCACAGCGCGAGGCCGAACCCCCCGGTGAGGTCGGAGATTGCGCCCATCGACAGCGGCCCCAGCACGCCGCCGATCTCGGCCGCGGAGAAGAACAGGCCGCCGGCCGCCCCCATGTGCTGTTGACCGACACCGCGGGTCTCCATCAGGACTAGCAGCGTGATCGTCATCAGCGAACCGCGGCCCGCACCCTGGATGATCACCGAGGCGACGATGCTCGGCATCGCTTCGCTGAACAGCAGCGCGCAGCCGACGCCGATGGCGAGGAACAGCACGAGCAGGATGACGAAACGCCGGTCCGGCGTCGCCAGGCGCGGCACGATCAGCGAGCCGATGATGCCGACGGCCACTGGAATGGATGCGAAGTAGCCCGCCATCGTCGGGTTCATGCCGTCCTGGCGCAGGATCTCGGGCAGCCAGCTCGCCATGCCGTGATAGAAAAAGAAAATCCCGATGCTCATCAGCAGCACGAGATTGACCGAGGGAATGCGCAGCAGCTCGCCGAACACCGCGATCTGTTCGCGCATGCCGGCAACGCTGCGCGTCGTCGCCTCGACGGCGCGACTCACGGCGTTGGAGGCCAGCACCCACCAGGCAAAGCCGGCGGCGAACACGAACAGCGTGTAGATCTGGATGACCAGGCGCCAGTCGTTGCCGAACGCCGGCATCATCACCGAGTTGGTCAGGGACAGCGTTGCCATCACGCCGAGCGCCGGACCGGTGATGTAGATGCCCATCGCGAGGCCGCGCTCCGGCCCGCGGAACCACAGCGCGATCGCCTTGGGCGCACCGATCGAGATCAGCGGGCCGCCGATGCCGAACAGGGCCACCGACAGGAACATCGTGATGTAGTCGGGCGACATCGAGCGCAGCAGACCGGACACCGCCATGATGATCGCGGCCAGGAACAGGGCGCGCCGCAACCCGTAGCGGTCGACGAACGCGCCGCAGGGAATCGCCACCACGATATAGACCAGCGGCCAGGCGCCGAGGATGCTGCCCATCGCGGTGTAGCTGATGCCGAGCTCGCGAGTGATCGCCGGCACTAGCGGCGCCATCGTCGCCTGCAACAGTCCGAACGAGAAGTAGATCATCCACACCCCGCCGAGGATCGCCCAGCGGAAGGGATGCTCGTGCGGCGTGATCGTGTCGGTGGCGGCGGTGGTCAGGTCGGCCTCCCTAAGCTTGTGCCGCCTGGACCGGTACGCGGCGGACTTCGACGCGATGGTGCAGGCCGAGCAGAATTACCAGAAGGACACCGACAGCCGCCAGAACCGCCAGCGCGGCACCGAAGCCCCCGGTGACGTCGAACAGCACGCCGAAGCTGACCGGGCCGAACACGCCGCCGAGTTCGGCCGCCGTAAAGAAGAGTCCGCCGGCGGCGCCGAGCTGGTGCCGGCCGACGTCGGGGCACGACACCAGCATCATCAGTCCCACGGTCATCAGGCCGCCACGCGCCACCCCGAAGAGAAAGAACGCGACGCCGACCAGCAGCGGGTCGGACGCCATCAGGCATAGCGCGCCGGCCACGATGCACCCGAACAAGCCCAGCAGGACCAGCGCCCGGCGCCGGTCGGTGGCGAGGCGCGGCACGACCAGGGCGCCGAAAATGCCGATGAAGACCGGGGCCGAGGCCCACACGCCGGCATCAGCCGGATCGAATCCGTGGGCCACCAGAATTTCGGGCAACCAGGCGTTGGTGCTGTCGTAATAGAAGAAGATGCCCATGCTCATGAGCAGGATGAGCAGCACGGCCGGCCGCCGCAGCAGGTAGCCGAATCCCGCAATCTGGTCGCGGACCGTGCCGCGGCCGGCGGTCGCATCCCACGCCTCGGTCCGCCGGAACGCCGCACGCGAGGACAGCGCCGCCCAACCGAGGCCGCCGGCGATCACGACCGCCGCGTAGATCCACAATACCGCGCGCCAGTCGCCGCCGGTCAGCGGCATCATCACCGTATTGGTCAGCGAAAGGCCGGCGAGAAGACCGATCGACACGCCGGTGAAGTAGATTCCCATGGCAAGGCCGCGTTCGCGTTCGCCGAACCAGTGCGCGACGGCCTTGGGCGACGTCACCGACAGCAGCGGTCCGCCGATACCGAACACCGCCACGGCGAAGAACATCGTCCAGAAGTCGTCGGCCAGCGGGCGTGCGATCGCCGATACCGCCATCAGCGCCGTCGCGAGCAGCAGGGCCTTGCGCGTCCCGATCCGGTCGACCAGCGCGCCGCCGGGAATCGAGGCGAAGACGTAAAGCAGCGGCCAGGCGCTCAGGATCGCGCCCATGCGCGCATAGCTCAGCGACAGGTCTGCGCTGACGACGCCGACGAGCGGCGCGAGCGCCGCGATCTGCAAGCCGAACGAAAAATAGACCAGCCAGATGCCGGAAAGGACCACCCACCGGTATCCGGTTTCATGCGCCGCCGGCAGCGCCGCCTCTCCCGCCACGGTCATGGCGGTGGCTACAGCAGGTCTAGCGCGCCGACGTGCTTGCGCGTGCGATCGGCGAACCAGTCGAGATTCGGATTGAGTAGCGGCGTATGGCCGACGGCGTTGACGTTTTCGGCGAAGCCGATGAGGAAGCGCAGCTCTTTCGCCGCGTAGAACAGCGGCATCAGCGCGCGCTCGCGGGCGCCGACGGGCCGCTCGCTTTCGTAGCCTGCTACGAAAGAGTCGTTGATCGCCTCGTCGACGCCGCCGATGTAGTGGTTGGCCCAGATGAAGCTGGCAAGATCGCCCTGGAAGTGATCGACGCCGCAGTTGTCGAAATCGAGCAGCACAATGCGGCCGTCGTCGATGAAGGCGTTGTAGATGTGAAAGTCGCCATGGCTCGGCCCGGTCGGCGCGTCGCTCTCCGGCAACGCATCGAGCGCGTCGGCGAGCGCGTTCGCGGCCTTGCGATACCAGGCCCCCTCGCCTTCGCGATGCGCCACAATGCGCTCCACCGCGGCGACGCCGTCGCGCAACTGCGCGGCACTGCGTACGCGGCGAATCTTGGCCGGATTGAACGCCTTGGCGACCTTGTGCATGCGGCCGAACATCGCGCCGAGTTCGCGCGCGATCCCAGTGTCCAGCGCATCGGCGAACGGCGCGCCCGGCGCCCACGTGAACAGCGACAGGTGGCGCCGTCCTTCGGGCGCATCGATCGGCACGTACAGGCTGCCGCCACGCGTCGGCAGCGCGACCGGTACCGGAATGCCGTTGTCGTTGAGAAACGCGAGGAACGCCGTCTCGTAGGCAACATCGTCCTCGCTGCGGAAGCCGCTGCGCCACACTCGCATCGCATACTCGGTGTCGTCGCCGGCACGTACGAGATAGACGTCGTTCATGCCGCGGGTCAGCAGTTCGCAATGCACCGGTCCCGGCAGATCGTAGGATTGCACGACCTGGTCGCGCAGCGCAGGCGAATCGAGGATCGAGTGCGCGATGGGCAGAACCTTGACGGTCATGGCATTCCTCGGTGATGGCGAGGCCGGTTGGCCGGGCGGACGACGGCGTGAAACGGCGGCCAGTGTAGGGGCGCCGCAGCGCGCCGCCAAACCTTCTGCATCGGGCTGCCGCAGGCTGGACAAGCGCCTGGCCCGGCCCTAGGACTGAAACGGTTTCACCGGAGGCACCATGCGGCTCAAACCCGGCGCCAGCGACGCGCTCATCGTCATCGACGTGCAGAACGATTTCTGCCCCGGCGGCGCGCTGGCGGTGCCCGAAGGCGACCGGGTGGTGCCGGCCATCAACCGGATGCAGGCGCAGTTCGACAACATCGTCCTGACCCAGGACTGGCACCCGGCGGGCCACGCCTCCTTCGCCTCGCAGCACGCCGGCCGGAAACCGTTCGAGACAACGAAACTCGCGTACGGCGAGCAGGTGCTGTGGCCCGACCACTGCGTCCAGGGGACGACGGGGGCCGAATTCCATCCGGACCTCGATACCGACCGGGCCCTGCTCGTTGTGCGCAAGGGCTTCCGGCCGAAGATCGATTCCTATTCGGCGTTCTTCGAGAACGACCGCACGACGCCGACCGGGTTATCGGGGTACCTGCGCGAGCGCGGCATCGACCGCGTGTTCCTGTGCGGCCTGGCGACCGACGTCTGCGTCCGTTTCAGCGCCATGGACGCGCGCAACCATGGCTTCGAGGCGGTGCTGGTCGTCGATGCCTGCCGCGGCCTGGGCGAGGACGCCGTCAAGGAGGCCATCGCCGCGATGAAGGAGGCCGGCGTGCGCGTCATGGAATCCTTCGCGGTAACGGGCGTCGCGACATGAGCGATCTCGTCACCCTGGCTGATATCCGCGCGGCGCACGACGCGCTGCCCGGTCTCATCCGGCGCACGCCGATCGTGCCGCTGGCGCGCGAACCGGCCGAGGTCGGCAAGGAGCGCCTGTTCCTAAAGCTCGAGAACCTGCATGTCACGGGCGCGTACAAGGTGCGCGCCGCGTTCAACACGATCCGCGCGATGGGGCCGGAGAACCTGAAGAACGGTCTCGTCCTGACCTCCTCGGGAAACTTTGCGCAGGCCTTCGCGCTGGCCGGCCGGACCTTCGGCGTGCCGATCGTCGTCGTGATGATGGACCGGACCAGCCCGTTCAAGGTCGACGCGGCGCGCGGCTACGGCGCCGATGTCGTGTTCTGCGGCAACGACGCGCTGGCGCGTCAGCCGACCGCCGAACGGATCGCGGCGGAGCGCGGCATGACGGTGATCGACACCTGGGAAGAACGTCCCATCCCCGCCGGGCACGGCAGCATCGGGCTCGAACTGCTCGACCAGATGCCGGACGTCGAGTGCGTGCTGGCCCCGGTCAGCAGCAGCGGCCTCATCGCGGGCGTCGCGACCGCGATCAAGGAGAGCGCGCCGCACGTCCGCGTCGTCGGCGTGCAGCCGGAACGCGCCAACGCCGCCTACGTCTCGCTCGAGGCCGGCGCGCCGACCACGATCGACTACTGGGATTCGATGGCCGACGGGCTCTCCGCCGTGCGGCCCGGCGCGTTTCCCTTCGCCCACGTGCAGCGTTACGTCGACGAGATCGTCCTGATCAGCGAGGCCGACATCGCCGACGCGTTCCGCACCCTGCTCTATCGCGGCAAGGTGCTGGGCGAACCGGCCGGCGTGGTGGCGGCGGCCGGCTATCTGTCTGGCAAAGTCGACCCGTCGCGCAAGACGGTCGCGCTGGTCACCGGCGGCAACGTCGCCCCGGACGTGGTCCGACGCCTGCTCGCCGGATAGTCCCGACCTGACAAAAAGAGAAAGGGCCGATCCGGCAGGATCGGCCCTTTCTTGAAACTTGCAGATCGCGGTTCGGCGTCAGGGGTCTGGTCGATCTGCCGTTTCTGTCTGACGAAATTCGGCCGCACGGCAGGGTCCGGGAGGTTTGCCGGCCGGCCTTTACTTCACCAGGCTATTTCTTCACCGGTTTGGCGGCGGGTTTCGCGCTCGCGGCAGGTTTCCCTGCGGGCTTTGCGGCCGGCTTCGCACCGGGTTTCTTCGTGTCCATGCTCAAGTGCTCTCCATTGGGAACCAGCAACTGCTGGCGTGTTCTATGTACGACACCCCCTATCATCGGACAAACGAATGTTTTATATATTTAATATCGAATAATTCGATGGATGTGCATGGACGTCACCCAGGCCCGCACCTTTCTTGAGATCGTCGAGGCCGGCACCTTCGTCGCCGCGGCCGAGCGGCTCAATGTGACCCAGTCGACGGTCAGCGCCCGCATCAAGGAACTTGAGCTCACGCTCGGGCGCCCGTTGTTCACCCGCGGCCGCGCCGGGGTGACGCTGACCCCGGCCGGCCAGCGGCTTCGGCGCCATGCGGCGGCCATCGTCCGGGTGTGGCAGCAGGCACAGCAGGACGTCGCCCTGCCCGCCGCCTACCGGGCGAGCCTGGCGATCGGCGGCCAGCTCAGCCTGTGGGACCGCATCCTGGTGCGTTGGCTCGGCCGCCTGCGCCGCGCCCTGCCCGACGTTGCGCTCGAAGCAGAGGTCGGGCAGCCCGACGGCCTGATGCGCCAGATGACCGAAGGCTTCCTCGACGTTGCCGTGCTCTATGCGCCGGAATCGCGTGCCGGCCTCGTTGTCGAGCAACTGCTCGAAGAAACCCTTGTGCTGGTCAGCAGCAGCCCCGACTACGCCGAATCGCCGGACGTGCCCTACGTCTTCGTCGACTGGGGCCCCGAGTTCCTCACCAGTCATCGCCAGGTCTACGCCGATGTCGACACGCCCGGCCTGAAGGTCAGCGTCGGCGTCATCGGCCTGCAGTACATCCTCGAGTTCGGCGGCGCCGGCTATCTGCCGGTACGCGTCGTACAGCCGCTGATCGACGCGAAGCGACTCTTTGCCGTGGCCAATGCGCCGGCCTTCACCCGGCCCGCCTTCGCGGTCTATCGCGCCGACGACACCAACGACGATCTGTCGCGCGCGCTCACGATCCTGCGCACCCTGATCGCCGAGGAAACGGCCGGCGTCAGCGCGGCTTCTGCTTTGCCGCCTTCCTGAAGTTCGGCTTGCGCTTGGCGCGGAACGCGCGCTCGCCTTCCCGCCCCTCGGGCGATCCGTAGTACAGCTTCACCGCGATGTTGCCGAGGTTCGACAGGCCGCGAATCGATTCGGTCTCGGCGTTGAACGCGCGCTTGCCGAGCGCGATTGCGGTCGGGCTCATCTGCAGGATCTCGTCGCACCACTTGCGCACCTCGGCGTCGAGTTGCGCATCCGGCACCACGGCATTGACCAGTCCCATGTCGAGCGCCTGTTGCGCGGTATAGCGGCGGCACAGGAACCAGATTTCCTTCGCCTTCTTCTGGCCGACGTGACGCGCCAGCAGGTTGGTGCCGAAACCCGGATCGACCGATCCCATCTTGGGGCCGACCTGGCCGAAGACGGCGCTCTCGCCGGCGATGGTGAGATCGCAGATGGTCGCCAGGACGTTGCCGCCGCCGATGCACCAGCCGCGCACCTTGGCGATCACGGGCTTCGGCGCGTCGCGCATGATGGCGTGCAGTTCCTCCACCGGGAGGCCGATGGTGCCGCGCCCGTCGTAGGCGCCGTCGTGCGCGTTCTGGTCGCCGCCCGACGAGAACGCCTTGGTGCCGGCGCCGGTCAGCACGATGACGCCGATGTCGTCGTTCCACGCCGCCTTGTTGAAGGCGTCGACCAGTTCCTCGCAGGTCTGGCCGCGAAACGCGTTGTGCACCTTGGGGCGATTGATGGTGATGGTGGCGACGCCGTCGCGCACCGCGTACTTGATGTCCTTGTAGGCCATCTCAGTCCTTCCCTTCCCAATAAGGCTTGCGCAGCTCGGCCTTCATGACCTTGCCCGCGGGATTGCGCGGCAGTTCGTCGCGAATCTCGATGGCGGCGATACGCTGGTGCTTGCCGAGACGTTCGTTGGCCCAGGCGCGCATGGCCTCGAGATCGGGTGTCGCATCCGGCGTCGGCACGATCAGCGCCAGCGGCGTCTCGCCCCAGCGCTCGTGCGGAATGCCGATCACGGTCAGGTCGTAGACGTCGGGATGCGCGCCGAGTACGCGCTCGATATCGGCGGGAAAGACGTTGTAGCCGCCCGACACGATCATGTCCTTCTTGCGGTCGAGCAGATAGAGGAAGCCGTCCTCGTCGAGGCGTCCGACGTCGCCGGAGCGCAGGAAGGTGCGGCTCGTGCCGGGTTCGCGCCAGATCGCCGCCTCAGTCTGTTCCGGATTGTTGTGATAGCCCTTCATCAGGATCGGGCTGTGGCCGATGATCTCGCCCGCCTCGCCCTGCGGCACTTCGTTGCCGTCGTCGTCGATGATGCGAATGTCGTTGCCCAGCATGGCGCGGCCAACCGAGACGATTTTGGCCGGCAGGTCCTCGGGCCGCACGATCGTCGCAAAACCCTCGGTCAGGCCATAGACCTCGTAATAGCCGCACGGGAAGGTTTCCAGCATGCGCCGCTTGATGCCCTCGCGCATGTGCGAACCGACGGTGGCGAGCGTCTTAAGTGACGACAGGTCGCGCGTCGTCACGCCCTCGCCGTCGAGGATCGCCTGATACTGCGCCGGCACCATGACCGTCGCCGTTCCCTTCCAGCGTTCGACCAGTCGGCACCATTCCTCGGCTTCGAACTTCGGCATGATCACCGACGTCGCACCGTAGAGGAACGCGCAGAGCAACAGCGTCCATGCCGTGTTGGAGTGCAGCGCCGTGGTGACGATGAAGACCGAGTCGGTATTGAAGCGCTGCTCCGCGC
>JAYQVF010000083.1:0-13236 GCA_038148335.1 Alphaproteobacteria bacterium | reverse complement strand
ATCTTGGTGATCAGAGCGGCGTTTTGCTGCGCGGCCTGAGCCGCGAAGCGCCACCTCCTTTTCACCCTTTGCAACTCCAGCAAGAGTGCGCGGGATTCGGCCGTGAGGTAAGAACCGCCCAGATGAACATCGCCGTCGACGCTGTCGCGCAGGACCTCCGATTGCCGCTCGAAGAACCCTGCCAAGATGACAAGTAGAATGCCCGTCGCGCACATGGTCAGAAGAAGCGTCAATAAAAGACCAAACTGATACCCGCGCATCATGTCGAGGTACTCTTCTGTACTCGCGGAAACCGTCAAACGGCCATATAACCAGTCATTGGCGTCCGAGAGGTGGACGAAGGTGCCCTCGCGCCACGCCGCCATCTGTGACGAGACAGACTTTGGGGTGACTAACCACAGTTCACCGTTGGGACTTCTTAGTTGCCTCCAGTACTCGGAGCTATCCGCCTGATGCTCCATCTCCATTCGGTATCCGAAGAGCATGCTTGAAAGGTTTCGCAACAGACCTTGATTGATTTCGTTGCGATGTGCGTATCGCCCTGCCATGAAGGCGCCGAATTTCGCAAGGACAAGGAGACCTTCACTTGTGGCGACGACAAAGCGTTTTTCGGCGACGCCTTGCCGAACCAGCACCAAGTCCTCGCCCGCCAGGTCCCCGCGCTCCAATTGCCATTCGCCGGCGCCATCGCGTTGGAAGACAAGTCCAGCAGCAGGGAATCCGTCTAACGTATCACTGCCCAGGTCGATTGCGCTGGCCAGTTTTTCTTGGGCGTCTAACGCATGCCTGCGCATCACAAAGGCATAGGCTTCCGCTACTTGATCAAATTCTTGATCTAGGACTCCGATTGAAGTCCGGGCGTACATCCCGCCGCCGACGGTCGCTACCGCATAGACAAGGACCGCCAGCGCCAGGCCGGCAAGATAGAGGAATATGGTCGCCGAGGAGAACCGGCGCGCAATCAAGACTCTGACGCGAGGAACGAAGAAGCCAGACAAGACATAAAGCCCGTCGGCCAGCATGACGTTGGCGATTCCATTCAGACTCTGCTTGACCCCTACCGACACCTGGTCTTCGAACGGCATCCCGAGTCCGGCGCCATAGGTGAAAAAAACCAGCGGCATCCCTGCGACCAGCCAATACAACGCAGTGGTCAGCGCTCGCAGCCTCGCGATGCTGGGCGAGCGGTATTGGCGGCTACGCGATTCGCGGATTCGCCTGAGAAGCAGCCAGCGGATTAGCAGGCTTGCCGGGATCTCGAGCCCCATCGTCAAGGCGCCAAAACCGTGGCCCCAGAGGAAATAGGTTTGACCCGCCGAAGCAAAACCTAGCGCGATCCCCCAAGGAACCCCATGAATCCGACACGCCCACCAGGCGAAAACCGAGCCGATAAGAAGTTGCATGTTGGCGCCAAGCGGAATCGGCGCATGCTGTAGCGCGATGGCGGCGCCGGAGAGAGCCGCGAAATTGAGAAACTTTTTGATGCGGGTGCGCGTGCGGATATCGCGCAGCGCCGGGATAGGAAATTCGCTCATGACGTGCATCCGATTTGGCAGCAGGAAGCGCGCCAAAACAAATGCAATTGCATCCAGTATGGACAGGCTTACGAGTTTAGCTGGCTAGCGGCCTCTCTGAATCGTACAGAGCGACCATCGTCGGCTCCTGGTTCCCCTGCTGCGGGCGCCGCCCATTCGGCCTGGATCTTTCGACCTTAAGACTACCAGCAGCGGCCTTCGCGACCGCCTCCACATAGCCCCGGACCAGTCGGCGGCCATCGGGCGAAACGGAGAGCAGCGCACGCCGCTGATCCAATGCATCGGGAGTCTTTTTGATCACCCCCTGTTCCAGAAGGTCTTGCACACGCCGGTGTGCCGTCGCATAGGGCAGTCCGACCGAGCCGCACACACTCGTGACCGTCGGCGGATGCAAGCCATTCTCGGCGATAATGATTTCTAGCAGAACGCGCCAGGCGGCGCTGTCGATCGCCTCACCCAGAACCTCGAGTCTCTTGACTTCCAACTGGTGCAGAAAGCGAATAATCTCCGAAGGCTGCGCGGGAAAGGAGCCGACATTGCTCGGTTCACCCGCGACCTCCCTCGTTTTGCTGTTCGAAACGAGGCGATCCACCGCGTCGGCTACCCGGAAACGCTCAAAAGCGTCCGTAACCGCCGATACAAGCCTGGAAGGCGAAAGCGGCTTTTCGAGAAGCGCGACGGCTCCCAGCTCAAGGGACTTCTTGGCCAGCCTGTAGTCGTCCTGGCCGGACATGGTGAAGAACTGGACGTGCGGACCGATCAGCCTTGATTGCCTCAGGGACTCGATCAGACCGATCCCATCCGGACCGGCCCCTAGGTGGTAGTCGACGCCGACCACGGCAATCGAGGTCGACGCTTCTTCTATCCGGAAATAGACCTCGCGGGCGCTTGTCGCCGTCATGACGACGAAACCATGAACATCGAGAGCCTCTTTCGCCTCGGCGAGAAACTCGGGATCGTCGTCAACGATCAGAACGGCGCTCGACGAGTTCTCTGACCGGCCCGTTTCGGCCGGCGCACCGCGATCGGCGACAGTCTTCATGCGTGGGCCACAAGCGCAACGATCAAGCTCGCCGCGAGAAATACGAGGTAGAGAAGAAAATGACCCATTTTG
This sequence comes from Alphaproteobacteria bacterium, assembly GCA_038148335.1. Classification (GTDB taxonomy): domain Bacteria; phylum Pseudomonadota; class Alphaproteobacteria; order SHVP01; family SHVP01; genus CALJDF01. Next base: position 10,587 of record JAYQVF010000083.1, on the reverse strand, counting down.
CAGCCCTACCAGCGGAACTGGATTTTCCGGATAGCTTGCGGGTCGACGACTTCGGCTCCGGCACTACCCGCCACGAAGATCACGCGCTCCTTAAAGGAGTCGTCGACCAGCCGCTCAACCGTGCTGCGGTGATCGAATGCCAGTTCCCGGTCACCGAACTTCACAACGAGAAAGACGTGGCAGAGCCACTCGTAGTCGCCGCTTTGCCGCGCAACGATGGTCAGTTTCTCGGCGTCGAAGCCCATCTCGACCAGCAGCGTGTACTTGGCGATGGCAAAATCCTCTGAGTCTCCGCCGCCATTGGCGACGAACTCTCCAAGAGAAGCCCAGTGGTCGAGCTGCCCGTAGGCATCGAGGTCCGGTATGTACTTTGCGGAATTAACGTAAGCGTTGACGGCGCGCACGAAAGCCAGTGACGTTGAGTCATCAAGCTCGAGTTCGTGACGCAGCACCGCCGCCTTCGGACCCTGACCGCCCGCCGGGGAAACGCCCGAAGACGTGGCCTCAAAGAAACGCGCCTCGATCGCGACCTCGTATCGCTGCCTTTCCGATCGTTCATCGGCCAATGCCGGCAGAACAAACAGAAACCAAATCACGGCGGCCGCTGTGGCGTAGGAAAGAAACGTACTGGCTCCTTCGGCGACGAGCCTTACGAGCGGGTGGGAAGAACGAAGAAGCATGCCCTGAACGTCGCAACCAACACGTCGTCGGGCCAAGGCAAACCCGATCCGAAATGGACAGACAAACCGGCGCGATTTGGTTGAAACCAGCCGAGCGCTTGCCAATCATCGACTCAACACGATTCATGAACATCCAAAACGGACCGATATAAGGGTGAAGGCGCGCAGGAATTTGGCAACGGTCGGCTCATGCGATTTGAGACGCCGGCTTCGATCCTCGTTCTTTCTGCCGCCCTGCTGTTCGTCGCGCCGCCTGCCGACGCTCAGGAGAGGGCCGGCGCGCTTACACTCCGTGGCTACGTGAGCCAAGACGGAAACCAACGCGAACGTTTGCGAGAAAGAATAGAAGACAGAGCGTGCACCAATACCGATCAGGTCCGGTGCGAGCCGGTTCGCAAGCAGGACGTTGACCGCGGTCGCCTGACAATATTCCCAACAAGAACGATCACCTTGGAGTAAGCTGATGAACATCCCGATGCACGTGCTTGTCGTCGACGACGACGACGACTGGACCCAGGAACTGGCGGAGCGCCTTCGCGAGGAGGGTATGTCGGTGCGGACGGCCTCGAACGTCGAGGACGCCTTCGAAATTTGCCGCTGGACAAGGCCGGACGCCGTCGTCCTCGACATCGGCCTGAATCACGAAAACGGCCTGGATCTCGTGGAACGGCTCCACGACCACGGGATGTTCCTGACGCGGGTTTACATTGTTTCCGGAAACGCTGTGCTTGAGGACGCCGTCCGCGCGTCAAGGCAGGATGTCGCCGGATTCATGCTGAAGCCGGTCGATCCAGACGTCCTCATCGAGAAGCTCGAGCCGTCTCCCGGGCTCTACATTGCGGGAACCCCGCAATAACCACTGCTAGCGACCGCTAAAGCTCCCCAGCACAAGGTCCATCTGGGTTTCAGCCTTGGGCGAAAGCGAAAGAAGCACCCGGCGGTCATCGCCGGGATCGGCGTGCCTTATGACCATGCCGCTTGCTACCAGCGCATCCAGTTTTCGGTGCGCTGTGGCGTAGGGCGCACCGCTGGCGGCGCAGACGGAAGACAGTTTGATCGGCCCGCCTTGGGTCTGCGCCTCCATGATCTCAAGGATCATGCGCCAGCTTGGGGCGTCTGCACCCGCACCGAGATATCGCGTCTTCCGCTCTTCAAGCCGCCTCAAGTCCTGCAGAATCTGTAGAACCGGGTCGTTCGCGCACGACGGTTCTGCGCCCCTGCCCCGCACCCGCGAGAGGCTATCGAGCAAGTCCGGCGTCTCCAGGGGCTTGGTAAGAAAATCCGAGAAGCCAAGCCGCATCGCTGCGACAGGAAGGTCCGCAACGTCGTGCCCGGTCACCAGCACCATCGGTGGCAACGCAACGGGCGAATCGTGATTCACAAGCGCCCCGACGAAGTCTATGCCAGACATCCGTGGCATCTGATGGTCGAGTACAAACGCATCAAATCCGTGGCGGCGAAGCGCCGTCTCCGCCACGTTGAGGTCGTCCGTGGTCACGACCGTATACTCTTCGCTTAGGCCCTCCGACGCCTCGTCGAGCCAGTCTTTGTCGTCATCAAGCAATAGGATACGCGGCAAGCCGGCTTTTGTCGGGTGGAAGTTGGGCTGTACGGCCAGATGCATTGTCGAGTGCCCGGTATGCCTTCGATCGGCCCATCCTATTGCCGGTTTGTAACGCTCGTATTTCCTGGAGGATCAGTGATTCCCCAGAACAAAAAAATGGGCCTCCCTGCGGCAGTGAATGCAGAGAGGCCCGGTTCAACTTTGTAGGATGACGAAACCTTCCCGAACAAAAACCAACAAGAGAAGGTCCGCCACCTAGACTAGCAAGCGCAATGTCATCTCGCGCGAACTTTTCGATCCGTTCTGGAGGCTTCGTCCAGGTCGCGTGAGGGGGCCGCCCAACAGATGGTGCGGCACCTGAGGAGAGAGCGCCCCCCTCACGCACCCTCCTGCCGAGAGAGGCAGTCGGGAGAACCTAACGTCCACCCCTGCTTGACGACGCGCATCAGGCTGGATCGGTCGCAGGGATAAGTCGTTCGACCTTTCCTTTCTCTCGATGAACCGGTAGGTCGGACACCAGCGAGTTTGGGAGAAGCAGCGCTAGAAGCAGATAGATCGAGACAAGCCACAGCGCATGCGTGAGTGAGCTCACGAACCCGGCCATCGTCAGACAGTCATGGCGACGACGATCGACAGGCTGAGAACTGAGAACGCGACGCCTGCAACGAAGCCGAACGAGAAGTAGTCCCGGTACCTTTCTTTCGCAGCGCTCAGGTCAATCGTACGATCTGCCATCGGAAATCATCGAGAAGGACGATAGCGTGCAAGTAAAGTGACGTGGCACGCTTCGGCAACGCCGCTTTCATCGAGATTGGACCGATGACCTCAGGACGGTTTCGTCAACAGTGGATACGAAACCGATAACAATCTCCTACATAAGACGCTCTTATGCACTGGGGTCGTGCCGCATCCGTGGAGGTTTCGCAAGCTGGTGACCGCATCGGACCGGACAAGCTGGCGGACAGGACCGGCGCGGCCTCCCCTGACAGCCTAGAACTCCAGTTCATTTTGAATTCTATTTGGAGCACCCGTTCCGCACAGCCTGCTTCATCGGCCTTCGCATATTTGCCATTTCGGCAAATGAATCCCGGTCAGGCCTGTTGTCCCCCAAATCCGATGCCCGGTTGGGAATCGACGGACTATCGGACCGGAACAAATCCTTTGACGAAGCCTTCCCTCGTAAGCGTCTTGATCATTACATGATCGGTGCTGGCCGAGCGTGTTGTGCGCTCGAAGTGAACATGCTCCACCCCGAAGAAGTCGTAGACCGCGATGATTCGAGCCGTTACATGCGGCGCGCCAGCAAGCACGTATTCTGCATCGCAATCCAGACCCAAGGGTTCGGACACCAGCCGATTGCGCAAGATAAACCCCACGTTGCTGCTCTCTAGACGTTAGCGGCGGCTCAAGAGGATCTTGACGTTCTCAACCTGGTTTCGTGTTGCGCTCTCAACGACCGTCTTATCGACGTCACCAACGCCATGCATGAGGAAGTATCTGGACACGGCGTGGTAGCAACCAAGAATCTGTTCATAAACCTCTGAACCAAATGCGTTGTTATCCACCTTAGCTACGATGTAATCGAGCGAATCGGCGGATAGCTTTTCATAGGTAGCAAGCCGGCCATCGCCAAGTGCTTCCGATTTTCTCTTGTAGTTGGCCATTAGGTAGGCGTTCGCTACCAGGAACACTTCTTCCATCCTGTCCGCATCCGCGCTCCCCAAAACGAAGTCTGCCACGACATTACCCTTCAGGATCCCATTGCACTGGGCCGCCTCGGTCAGCGCCGGATCGATGGTCTGCGCTCGGGAGTACGGAACGTTGAGAAGGAGAACTAGCAGTGGCAGAAGAACAAAGCGCAAGGAGGTCATCTTCACTCCGGGCCGGAATTGCACAAGATGCGCAAGATACGCTTGGAGCTGGTAGCGCGCTCACCTGAATAGTGTCCGGAATGGACAAATGCCTACCAAACGACTTGCGGACAGTCGCCACACGTGCAGATTCTAGAGCCGTTCGCCTGCAACTTTCCCAACCCGCCGCCGAACGATTTTTCCCTTGGACGACGACGACGGCGGAACGCACCGTGCGGCGAGCGCAGGAGGGGCAGCAACCAGCCGAGACCTCCGCTGAGTCACCTCGCGTTCGCCGCGCCCACCTCGCAACCCGGCCGTTGTCGCGACGCTCTGAGAGAAATCAAGAACTGTCCATAGTGGATGCGACTTGCCTACCGAGCGCCGGGCGACGGCCCTATCCTTTCCGGAGCGCAAGGTTGATTGTCCCTAACTTGGCGCGTGCGCAGGCTGGCTACCTCGCCCCAAACGGGTAGCTGGCCTGCGCCCTTTGCACACAAGCAAGCGTTGCGCAACCTCCGGCGCCGCCCGGCGCCAAAGTCCCTCTAACCGCGGCGATCTGGAGAACGGGCATGCGCGGATCGACCTTCCTGAACTTCTCAATCGGCACCTTTCTTGTTTCGTGTTCGGCGGTCCTTATCCTGACCTACGCCGAGTTTCGCGGCCCGATTTCCCTGATACTCGATCATGAAACCGCAGAGCGCGCGCAACGCGCGGAACTGATACAAGCGCTAGCGGTCAGTGCTTCGAAGACGCTTGATGCTCACGCCGCCTTCCTCGCCCGCAGCGAGGAGACTAGCGCAGAGGTCCTTGTAGACGCTCGGCGAACGGCTGCGCTCGTCGAAGAAGTCGGAGTCATGTTTGCTGCTCGCTTTCTGCAAACAGAGGGAATCATTGACGATCGCACCTCCGATAGGCTGGCTCGCGATGCCGTGAAGGCAATTTCTGCCGAATCGCCTCGCATAGGCTTGCTCCTAGACGCGATCAACGTCCGGTTCCAGACCCTGAAGTAGGCATAGGGAATCCCTCGAATGCGCAAAAGGTCTCAGTCTGCGGCTACGTCTAGGGCTCTAAACCTGATCTTGGGGCAACTCTCTCTTCTGTCAGTTCTCCTGTTTGCATCAGTGGCGAGTGCCCAGAACTACGACGCAGAACCAAAGTATGGAGAGGCCAACCTCGCAAGCGGATTCAGCCCGGACCCCTATGTTGTGAACGTAAAGTCAGGCGGCGATGATCCAACCACGCATTTGCCTGAAGGTTGCGTTGGTTTCATAAACGCAGAACAACCGGACTTCTCATTTAGCTACGAGCCAAGCACCCTCGACCTCTTCATCTATGTCGCAGGTCAGTCGGACACCGCCCTCTTGGTAAACGACCCGTCGGGGAGATGGCGCTGCAGCGACGATGCCGGCGGACCCGACGGCTTGCAGCCTGTCGTGAAGTTTCGGTCGCCAAAACCGGGAAAATACGACGTATGGGTTGCCGAACATCTCGCCGACGTATTCCGCGAAGTGCGCTTGGTAATCTCGGAACTCCCACCAACCTGGGTACAAGAAATTGCCGACGACGACTTCGGCGACGATGCCGGAATGTTTGCGCGCGACGGCGAATGCGACGACCCTCGATTCGGTGGCGAGCTGGACTCGCATATCGGTCATGACGCCACTGATTGCCGCAATGCGCAGCAGCAAGCTGGCTCAGAACAACGCGAACCAGAGCGTCAACGGTCGGAGTTGGAGCTCTCGAGCACGGGAACGGGCTTCGTCGTAAGCGGTCGGGGCCACGTCGTCACCAATCATCACGTAATCGAGACCTGCGGACGCATCATGTTTCGGACGCTCGGAACGTCACCGCAAGAAGCATCGGTCATTACCGCCAACGAGAGCGCCGACCTTGCGCTGCTCAAGATTGAAACCGGTCCGGACACCTGGGCGCGGTTCCGCGACGGACGTCCGATTCGCCAGGGCGAGGAGGTCGTGGTTTTCGGCTTTCCGCTTACGGGGACACTTTCCCAACAAGGCAATCTCACCGCAGGCCTGGTCACCGCCCTAAGCGGAATTCGGCAGGGCGTGGCCGGCGGCGACGATCTCTCACGGATCCAGATCTCCGCACAGATCGGTCCTGGCAATAGCGGAGGCCCGCTGATGGATCGCGCCGGAAACATTATTGGCGTTGTCGTCGCAACCCTGTCGACCGCTGCCGCCACGGAGCGTGCCGGAGGCGCCATTCCCCAAAATCTCAACTTCGCTATTCGCGGCGCGATAGCCCGCGCCCTTCTCGACACGCACAATGTATCCTACGAGACCGCGTCGTCCGGCCGTTCATCAGCGATATCGGACATTGGCGAAAGCGCTCGCCGCTTTACTGGTCTGATCGAGTGCTATGAATGACCCAACGGTGCGGCGGAGGAGCTTTCGGAACGCCCACCTAGCTAGCAAGAAGCGAGGCATCGGGCGAATTGCTGGCGCATTGCTGGTAATCGGTTGCACTCTCGCTTTGACGCCCAACGGAGCACGTGCGCAGGCGGTACCGAACGACTGTGTCGTCACCGACTGGTCAATTTCTAGGGCGGTGCAGTCGCGCAGGCCATCAGTCGATCGACGCGATTTCATACCGTCAGACGCCAGGGTCTACGCCTTTGTTTCCCTGAACTGCACAAGACTGACCGATCGCCACGTCGTCTTCGACTTTTGGCGAAATGGCAACGAGTACGCGCGAATTCCACTCTCTATTGCGCCTTCCTCTCGATACCGGACCTGGGCGTCAGTGGCAGCACGGCCCGGGGATTGGGAGATCCGCCTGCTCCTGGACGATCTGCCTATCATCACGGACAGCTTTCAAGTTCATCCCGCGGAACCGCCTGCCACACAGTAGATGGAGGCCAGTCCGCAAGGGTTGCTCTCGGCAGCGGCCGTAGCGCACTCGGGCGAAATCGCATGGTCGGCAAAAAAATGGCGGCCCCGATACAAGACCAGAGCCGCCACGAGGAAGTCCCGAATCGCAATCCGGGGTGCACTGGAAAGCATTGTGCTTTGGCAATCTAGCCGCCAATGGTCGGATCGAGAATCGGAAGCCCGTCAGGAATGGACTCATCGACGCCGTAAAATGAATTAACGGACCGTGCAGCGCTTCTAACGCAAAAATTAGCCACCTTGCCCCTGCTCTATCGCGAAATGAACGCGGGCAGTTTCGGCTTTTCTCGGACGCGTACAAGATACGTGCCCATTTCGGACTGTTTGTAGATGGCTGCGCGGCAGGGAACGGGGGATGATCTGTTGCGCGAAGTTTCACCTATTTTGCGCTTCGGTAGGTGGAACGATCCCTAGAGACGGCTTCAGCGCCCTGCTGAAGCCGTCTTGCTATTCGGGCATCAGGCCAGCGCATGCGTCGCCGAAAGGACCGATCGGTAAACCCTGGCGCAGCGCCGTTCAGCACCTCAGGCCGGTCCATATCTCGCGCGCTGAAATTCAAACTGGACACATCTGAGGTGGCGCGACTGGATTGCCACCGACACTATTGTCGCGGCGCAAAATACGCGTCGCCATGGACCTGGATTTGCGCAGGTCTTCTCCTTCTGAGACGGGACGGTCCCGCTCAATGTCCAATCTACCCTCAGGGGCCGTCCCGATTCTCCACCGCAGTGGCTCAATAGGAGCCGCCCTCCGGCAAGGCCCCGTGGAATCATCTAAACTACAAACGGCAGGGCCCGCGCGCCAACTTCTGGCCGAAACATAAGTGGCGCCAAATCTCCTTATCCACCTGTATGGCAGCTGCATCAGGCGCAAACTGCGGCACCTCACGCCCTTGCTCTTGATGTTGGCTCTACTGCCTGGCGCCGCCCATCCAAACGAGATCGGCTCAGTCACTGAACTGCTTAGCTATGCTTATAGAACACTGCCAGAAGGTTCTAAGAGGCCGCTTTTTTCTCGTGAAAAGGTCTCCGAAATGAAGTCCTGGAGACGGTTAGCGACGGCTTTCTTGCGATCAGGTTCATGGATGGAACGGATTTCCGTCTGGGAGCAGGCAGCACCGTCACCTTGGACGCGTTTGTTTACGATGCAAGCACGTCTGTTGGAAAAATGAGCATGGTCCTCGGCAAAGGTGTATTTCGCTTCGTCAGCGGGAGCATGAGAAAGAGCGGTGTAAGCCTAAAGACGCCAACCGCGACGATTGGAATCAGGGGGACGGACTTCGTTGTCGCTGTTGGTAATGACAACTCGACATCAATCGAGGTCTTTGATGGCGAGGTTGAAGTCACACCGGTAAACGTCAGCGTGCCGACCGTCATTGGCCGCGGCGGATCAGGTACTGTCGGCCCTGCCGGCGATGGAGTATCGCGGGGAGGGAACGGAGGGAACGGCGCCGGCCGGAGCGGCGGAGCCGGCGGATTTGGGAGCTTTGGCGGCGGCGCAAGCGGCAGTGGCGGCAGTGCCGGCGGGTCTAGTGGCGGCGGAGGTGGTGGGCGCTAGCGCATTGGGCGCGAGCGCGGCGACCAGTATCGCCCAAAAAGGGAATAGCGAGAGAAAGCTCAAACTTCGGACCATAGGCGCACCATCCAGACTGCACACAAAGGCAGTTTGGCACCGTCTCTCTCATGCTCCAGCCCTGCGGGATCGGCAGGACCTAACCCTAGACGTAGCGCAAGTAGCGAGGGCAACGCCAGCCACCGGGATTAATATGCTGCGTCTTCCTCAGGGCACGAGCCGGTCATTCGAATTCAATTAGCTCGTACTTCTTCATGGACCTAAGAAGTTCACCAAGGGTCCAGATGCCGAAACCGGCCTTTGTCAGGTAGTTGCAGCTGTTGGATATCGCCTTGTCGCTGAACTTCCCCGCCGTCCGCAAGAACGTCTCAAAAGCGTTGCCATTCACATCGTTCTTTCGTTCGTTGATGTGGCGCTCAACTGCAGAGGCACGAACACCTAGAATGTCGACAGCAAACCGATGGACTAGTCAGTAGTTCAGGGCGTTATGCTTGACGGTCCTAGAACTCTCGATCGCCTCATCCTCCCGTAGATCCCAAGCCAGCCGAGCATTCTGCTCGCAAAAATCCCAGATCTGATTCTCTTCAAAGAGCATTTCGAGAATGTCGTTCTTGGAAAAGACGCACTTTTCGCCTTCAATTCTACAGCCATCGATGTCAAACCGGGCTAGACCATACTTCTCGAACTTAGGGACTGGCTGCGCAGTTGCACCGGACCCGAACGAGGTCATGGCGCACACGACTACCGCCAATAGCGCAAATTTCTTCAACCTGTAGCTCCATAGGGGCCGGCGTTTGAAGAGGCGACAGTCAACAGGTCGCGCTCCCGGCGCTATGCGTGCGAAAAAGCTTTTGCGTCCAAATCGGATCTGAGCGGGGCGCTGCGCGCTTCACGGCACTCGGCAAGAACGCCGAGCACTGTCGTTCGACCTGTGGCAAGTTGGTAAGTGAGGTCGACCAATGGCCCCATCAGACATGGCATGACCATTGGAAGAAGCGGGCGATTTTCCGGAGCGGCAGTGGCGGCTTAACGCGGGCCTGCAATGCGTTCGGTTTCCAGAAGTTCGATGACGTTGTGCCATGGATTGTGGATGTAGAGAGACCTACTCCCGTCGCGATGATCGGCAATCGAGCGACCTCTAGCCCTATCTTGCAGGTTATTGCACTCGACAGCAAAGTGAGTTGGGTGGTGGCCGAGGGTCACTAGGGCAAGTTTGGTGTTCGCGAAACCCAGCAAAGCCCAGGTTCCATCTTGATATTCGACAGCTACTCGGAAGCGCTCTGCATAGTAGTTGACGGCGGTTGCGACGTCCTCGACGGGAATCGCGACGTGGTGAATGTGATCTAGGTCTTTTCCCAACGCCTTACGCTCCGAATTGTCCATCTTCAGCGGACCTTACGACGCTAGGCATCTATTGGATCATGCCGAACGGCCAGAATGCCTACTGATCCAGAAGTTCGCTTGCACCGTATCACTCTGTAAAAGCAACACGTGCAAATCCAGAGAGAGCGGGAAATGAACGCAATTAGTGATCTTTACCAAGTCGTCATGAACGCCGAGAAAAACCCATTGCGCCATCTTCCAAGGGCGCAGCGCTTCCAAGTCATGGCTATGCTCTCGGTGATGTGGTCGATCATCTTTTCAGTCGGCATCGGGACCTGGGCTTGGTTCGGCGAACTCGTCGCCTTCCATCTCTTGTTCCTCGCGGGCGTCGCAATTACGGCGTGGACTTTTTCGAGCACCCGCCAGCTAACGCCGCGCGACCGATACCAACGCGTCGACGGCACAGTCTCGCACGACGATCTGTGGGGTGGCTAGTAGGGCGCTCCGAGGCGATCCGCCAAGACGACCCTTCGATCGCAGTACGATTAGGAGGCCATTATTTCGCGTTAACCAGCGAGACGCGACAAAATGGGGCTTCTTTCGCAGCAATCGAGTCCGGTCGAACTAGCTTTGCCGATCGCCACTTCAAGTTTCAGAAGCCGCTTTTCCAGAGGAGCCACAATGTC
>JAYQVF010000082.1:0-13306 GCA_038148335.1 Alphaproteobacteria bacterium | reverse complement strand
GGACAGGAAGGTTGCGAGCAGCAGGCCGTCGATGCCGTGCTGATGCACGGTCGCTGCAACCAGGACGATGAAAGCCCCGGCCGGGCCGCCGATCTGGAACCGGCTGCCGCCGAAGGCCGACACCAGAAAGCCGCCGATGATGGCGGTAAACAGGCCGCGGTCGGGCGGCACGCCGGAAGCGATGGCGATGGCCATCGACAGGGGCAGGGCCACGATCGCAACCGTAAGGCCCGCAGGGCGTCGGCGCGCAGATGACGCCAGCCGTATCCTTCCCGGAACACGGTGACGAGCTTCGGTGTAAAGAGTTCGACGAAGCTCGGCGCGGTCTCTGCCTGCTTCGGTGCTCTAGCTTGGTTCATTCATTAAGCGACCGGTATGGTCGCGCGAGGACGGAAGGCGTCCGCCTTTCGGTGCGAATCTAGTCCGCTGTCGAGCCAGTGCCTAGGGCCGGTTGTGCGTCACCTAGTCGCGGAAGTTGCCGTACTGCAGCGGCAGCTTGATATCTAGGCCCTCGATCAGGGCGATCGTCGCTTGAAGATCGTCGCGCTTCTTGCCGGACACGCGCAGTTCATCGCCCTGGATGGCGACCTGTACCTTCAGCTTGGAGCCCTTGACCGCCTTGATGATCTTCTGCGCGACTTCGCGGTCGATGCCCTGCTTGATCGTGACGACCTGGCGCAGGGTGTTGCCCGAGGCCTTTTCGGGTTTCTCGAACTCGAACGCGCCGGCATCGACCTTGCGCCGCGCGAGGTAGCCCCGGATCAGTTCCTCGACCTGGCGCAGTTTCAGGTCGTCGTCCGCGACGACGACAAGGGTCTGTTCCACCCGTTCGATCGAGCACTTGCTGCCCTTGAAGTCGAATCGCGTGCCGATCTCGCGCAATGCGCCCTGCACGGCGTTGTCGACCTCGGCCAGGTCGGTCTTGGAGGTTACGTCCATCGACGGCATAGAGAATCCTCGCAGGCGTTCGCTTTCGGGGCGCCGCGGCGGTTGCGCGCGACGGGCTTCATCCTATCCTGAGCGGCCTGTTCAGGCACCCCAGGAGGAAATGACATGTCATCGGCGCTTCCCAACACCGGGCGGGTCTTCGTTCCCGCAGACGAGGCCGTGGTCCAACGGATCGACCGTCTCGAAGGCCGCAACGTCGAGGCGCCGGTCGACGTCCGCGTCCTGATGAAGTCCGACACCATGCTCATGTTGTCGCTGCGCTTTCCCAAGGGGCGCGTGGGGCCGCTGCACCAGCACGACGATCACGAAACCACGTGCTATCTCGCCTCAGGCTGTCTCAAGCTGACGATTGGCGATGAGACCTTTATCGCGCGCCCGGGGGACACATGGTTCCACCCCAAGGGCGTGCCGCACCGCTCCGAGGCGCTCGAGGAGTCGGTTCAGGTCGAGGTCAAATCGCCGCCGGTCAAGACCTGGTAGCATCGCCCGCCCGCCACAGGACGGGGAACAGCGGATGGTCGGGGTGTTGGCCGCGCGGCATGTCGGCGAACGGCGCTTCGGGGTGCCCGGTCTCGCACTCGGGCCGAGGGTCCCACACGATGTCGTCGCCGTACCACCAGGTGGCAAGGGCGACGCGGCGGTGTTCGGTGGGGTTGCCGCGGTTGTAGTGCGCGGTTTTCAGGTGCATGAACACGACGTCGCCCGGTTCCATGTCCCAGGTGATGAAGCGGTAGCCGTCCTCGCCGCGATGCGCACCAAAGTCGGGACAAAAGTCGCGGTCTCGGGGCCGCTCCAGGCGGGCGCCGTTCGGCGACTTGGGCCAGTAGAGAACGTCGTTCTTGTGCGTGCCGGCAACGACCTCGAGGCTGTTGTCCCTGGTCACCGGGGTCAGTGGCGTCCACACGTTGATCATGTCGTTGCCGCGCACGGCGATGGCGCCGGCGTCCGTATGCCAGGCGGTCTCCCATGTACTGCCGGGGTCCTTCGCAAAGATCGTGTCCCAGTAGAACCCGACCTCGCGCTGGTTCATCAACGCGCCCATCAGGGCCGGCACCGGCGATTCGTGGATGAACGAGCGAAAGGCGTCGACAGCATAGGAGGGGCGGCTGATGACCGTGGCGCGGTCGCCGACCGGACGGAACTCCTCCTCCGGCGGGACCAGGCCGCTCGCATGCGGGTCGGCCACGATCAGGTCCCAGGCGTCGAGCAGGCTTTCGACGGCGGAACGGTCGTACACGCCGCGCAGGCATACCGCGCCATCGCGTTCGAACGTCTCGCGGTCGGCGTCGCTGATATGCATGGTCCCTCCTGGTCGGTCGATCCTAGCACGGCCTTGACTTGACGGTGTTCGCAGGAGAGCGTCCCGCCATGGGGCTTTGGCTGGTCATTGCGGCACTCGACGGAGCCGCGTTCGTCGTCATCGGGGCGGCCGGCGGGCACGGCGTGATCGCCGATGCGGCGCTGCAGCGGCTGTTCGACACCGCATCCGACTATCACGCCTGGCATGCGCTGGCCCTGCTCGCCGTCGCGATGGGACAAGGCCGCCTCGAGGGCGCGGCGCGGCGCCTGGCATCGGTCGCCGCGATGCTGTGGCTGGTCGGCACCGTCCTGTTCTCGGGCTCGCTCTACATTCATGCCTTCAGCGGCGCGGCACCCATCCCCGCGGCAACGCCGGTCGGCGGCGCGAGCCTGATTTTCGGCTGGCTGGTCCTGGCGGCGGCAGGTTTTGTTGTCTTGCGGCGGTCCCGCCCGTGAGGCGCCCCGCAGGTTGATTCAACCGGAGGTCGCGATAAGATCGCGGCCCGCCAGTTTTTCGTTAGTTCCATGTCGACGATTTCCTACCGTGGCCGCCAGGCGGTCCTCGCCACCAAGCATCACAAGGAAAAGGTCATCCGGCGGCCCCTGCGCGCCGCCGTCGGGCTGGACGTGGTCGTGCCGCCGGGGCTCGACACCGATCTGCTCGGCACGTTTTCCGGCGAAGTCGAGCGGGAAGGCGCGCCGGGAGAGGTCGTGGTGCGCAAGGCGCGCATGGGGATGGCCGAGACAGGCTATCGCCTCGGGATCGCCAGCGAAGGGAGCTTCAGGCCTCATGCCGAGCTCGCGTTCGAGACCGGCAGTCATGAGCTCCTCGCGTTCGTGGACGACGATGCCGGAGTCGCGATCGTCGAGGACCTCTTCACCGTGGACACCAACTTCGGCAATGCCAAGGTGCGGGCGTTCGACGAACTGGAAGGGTTCCTGCTCCGGGTCGGTTTCCCGGCGCACGCGTTGATCGCGGCGCCGAACGACCGCATCAAGGTCGGTCACGACAACCGCGTTCGTCTCGTCCTCGACGACGTGCCGGAGCAGCAGCTGTTCAAGGGCATTGGCGACCGGGACGAACTTGCCCGGGTGGTCGCGCGCTGCGCTGCCTTGTCGGGCGACGGAATCGTGCACGTCGAGACCGACATGCGCGCGCATCTCAACCCCACCCGGATGCGCAACATCCGCCGCCTGGCGTTTCGCCTTGCGCGCCGTCTCGCGACGCCGTGCCCGTCCTGTGCGGCGCCGGGCTGGGGCGCGGTCGAGGTCCGGCGCGGGGCCCCGTGTACCGATTGCGGCACGTTCAACCCGGAGGCCTTGGCGGAGACCCTGGGCTGCGTGCACTGCGGTCATCGCGAAGACGGGCCGCGACTCTCGGGCCAACCCTGCCTAGCCTGTCGCCATGTCGGCGACTCCTGACGCGCTCAAGACCAGCTTTCTGACGCACTTCGTCATCGAGGCCATGCCCGGCCTTGAGATCGGCAAAACCCCGCACGGCTGGCGCCGCGTCGACCGTATCCTGCAAGGGACATTTGCGGGGCCGCGGCTGTCGGGCCGGATCGTCACCGGCACGGACCCCGTTCTCGTCCTGCGCGACGATACCGCGCGCCTCGACGTGCGCATGGTGCTCGAAACCCACGACGGCGCGCTGATCCAGATGACCTATGACGGGATCGTCGCCGGCGCGCGCGACGTCATGAAACGCATCGGCCGGCGCGAGGAAGTCGATGCCGGCGAGTATTACCTGCGTACCGCCGTGACGTTCGAGACCGGCGATGTGCGCTATGCCTGGCTCAACGCGCTGCTTGCCGTGGCAACGGGGCGCTTGTTGGTATTTCCGAGCGGCGCGTTCGGCGATCACTACAACATCTACGCGATCGAATAGGGGTTATCGATGGACGAACGCCAGGCGCCGTTGCGCAGCGAATATCTGATGACGATCGACATGCAAGCGGCCGTCGGCCTCGAGATCGGCAAGACGCCGCGCGGCTGGCGCCGGATCGACCGGATCGTCGAGGGGACCTTCGCCGGCCCGCAACTGAACGGGACGGTGGTGACGGCGACCGATCACCTGCTGGTGCTGCGCGACAATTCCTCGCGGCCCGACGTGCGGCTGGTTCTGGAGACCGGTGCGGGCGAACTGATCCAGGTGACCTATCAGGGCATCGTTGCCGGCCCGGACGAGGTTCTGAAGAAGCTGGGCCGGCGCGAGGCGGTGCCGGGCGACCAATACTACATGCGAAATGCGTTGTTTTTCGAAACCGCGATGGACAACGGCTGTGCCTGGCTCAACAGCACGCTGGCTGTCGGGCGCGGCGCCGTCCGCATCCTGGACGGCGGTGCGTTCGGCGTGACCTACGAGGTATTCCGCATCCTCTAGCGGGGTATCCACCGCGCGGGCACCCGTCGCGCTACTGATCAAACGATCAGTTTGACTCGCCCCGGGAATCCCATGAGAGTCTTCGTGATCGTGGCAGGGAGGCTGTCCGGGGCGAATGTTCGCCCTGAGGACGTATGCGCTGCTACCAAACGACCAAATGGGGAGGGTGGAAATGAACACCTCGAAGGTCAAAGGACTTCTCGCCGCGGCAGGCATGGGACTGCTCGGCCTGGGGGCCGCTTCGACCGCGCAAGCGGAAGATTTGCTTTATCTCTCGTACAACGTACCCAACAGTCTGAACGTCGACGGACCCGGCGGCACGTTCCCGCCGTCGTATGGCGGCATGGTTCAGGTGCTCGAGCCGCTGGTCTATTTCAAGCTCGGCGCGACCGATGAGACCGGGTTTACCGCGCTCGATACGCATAACTATGAGCCGCGTCTGGCCGAGTCGTGGAGCTTCGACCCCGCGTCGCTGACCTGGACCATCAACCTGCGCAAAGGCGTCAAGGGCTGTAACGGCGCGACGTTCGACGCCGAGGACGTCATCTACACGATGGCGCGTGCGAAATCGATCAGCGGTGCCGGTGCGGTTGGCTACTTCCTTGCAAACGTCGGTTCGGTCGACAAGTTCGATCCGTCGTTGTTCGGGGCCCGCGCGGCCGCCAACAAGGCGAAGGAAGAAGGCAAGCCCGCGCCGAGTCCCGATCCACGCGAACTGGGCGATGAAGTCCAGAAGGTCGACCAGTACACCGTGAAGATTCGTCAGTCGGCGGCGAACGGCCTGTTCCTGCCGGTCTTTGCGATCTTTGCACTTCACATGTACGACAAGGAAACGATGGAGGCGAATGCGACCGCCGACGATCCTTGGAGCCACAACTACGCCAACGGCGTCAACGGCGCCGGGTTCGGCCCGTGGTGCGTGAGCGAGTGGAAGAAGGAAGACACCATTATCCTGACGGCCAACAAGGACTACTACCGCGGCGCGCCTTATTTCGACCGCGTCGTCTGGAAGAAGGTACCGGAAAGCAGCAACCGCTTGACCATCCTGCGCTCCGGACAGGCCGACATGGTGGACGGGCTGACCCCTCGCGAGTTCAACAGCCTGCGCGAATCTAGGGGGATCAAGGTTGGCGGCGGCTACTTGAACTCGACGGTGATGATGTCGCTGAACTGGAAGGTTCCGCCGTTCGACAACATCAAGCTGCGCAAGGCCATCGCTCATGCGATTCCCTACGACCAGCTGATCAACAACGTCTACTTCGGCAGTGCGCGGAAGTGGGAAGGCCTCGTGCCGCCGGAATATCCCGGTTACCACAAGCCGTCGGCGTCTTACGATTACGACATTGCGAAAGCCAAACAGTTGCTGGCTGAGGCGGGATTCCCGGACGGCAAGGGACTGGAGCAGTATCAGGAAGCGTTCAAGCTTGCCTTCGTGGCCGAGCGTGAATCGATCGTCGGCCCGCTGGCTACGATCATCCAAAGCTCGCTCAAGTCGATCGGTGTTCCGATCCTGCTCGATCCGCTGCCGTTGCAGCAGTACTCCGACCGGCAGTTCGTGAAGAAGGACCTCGGGATGGCGCTCAACGACACGAGCCGCCCGATTGGCATCGATGCGGCCTACTCTGTGGCTCTCCAGTACGTATCCGTCGCCAAAGGCGGTATCAACAACTGGGGCAACTACAGCAACGAACGCGTCGACGCGATGCTCCTCGAAGCCAAGGACGAACCAGACCAGAACAAGCGCAACGCACTTCTGGCCGAGATCCAGGACATCATCATGGATGAACTCGCCCTGGTTCCGGTCATGGAGTACAAGTTCGAGTATGCGTGGCGCGAAGGCATCAAGGGCGTCAGCGTCCATGCCGAAGGTCAGCCGCGTTTCTATGACCTGCACAAGTAGCAGCGTCTGAAGGACGGCGAGGGGCGCAGCGCAACCGCACTGCGCCCCTTTTCTTTGCGGAGACGGTCATGCACGACCTGTTGATCAAGTCGGCGCGCATCGCCGACGGCACCGGCGCGCCGGCGTACGTTGGCGATGTCGCGGTCAAGGACGGCCATATCGCCGAAGTCGGCAAGGTATCGGGTCAGGCCCGGCGTACGATCGACGCCGATGGCCTGCTGCTGACGCCGGGGTGGGTCGACATCCACACTCATTTCGACGGGCAGGTGACATGGGATCCTCTGCTGACGCCGTCGATCTGGCATGGCGTGACGACGGTGGTGATGGGCAATTGCGGCGTCGGCTTCGCGCCTGCGGCGCCCGATCGCCACGACTGGCTGCTCGGCCTCATGGAAGGGGTCGAGGACATTCCCGGTACAGCTCTTGCCGAGGGCATCCGCTGGGGCTGGGAGAGTTTTCCCGAATACCTCGACGTGCTGGACGCGATGCCGCGCGCCATCGACGTCGCCGCCCAGATCGGCCACGGTGCGGTCCGCGCCTATGTCATGGGCGACCGCGCCCACGAGGACACGGCGACGCCCGACGATGTCGCCGCCCAGGCGAAGATCGTGCGCGAGGCGCTGGCGGCCGGCGCTGCGGGTGTCAGCACGTCGCGCTCGCTGCTGCATCTCGATGTCGCGGGCGAACTGGTGCCCGGCACGTTCGCCGGCGAACCGGAATTGCTGGCGCTGGCGCAGGCCGTGCAGCGGGCGGGGCACGGCGTCTTCGAAATGACGATCCGCGGCATCAGCGGCTTCGACGCCGCCGGGCCGCCGAGCGAGATCAAATGGATGCACCGGGTCGCCAAGCAGACCGGTTGCCCGATCACCTTCCTCCTCGGCCAGGCGCACGACTATCCCGAGGTGTGGCGCGTCGTGCTTGACGTCTGCACCGCGGCTGCCGCGGACGGCGCGCCGATCCATCCCCAGGTCTTCGGCCGCCCGACCAACTATCTCTTCACGCTGGACGGCATTCACCCGTTCTACCGCTATCCCGCGTACAAGGAGATCGCGCGCAGGCCCCACGACGAACGCGTGCAGATCATGCGCGACCCGGCGTTCAAGGCGCGCTTGCTGGCCGAACGCGATCCCAACGACGACGCCTTCAACAACATCCTGAAGACCGCATGGGAGGGCTCCTACGATCTGAGCGATCCGCTCGACTACGAGCCCGATCCCGGCCAGTGCATCGCGGCCCAGGCGCGCGCGCAGGGCCGCGCGCCGGCGGACCTGGGCTATGACAAGCTGCTCGCCGACGACGGGCGTGCCGTTCTCTACTTCACAGCCTTCAACTACGCCGACGGCGACCTGGAGGCGGTGCGGGAGATGCTGGTGCACCCCAACGCGGTGCTGGGCGGCAGCGATGCCGGCGCGCACGTGACCTATATCTGCGATGCCAGCGTGCCGACCTTCATGCTGACCCATTGGGCGCGCGACCGCAGCCGGGGCAAACGGCTGCCGCTTGAATGGCTGGTGCGCAAGCAGACCTACGACAACGCCGCCCTTTACGGATTCTCAGACCGCGGCGCCATCAAGCCGGGACTGCGCGCCGATCTCAATCTGATCGACTTCGACGGTTTACGGCTGGATGTGCCCTATTTCGTGCACGACCTGCCGGCGGACGCGATGCGCCTGATGCAGAAAGCACGCGGCTACCGCGCGACATTTGTCGCCGGCGAGATGATCCAGCAGGACGGCGAGGAAACCGGTGCCCGGCCGGGACACCTGATCCGTGCCGGCGCCAGCAAAAATACTGAACGAGGCTAGAATGAAGGCAATCGTCATCGACGGGCACGGCGGCGCCGAAACGCTCGAGTACCGCGAAATTGCGACGCCCACCGTCGGACCGGGAGAGGTTCTGATCCGGATCGACACCGCGGGGATCAACCGGTTCGACATGCTGGTGCGCAACGGCAACGTGCCCAACGCGTCCGTTACTTTTCCGCATGTCCTGGGTGTCGAGGGTGCGGGCACGGTGGCCGAGGTCGGGCCAGGCGTCGCGGGGTTTGCCGTCGGCGACCGCGTGGTGCCGGTCCTGACGGTGTCCCAGGGCACCTGCAAGGAGCCGGTGTGCTACTGCGCCCAGGGCCACGACAACATCTGCGCCAGGTTCGACAAGCTTGGCCACACGCGCTGGGGCACCTATGCCGAGTACGTCAAGGTCAACCAGTTCAGCCTGCTGGCGCTGCCGGACGAGGTTTCCTTCCTCGATGCGGCAACGTCGCTGGTCGCCTATGCGACGGCGTGGGAAATGGCGCGCAAGGTCAACCTGCGGCCGGAAGACACCGTCCTGATCAACGCCGTGGGCGGCGCCGTCGGCAGTGCCGCGGTGCAGATCGCGCACATGACCGGCTGTCGCATCGTCGCTTCGGCGGGATCCGACGAAAAGCTGCGACGGGCCCAGCAGGACGGCGCCGAGGTCGGGGTGAATTACCGGACCCAGGACCTCACCAAGGAAGTGCGCGCCGCAACCGGTGGCCGGGGCGTCGACGTCGTGCTGGAAACGGTCGGCGGCGAGATCCTGCGCAAGAGCCTCGACGCGCTGGCCTATAACGGCCGTCTGTCGAGCGCCGGCTCGATCGAACCGACCGATGCCCTCATCGATGTTCGCCGCCTGCTCGTGCGCAGCCAGATCACGCTCACCGGCACGCACTTCACACCGAAAGAGTCGATCAAGCAGGTGCTGCGCTTTCTCGCCAAGGGCGCGCTGCGGCCGGTCCTGGCCGCGCGCTTTCCCCTTGCCGAGGCGCGCAAGGCGCACGAACTGCTCGAGAGCCGCGACTTCTACGGCAACATCGTCCTCGAGGTCTGAGCGCTACTTCGTCGCGCCCGAGACGACCCAGCGGCCCTGGTAGTACTTGACGGTCGCGCGCAGGCTCGGCGTCTTGGCCACGAAGGCCTTCGACTTGGTGAAGCCCGCCTTCGCGGCTTCGGCCGGGAAGTCGAGCGTGTCGAGCTTGGTCTTGAACGGTTCGGCGTTGTAGTGCGTCTCCCAGTCGAGGATCGACTGGTTGTAGGGATCGGTCTCGGTCGACCATTCGGTTTCGGTGTGCAGCATCATCCCGCCCGGCCGGAGCAGGCGGAAGCACTCGCGCATGATGTTGCGATAGCCG
This sequence comes from Alphaproteobacteria bacterium, assembly GCA_038148335.1. Taxonomy (GTDB): domain Bacteria; phylum Pseudomonadota; class Alphaproteobacteria; order SHVP01; family SHVP01; genus CALJDF01. Next base: position 3,625 of record JAYQVF010000082.1, on the reverse strand, counting down.
CTGAGTGACGTCTCGTGCGTCAGCAGGTGCGAGACGATGAGGTCGAAACTGCCGTCGGCGAAGTTGGTGTGCTCCGCGTTCTGCTGCGAGAAGTGCACCGGGACACCGAGCTCCTCCGCCCGGGCATGGCCGTAGCGCAGGATGCTGGTGCCGACGTCGATCGCATGGACCTTCGCCTTGGGATATTGGCGGGCGTAGGGCAGGAGGTTGCCGCCGATCGAGCAGCCCATTTCGAGGATCATCTTGGGGGCGAAGCCGGGGTGGGTCTTCTTCAGCCAGGCGCAGACGGACGCGCCCATGTCGTCGCTTTGCGGGCCGAGGCCGCCGCGGCCGTAGAGGAAAAGGCCGCGGTCGAAGATGGCGCCGGCGGAGACGTCATCGTCGCCGAGGTCGCCCGTGTAGTTGCCCGGCATGCAGTGGATGTCGACGGCGGTCAGATAGCGCGGCGCCTTGACCTTGGGGTCGAGCTTGAGGCTGCCGCCGGTCTTGCGCGCCGGCTTCTTGCTGCGGGCGATCATGCCGCCGAGCTGGTGCTCGACCGCCTCGCCGACGGCGTCGAACAGGATCTCCTGATCGGTCCGCTTCAGCGAACTCCACATCTGGTAGTAGGGCTGCCGTAGCAGCGCCTTGCGCGTCTCGGTGCGGTTGGGCGCGCGCTGGTGCTGGCGGCGGAACGCCGGATCGACCCGGGTATCGAACAGCTTGCGGTTGCCCGGCTGGACCTCGCGCGCGAGATACCTGGCCAGATCCATTGCGAAATACTCGCGGGCCTCTTCGTCGTGGTCCTCGTCAACGAGCAGGCTGTGCCGGAATTGATGTTCCATGGTTCCCTCCGCCTACATGTCCAGTTCGGCCAGTTGATAATACTGGTTCAGGCGATCGTAGCGCAGTTGTACCGGCAGGAAATCCGGTCCGTGGGTCCAGATTTCGAACCGCGGAATATCGCCGCGATTGAGTGCGATTCGGTCGCATTTGAACGTGCCGGCGGGCACGGTCACCTCTTCTTCGCCCAGATAGTCGAGGTAGAGCGTCGCGGGGGTGGGGGTGACCGTCGTCGAATTGCCGATCATCGGACCCGAACCGCCGTTGCCGAGCGGCGAGGAGGCCATGCGCGGATAGATCAGCTGGCGTTCCTTCTTGCGCGACATGTCGAAGGTGGCATTGGTCCAGGCGTCGCAGGCGACGGCGTGGCTGACGAACAGCGGGCACCGGACCTCCGTCGGCCAGCGCTGGCTGATGCGGCCGGCGTCCACGGTGTAGGACTCGCATTCGATGCCGTCGTCCTTGATCAGGAACCAGCCCGAACCCTGGAACCGGTCGCCGATCGTCAGCCGGATGAAGCAGTCGAGCGGCCGCCATTTCTCGTCGACGCTGAACGTGACGTCGCGCAGCAGATCGTCGTCGTCCATCTCGGTGAGCGTCCGCATGGTGCGGCGGCCGTCGGAGTGCACGGTGTGGGTGAACCACTCGCGCCCCATGACCCCCACGTCGTCGGTGATGTAGTCGATCCGTCCCCTGATCTTGCGGTGTTTCATCGTTGGTTCCCCTGTTGGCCTTCCTATGGACAGCAGCTTGGAGAGCCGCGGGCAAACTGTCAAAATCCCTGCGACCCGCGCGGGGAGGGTAAATGCAGGACTTCGGCGAGGCCTTCGGACTGGCGTTCGAACTGATCTTCAACGGCGATGCCGGCCTGGCCGAAATCGTCGGGCTGTCGCTGCGCGTCACCCTCGTTGCGGTCGCCATCGCCTGCGCCATCGGCTTTCCGCTCGGCGCCGCGGCGGCCGTCCTGCGGTTTCCCGGCCGCCAGGCGGTGGTGGTGGCCATGAATGCGCTCATGGGCCTGCCGCCGGTCGTCGTTGGCCTGTTCGTCTACATGATGCTCTCCAACGCCGGCCCGCTGGGGGTCCTGCAGCTCCTCTACACCCCCACGGCCATGATCATCGCGCAAGGCGTTCTGGTGACGCCGATCATCGCCGCCCTGACGCGGCAGACCATCGAGGACCTGGCCGGCGAATATGACGAACAACTGCGGTCGCTGGGCGTGGGGCCGCTGGGGCAGGTGGCGACCTTGTTGTGGGATGCCCGGTTCAGCCTGCTGACCAGCGCGCTCGCCGGGTTCGGCCGCGCCATCGCCGAGGTCGGGGCCGTGATCACGGTGGGCGGCAACATCGACCATGTGACGCGGGTCATGACGACCGCGATCGCGGTCGAGACGTCCAAGGGCAATCTCGGCCTGGCGCTGGCGCTCGGGATCATTCTTATCCTGATGGCGATGATGGTGAACGGCCTGGCGATGACCCTGCGAACCCAATGGATGAGCCGCGCCTATGGCTGATCTCGCCTTGAACCTCGGCGTGGCAGCCGCCGCGCGCGCGCCGATCCTGCCGTTGAGCGCGATCGGCCTGTCCTATGGCACCGCCGCCGGCACTTGGGTCGGCCCGCTCGAGCTGACCATTGGTGGCGGCGGTGTTACCGTCGTCCTCGGCCCCAACGGCGCCGGCAAAAGCGTGCTGCTGCGTTTGCTCCACGGCCTGCTGGCGCCGACCGGCGGCGCGGTCGTGTGGAATGGCCGGCCGCTCGACCGCGAGACGCGGCTGCGCCAGGCGATGGTCTTCCAGGACCCGGTCGTGCTTCGGCGCACCGTCGCGGCCAATCTGCGCTATGCGCTACGAATCCACGGTTACCGCGGCGACGAACTGAAGACACAGGTCGAGGATTGGCTCGCCCGCGCGGGCCTGGCGCGCCTGGCGCGGCGGCCGGCGACCGTGCTCTCGGGTGGCGAGAAGCAACGTCTGGCCGTGGCCCGCGCACTGTGCAGCGCGCCGGAAGTGCTGTTTCTCGACGAGCCGACGGCCAATCTCGACGGCGCCTCGATCGTTGCCATCGAGGGCCTGCTACGGGCGGCGCGGGATCTCGGCACCAAGCTTATTCTCGTGACCCACGACATCAATCAGGCGAGGCGGATCGCCGACGACGTCGTGTTCATGGTCGGTGGCCGCGTGCACGAGCGCGCGCCGGCGACCGAATTCTTCGGGGCACCGCAGACGCCCGAAGCCAGAGCATTCATCGACGGGAGGATCGTCCTGTGAAGAAACTTGTGACCCTGGGTCTGATCGGTCTCGCGCTGGTGGCCGCTGCCCTGACACACATCGATGCCGCTTCGGCGGCGGACCGCTTCATCATCGTCCAGTCCACGACGTCGACGCAGAATTCGGGCCTGTTCGAGTACATCCTGCCCCGCTTCAGGGAGGCCTCCGGCATCGAGGTGCGGGTCGTCGCCGTGGGCACCGGCCAGGCGCTGAAGAACGCGCGCAACGGCGACGGCGACGTCGTTCTCGTACACGCCCGTTCCGCCGAGGATGCCTTCGTCGCCGAAGGGTGGGGCGTCGAACGGCACGACGTCATGTACAACGACTTCGTGGTGATCGGGCCCGACAGCGACCCGGCCGGTGTGCGCGGCATGACCGACGCCGCGGCGGCGCTGAAAAAGATCGCCGCCGCCGGCGCGATCTTCGTCTCGCGCGGCGACGAGAGCGGTACCCATATCAAGGAAAAGGCGCTGTGGGCCGCAGCCGGTGTGGACGCCGAGGCGGCGAGCGGCACCTGGTATCGCGAGCTCGGCGTC
>JAYQVF010000081.1:0-13332 GCA_038148335.1 Alphaproteobacteria bacterium | reverse complement strand
GAGCGTTCCGATATGTGGGTCTGTGCGGCTACCCATTAAGCCGACTAACCAGACTCTCACCGTCGAGAGCAATGGCTCAACAGGGCTGTTGTCGCCCTTCCCTTTATAGCCAGATAAGAGCGATTTAGACTGAACAGCTGAATTGACTCTCTAAGAATTCTAATTGGAGGGTCTGCTCGTTAGTACACGTAACGTGATACGCAGCCTGTTTGCCGAGCCAGTGCCCTACTGGGGCAGACCCCCATCAAGTTCATCGGCTTTGGCTTGTCTGACCCAAGCACTGATGCTTGTTTCATGACATCCAAACTCTCGTGCCAGCTCTCGGGGGCTGCTTCCAACTCGCACCAATTCCACCATCTGCTGACGAAACTTCACAGCATATGCCCCGCGTCTTTACTCCATGTTTGACTCCATTGACAGAACAATAAACTGTCCGGTCTAAGGGGGAACTCCAGTGGTGAAATCATTTCAGATCTCTACCAACATTGATCATCACCGTTCATTACTCTGAAAGCTCAAACCAGAGCATCTACAGCTCTCGCAATTCTCTGACACCCATCCTTGATGACTTCCAAACTGGTCGCAATCGACATACGGAAATAGGGCGAGAGCCCATAGACAGTTCCCGGGATTACGGCAACGCCGACGCCCTCAAGAAGGTACATTGCAACATCCATGTCGCTTGCAAGTTTCTTGCACTCAGGGGTCGTGCGACCGATCATGCCTGAACAATTGACGTACAAATAGAAAGCCCCGTCGGGTGTTCGGCAACTGATACCTTCGACCGAGTTCAGCATACTCAACGCCAGATCACGCCTGTCCTTGTAGATCTTCGCCCATTCAGCGACGAAACCTTGATCGCCCTGCAGTGCTGCCAGGGCAGCAGCCTGGCTGATCGAACTGGCATTGGAGACGGATTGCGACTGCAACATGTCCAACGCGGAAATCAGCTCAGCCGGGCCTGCAGCCCAGCCGATGCGCCAGCCGGTCATGGCGTAGGTCTTGGAGACCCCATTGATCACCAATGTTCGATCTTTGAGCTTCGGTTCGATCGCGACAAGGTGAGGGTTCTCAGCGGATTCGAACCGGATGTGCTCGTAGATGTCATCGGTCATCACCATGACGTGCGGATGGCGTAGCAACACATCCGCCAGGGCGCGCAAATCCTCTCCGCCGTAGGTCGATCCGGTCGGATTGGTTGGCGAATTGATGATCAGCCAGCGTGTTCTGGGCGTGATCGCAGCTTCCAGCTTTGCAGCCGTCAGTTTGAACCCTTCCGATTCCAGACACTGGACGATGACCGGCTCACCTAGGCAAGCCCGGGTCATGTCGGGGTAGGACACCCAATATGGAGCGGGGACGATGACTTCATCGCCGGGTTCCAAGGTGACGGACAGCGCGTTGTAAATTGCGTGCTTGGCACCGACCGTGACGATGATGTCCTTGGGCGCGTAGGAAAGGCCGTTCTGCCGCTGATACTTGTCGGCAATGGCCTGGCGCAGCGCCAAGATGCCGGCTCCCTGTGTGTAGCGCGTTTCTCCTCGCTGAATGGCGTCACAGGCCGCCTGGCAAATGTGCTTAGGTGTGTCGAAATCCGGTTCCCCAACAACTAGGTTCACGATGTCCTTGCCAGCGCGTCGCAGGGCATTAGCGCGGTCTTGCGCAGCACTGCTGGGTGACGGCTTGACGCGACTGAGGCGTGAAGCGATATGAATACTTACCATGCTAGACTCCTTTTTCGATTCAGTATGAGCTATAGGGTACGCAAGCGCACGCATTGAAGCAAAGACGACTTTCGTCTGGCTGGATAGTGCCAACTTATGTGGTGCATAAATGTGTCTTGTAACTGCCAAACGCGTCCATGAATCGTCAAACGAGGCAATTTCATGAACCTGCGACGATTAAAGTACTTCGTAAAGATTGTTGACATTGGTAGTCTGACCCAATCCGCGGACGTCCTTCAAGTTGCGCAACCGGCGCTGAGCCAACAGGTTGCGACCCTGGAAAGCGAATTCAGGCAACAACTGCTGGTTAGGACAAAACGGGGGGTGACGCCAACCGAAGCCGGTCAAACCCTGTATCGCCACGCCCAGATCATTTTGCGGCAATTCGAGCAGGCAAAAAGCGACGTCAACAATGCTGGCAAGAGTCTGTCCGGCCAGGTGTCGGTGGGCTTGGCACCGGGAACGGCGGCATCCGCCTTGGCGCTCCCGCTGCTCAAGACGATCCGCGCCCGTCATCCTTCCATCCTGCTCTACCTGAATGAGAATTTTGGAACGACGCTTAGCGAACTGGTGATGAATGGCCGCATGGACATGGCCGTCCTTTACGCCGGCAAGAGCGTTGTTCACGGTCTGTCGTACCACCCCTTGCTTAAGGAGCAGCTGTTTCTTATCGCGCCGAAAGGTGCCCGACGCCTTCCTGAGAAAATCGCATTGTCGGAAGTCGGTGAACTCGAATTGCTGCTGCCTCGCCCCTACAACTATTTGAGGAAGTACGTGGATGAGGCCTTTTCCGGTCTGAACACGCGGGCCATCGTGGTCGCGGAAATTGAATCTGCTGCAACCCTCAACGCGGCCGTTGCCGCGGGCCTGGGGGCAACCATATTGCCAGAATCCGCGGCCCGGGCGATGCCCGCATCAATTCAGGCCCAACTCTGCAGAATTGTGTCGCCCGTCATCGAAGTGCCTCTTGCATTGTGTGCGTCCGACCATCTTCCCCTGTCCGAGCCGGCGCAAGTGGTGAAAGACATCATTCTCGAATTGGTCGATTCAAATGATTTTGATCTCGGACACAGCCATTCAATCGAGGAAAACTGAGCGACTCACTGACAAAAAGTAAGCACTGTGCACCGACATTCAAGTCAGGTTTGTCATCCGGGAAATTGGCACAATGCTGCCGTTTCCGCGTTCGATTTCCTGCCGGATTGCAAGCGCGTTGTCGACGGCACCGGGTGTGTCACCGTGTAATAGGATTGACTGCACTTTGATCGGCAGTTTCTTTCCGTTGATGCTGGTGATGACACCGTCGTCCAAAAGGCGTTTGACGCGCTCAAGAACTTGAGTCTGATCCTTGATGACTGCGCCGGGCAGCTTCCTCGAAACCAGATCGCCTTCGTCCGTGTAAGCCCGATCGGCCAGGAAGGTGGTCGCCACTTTCAGACCAGCCTTCCGTGCCGCCCGTTCGATTTGCGTATTTGTCGAAACGGAAATGATGATGTCTGAATCAAAACTGGCGACGGCTTGAACCATTGGTTCGGCCAGCGCGTAGTCCGCCGCGGCCATGTTCCCCAGGGCACCATGAAAACTCATGTGCGTGACTTTGGTGCCCGCGGCAGCAGCCATGCCGGCCAGCGCGCCCAACTGATAAAGGATGTAGCAGGACAGGTCGCCAGGATTACATTGCATCTGCCGTCGACCAAACCCCATCAGATCCGGAAATCCGACATGTGCACCCAAGTCGACGTGATGGTCCATGGCTAGACGAATCGTCTTGTGCATGATGACGGGATCGCCGGCATGGAAACCGCAGGCAATGTTGGAGGATGAAATGATTCCCAGGAGCGCCTGGTCATCACCCAAGGTGTAGTCACCAAAACCTTCGCCGATGTCAGAATTCAGGTCGATTTCCATTGATTTCGCTTCCTAATGTCAGTACCGGGAGCGGATTGACTATTCGCACTCGCATTCCAAAGTCAAAACGGTTTCGCCGTAGCCTAGCAGATCACCGGAATTTGCCTTGACCTTCCTTACGATGCCTGCGGCGGATGAAACCACCGGGGAGTAGATGCAACCAATCTTCAGCAAGCCAACGATCGAATTTGCCTGTACCCTGCTACCGACTGAGACAAATGGCGTCTCACGCATGGGGTGGGTTGGCAGGAATATCCCGGCGATTTTTGTTTTTACGTCGATTAATGACGAACGCGTTGGCACGGCCTTCGTCTGGACCTCGACATCCGAAGACTCGATGACCTCGACATCCAGGTCGGTCGAGACATAAATCTTGACCGTCTTTCCGGGTCGCGACAGTTCAAGACAGCCCAATCCGGATGCCTTCAGCCAGGTCGAGAGTTGTTGAAGTTCATTCAAGTCCATCCCATCTCCGATCTATATCTGAGCGCCGCACAGGTCGTACAGATCCGTGAGGCGTCGCAGCCTGTTCAAGTAGTCACGGACTGCATGAGATGCAAGCAGCGCATCTTCATACGAGGTCTCAACGAACCGCAGGAACGATCCTGGACGCGCTTGTCCGAGCCTCCACAGATCTGCCTCGATCACTGTGCCAATCTTTGGATAGCCACCGGATGGCTGGGCGTCACGCAACTGAATGATGGGTTGTCCGTTGTGGGGAACCTGAATCACGCCAGGAACGATGCCATGTGAACGCAGCTCCATGTCCCGCTTTGGAACAAGGGTATTTCCTGCCAGACGATAGCCGTAACGATCGCTCTGGCTGGTGATCTTCCAGTCCGTGCTCCAAAACAAGTCCAGAGATTCCTCCTCGTAGTACTCGTATTCAGCGGCTGGGAGCACCCTCACAAAAGTTCTTGAAGGTCCGACAGCGTCACCCAATGGCAGGCTGATCTGCGGCGGCCCGATGCCGAATCCAGGACCCAAGTTTGCCTGACCAACAGATTTCGGATGTTGCGCAGATCCAACGGGGAGCAGATCCCCCTGTCGCAAGGTGCGACCTTGGTGCCCACCGAACTCCCCTCTCAACTGTGTGCTTCGCGAACCCAGCACCACCGGAACGTCAATGCCACCAGCCACTCCCAGATACACGCGGGCACCTGATCTGGGCGCGCTCAAGGTCAGTACTTGGTTCCTTTTCGCCTGGCGCACCCAGTAAGGCGGAATGCTTTCACCATCCATCTCTGCATTGGCGTCAGCGCCTGTCAACGCATAAACAGTATCCTCAAGAAACCTCACTTTGAACGGAAAGATCACCACCTCGATTGCGGCCGCGTTGTCCTGATTCTTCAGCAGGATATTGCCTGCAATCAGGGCGACGCGATCCATCGCGCCCGCGTTTCCAACACCATATCTGAGGTAATTGTCGCGACCAATATCCTGAACGCTCGCCATGCCGGCAGTGGACAATATTTCTATCACCTTATTATCCTTTCCGCCCTGAATCTGATCATGTCTCCCGGTGAAAGCAAAGCGGATGGATTCTCCTTGGGATCAAAGAAGGACATGTCGGTATGTCCAATGGTGTTCCATCCGCTAGGGCCGGCAGAAGCCGAGACGCCGGTCTGGGCACCACCGATGGAAACCGCACCACCGGGCAGTCCCAGCACGGGCACTTTTCGGCGTGGCGTCGCTATGCGCGGATTCATTCCTCCAAGATAGCAATAACCGGGGTGACTGCCCAAAGCGAAGACGGTATAAAGCGGTTCGGTGTGAATCGCGACGATCTCCTCGATGGTTAGGCGGGTATGTGCGATAACGTCATTGATGTGAGGACCGAAATCTCCTCCATAGGTGACAGGTAAATCGATAATGCGTCCTTCGATCACAAGTTCCCGCGCGTTCTTCCAAGTTTCTACAAGTCTTGTTTGGAAATCGATCAAGTCTCCCGGCGGTTCGACGAAGATCACCATGAGATTGCTCATTCCGGGCACCGTCTCCTGGACACCTGGCCAGCCGGTCACTTGATTGGCCAGCCACCAGATTCGCCGCTGAGTATGCAAATCCATCTCTCCGGGCGCTTCAAACAAGAGTCCCGTCGTTCCAAGCAGACTGATCTTTGGCGAAAAGCGCTCCTGATGCATAACCGTCTGTTTAATCCAATTCAACCGCAAATGGAGTGCCCTTCTCAGCCATTCCGGGTACGTTTAATGATGTTCTCAAGATGATGGATGTCAAAATCTTCAAGCTGAAACGAGGGGTCCTCCAAGATGTCACTGAGCAGGGGGATATTTGTTTCAATGCCTTCGATCTTCATTTCCCTCAAGGCTAATCGTATCTTCATAATGGCTTCTTGTCGGCTGTCGCCATGGACAATCAATTTAGCAATCAAGGAGTCATAGTGTCTTGAGATAACATAACCGGTACGAATATGTGAATCGATACGAATTCTATTGCCACCGGGTGGATCCCAATTCGTGATCGTTCCTGGGCATGGAACACAGGTATATGGATTTTCAGCATTGATTCGACATTCGATGGAATGACCGGTCAATTTGATATCCGCCTGTTGAAAACCGATCTTTTCTCCGGCCGCGACTCTGATCTGCTCTTGAACAATATCGATGCCGGAAGTAAATTCAGATACTGGATGTTCAACCTGCAATCTTGTATTCATTTCGATGAAATAGAACTCACCGTTTTCATAAAGAAATTCGAAAGTGCCGACGCCGCAATAGTCGATTGCCTTGCAGGCTTGCACACAGCGTTCACCAATTCTCTGAATCACGTCGGCCGAAATACCTGGAGCCGGAGCCTCCTCCAAAACCTTTTGATGCCGTCTTTGCATCGAGCAGTCGCGACTGCCAAGCCACACAGCGTTTCCAAAGGCGTCGCACAGCACCTGAATCTCGACATGGCGGGGATGTTCAAGAAACTTCTCTATATATAACTGCGGATTCGCGAATGCGCGCCGCGCCTCTTCGCGCGTGATCGCGATGGCATCCAGCAGATCCGCTTCTGATCGGACGACGCGCATGCCCCTGCCACCCCCGCCACCCGCCGCCTTCACGATCACGGGGTAGCCTACCGACTTCGCGACCTGCAGTATTTCAGTGTTGTCGTCGGGCAGGGCGCCATTCGGTCCCGGCACGCACGGTACGCCGGCCAGTCGCATCGCATGCTTGGCCGACACCTTGTCACCCATGGTTCGCATGGCTTGCGGACTGGGTCCGATGAATACCAGACCCGCAGCCTGGACACGCTCGACAAAACCGGCGTTCTCAGACAGAAAACCGTACCCCGGGTGGATTGCCTGGGCCCCGCTGATTTCCGCCGCCAGCAGGATGGCAGCCTGATTCAAATAGCTCGCAGCAGGCTCTGGAGGTCCGATGCAAATTGCCTGATCAGCCAACCGGACATGCTTGGCGTCGCGATCGGCCTCAGAGTACACGGCGACGGTCCGGATGCCCAATTCGAGACAAGCACGTTGAATACGAACAGCGATCTCCCCCCGATTGGCGATTAATACTTTCTCAAACATCAGATTTATCCATTTGTTCGATCGCGACCCAAATCTCTTAGTCTTGGGGAAACCTATTCGATCTTGAAGAGTGCTTGTCCGGCATCAACTTCCTGTCCATCTTCAACAAAAATGTCAATGATCTTTCCATCCCGGTCTGACTCCACAGCATGAAAGATCTTCATTGCCTCCAGCAAGGCCAGTTTTTGACCTTTTTGAATCAGGTCGCCAATCTGAACAAACGGCGCTTCCTGCGGCGCAGGCGATCGACTGAAGAGTCCAAACATGGATGCTCTGACGATATGCGCCACGGGTTCTGGACGGAGTGCATCTGTCGACTCCTTCAAATCAGTTGGCAAGTCTTGCCTTGATTCGACATCCTTGGCAATCTCGGCGGGCACCGCGCCTGAACTGGCTCGCGCTTGCCGACGGCGCGACAAACGCAGACGGCAACCGTTTTCCTCCAATTCGAGTTCTTCCAAATCCGAACTGGCAGCAAAGTCAATCAGCGACTTGATTTTCTGAAGATCCATATCTTGACTACCCTGTTACACGCATAACGGCAACAAATCGAGTTTGAAGAAGCTTGCGCATGAACGCCTGAACACATACGTCGGCATGTTTCCACTACAAGCTTTGCTGCCAAAGTCATGCTGAGCGGACGTAAAGTTAACACATAGTCTCGCTCAACACGACACATGAAATTTGAATGATGTCAATCAAAGTTCCGATGGCTGGATTTCGAAGCCTCGCTCGGAAGTGATTGCGGATATGCCATAAGTTAGCTCTATCGCTCCACACGCAATCTGTCTTGTTCAGTGAGACTTCTGGCCATAAGATGGCAGCGAGTTCGGATTGAACTCGCGTTCTCAGGCATACCAATCCATGCCTGAACCTGGGTGAACACGCTTAACAGGACGGAGCTTTTTGATGCCATTCTCAGACTACAAGACCGCATTGGTCACTGGTGCCTCGTCGGGCATCGGCGAGGCGATCGTAGAGCGCTTTTGCAGGGAAGGTCTTGAGGTTCATGCCCTTGCGCGCAGCGCCACGCCCTTGCATGAATTGGCCAAACGTACCGGCTGCACACCACACGTCATGGATGTCCGTGATCTGCCCGCCATCACCAGACTCACCGAAGAGGTGGCGTTCCACGTCCTGGTCAACAGCGCCGGGATCAATTTTCCGGGAACGCTTGTCGATGCCAAACCGGAAGATGTTGATGCAGAGATCGGGGTCAATCTGCAGTCGGCGCTTCATCTGGTGCGCCTGATCATGCCCGGCATGCTAGCCCGTGACAGCGGTCACATCATCAATATCACGTCGATTGCAGGCATCTACAACTTCGTCGGCAGCAATTCGCTCTACCACACGACGAAGGCAGCCATGCACATGCTGTCGCGCCAGCTCCGCAACGATGCCATCGGCAAACGCGTGCGTGTCACCGAGATCTGTCCCGGTCGCGTCGCAACCGACATCTTTGCCCATGTAAATGGATCCGATCCCGCCACCGCGCGTGCCCAATTTATTGACGGCTTCGAGTTGCCGCAGGCCGAGGACATCGCCAACGCCGCTGCCTATGCCATCAGTGCGCCGATCGCGGTCAACATCTCGCATCTGGAAATCCTGCCGACGCTGCAGGTGCCGGGCGGTCTAACGACTATCAAGCCAGAACCGGTCTGACCCTCATTTTCTGTACCCAATCGCGAAGGATTCTTCATGTCAACTGGTTCACGCAAAAACTCATCGGCCCCGCAAGCAATCCAAGCGATGGTGGATGAACTCAAGACATTACAGGTCGCCTTGATCAGTGACCAGTTTCGCCGGTTGATCGGAACCGGTGAGTTGCGTAAGTACGACTGCAGCACTAGGGTCATGGTTGGAACGGCCGTCACTGTCCGCGTTCGACGTGGCGACAACTTGGGGATCCTACGCGCGTACCAGTACTGCCGCCCGGGTGACGTGATGGTGATCGACGGTGGCGGCGACACCACCCAGGCCCTGGTTGGAGGGATCATGTCATTGCACGCGCGGACCATCGGTCTGGCAGGTCTCGTCATCGACGGGGCCATTCGCGATGTCGCGGAAGTCAGCAAGCGGGACTTTCCACTGTATGCTCGTGCGCATTCCCATAGGGGCCCTTACAAAAACGGCCCATTTGAAATCAACGTCCCCGTTTCCGTAGGCGGGATGGCCGTCATGCCAGGAGACATCGTGATGGGCGATGAGGACGGCTTACTGGCCTTCTCGCCGGACGAAGCCAAAGAGGCTATTGCGAAGGCGCAGATTCAACAGCGCAATGAGGAAGCCACGATCCAGGCCATCCTTGAAAAGCGCTGGGACTTGTCATTTGTCGACGCGCTCGAAGCGCGCTCCAACAATTGAAACGTGTGATCCTGATGCATTGCATAGTCTTATACAGCCAGATGAAAAGCGTCTTTTTCATCGGAACACTTTGTATATAGCATGTTAATCGAGAGTTAATTGGCTCTCCACGTCCGATGACTCAAGTGAGTAGTTTTCGTGGAATTTCGGACAAACAGGGGACAAGTCTTTGCGCTTTGTATCTACTTTTTATCAGGAGTAATTTATGAAATCAATCCGACGAATTTTTATGGCGGCAACGCTCGCAGGTATGACAGCCGTCACATTCAGTCTGCCGGCCGTGGCCGCACCAGTTCAGCTGAATTTGGCCGACGTACTGCCGGATACGAACTTCATGGTTCAAAACGCCAAGCGTTTTGCCGAAGAAGTCGCCAAGCAAACAAATGGCGAAGTGGTGATCAATGTCCGGCCGGGCGGATCCCTTGGTTTCAAGGGCCCCGAAGCATTGCGCGCTGTTCGCGATGGACTCGTACCGATGGCAGATATCCTGCTCAGTCAGCAAATCGGCGACGAGCCTTTCTTCGGCGTTGAAGGGATTCCGTTTCTGGTGAACTCGCAGACCGATCTCAGGGAACTGCACAAGTTCGTACGTCCGGAAATCGAGAAGATCGCGGAAACCAAGTACAACCAGAAGGTCCTGTACATGGTCCCTTCGCCGGGACAATACCTGTACCTGAAGGTCAAAGCGAGCAAGGTTGACGATTTCAAGAACATCAAGGTTCGCGGCGCGGACAAGATGACCGTGGACATCGTGACATCCGCTGGAATGGCTGGCGTCATGATCCCGTTCGGCGAACTGATTCCAGCGTTGGCATCCGGTCGTGTCGACGGCGTGGCGACTTCGGCCACCACCGGTGTTGATGCCAAATTCTGGGAGTTCATGAAGTATGTCTATTCGACCAATCACACCTGGTCGACCAATATGGTGAACATCAATCTGGACGCTTGGAAGAAGATCTCGCCACAAAACCAGAAGACCATTGAAGCGATCGCAGCCAAGCTTGAACCCGAATTCTGGGAAGTTTCCAAGAACGCTGACGGTGAAAGCTTGAAGAAGCTTGTGGCCAATGGAATGGAAGTCGTTCCTGTCACGCCAGCCATGTTCAACGACATGCGCAAGATGGCAGCGCCTTTGAAGGATGAATTCCTGAAGCGTGCACCGGCTGCCGCGCCAGCGGTCGAGAAATATCTGGCCGCTACCCGGAGAAACTGAGCATGATTCCGGCATCCGTTGGTCAGCCAAATGAGCGCTCGGCGATCGATGTCCTGCAGGGCTGGATTGACCGTCTTTCGCTGATTTCCGCTTATTTGGCGGCCGGATGCCTGGTCCTGCTGACTCTTCTGACGCTGACCCAAGTGGCTTTGGGCGCGCTGTCCAAAGTAAGTCATTTCTTTCCCAGCGACATCTCATTCGGTTGGGAATACAGTGCTTATCTGATGGGAACAGCCTTCATGCTGGGTGGCGCCTTGACGTTGCGCGCCGGCATGCAAATTCGTGTTGAAGTTGTATTGAGACTTTTCGGCGGCCGGTTTCGTGACCCACTGGAAATCGGCTCATCCATCATCGGCGCTGCGTTCGTTTCGTTTCTTGCCTTCAGTTTGACGCGTTTCGCCTGGGATTCATTCCAGTCAGGTCAGGTTTCGGGGAGTACCTTCACGCCACTTTGGATTCCGCAATGCGCCCTGGCAATTGGAGCCATCATCTTTGCCCTGCAAAGCGTCATGCGGGCGATAGCCGCCGTCCTTGGACGATCGTTGGTCAACGAGTCATTCAAGGTCACATCAGTATCTGAGTGACGGATCGCGAATGACCTACGTGTTTATCACAATGCTTCTGGCCCTTTTCGGGCTGCTGGGCGGCGGTGTCGGAATCGGCATCTCGTTGGCATCTACCGCCGTGATCATGCTCGGCGTCTTTACTGACATTCCAATAGGAAAACTGATCGCCCAACAATCGTTCAACATCTTGTCGAACGCGGATTTGGTTGCACTCCCTCTGTTCATCTTGATGGGAGAGTTTCTGTTTCGCACCAATTTGTCCAAAACCCTTTTTAACGGGCTGGCTCCTTGGGCCGGTCTTCTCCCAGGCCGTCTGCTGCATGTTAACGTGCTGGCGTCGTCCATCTTCGCTTCAATTTCTGGCTCATCCGCGGCAACGACACAGGTCGTCGGCAAGATGACGATTACTGAATTGAAACGGCGCGGCTACGGCGAGGATGTGGCGATCGGCAGTCTTGCCGGATCAGGAACGCTGGGATTTCTGATTCCGCCTAGTACCGTTATGATCATTTACGGAGTGCTGGCTGAAGAATCTGTTCTACGGCTATTCACCGCTGGCTGGATTCCTGGCCTCCTGCTTGGTCTTTCCTTGATGGGAATGATCGTCTTTCTGACCTGGCGCAACCCGGATCTGATTCCCGAATCCGAGAGAAATCTGCGCCACCTGCCGTTGAGTGACCGTATTGCAGCCCTGAAGGAGCTGGCGCCGGCAATGTTCCTGATCATCTGCGTGATCGGCTCCATGTATGCCGGCCTTGCCACGCCGACCGAAGCCGCCTCGCTGGGCGTGCTCGGCGCGTTTGCGGTCGCAAAGCGACAGGGATCGATCACCTGGGAGACGATCCGGGCGATCGCGGTCGGCACGGTGCAGTCCTGCTCCATGATGGGCATGATCATCGTCGGCGCGACCATTTTGGGTAGTGCGACTGCGGTGCTTGGTATTCCCGATGCTATCACTCAGCTGGTGACCGAACTCCAGCTTTCCCCGTTCGGACTGATCATCCTGCTAATGGCGATGTACCTTGTGTTGGGCATGTTTCTTGAAGGCTTCTCGATGATCGCCACGACCTTGCCAGTGGTCCTGCCGCTGATCACGGCTGCAGGGTTTGACAAGGTCTGGTTCGGGGTATTCCTGGTCCTGGTAGTCGAAATGGCGCAGATCACGCCTCCGGTCGCGTTCAATCTGTCAATCATTCAGGGCATGACCGGTATTCCGATGGGAAGATTGTGGCGGGTGACACTGCCGTTCCTAGGCACCATGATCGTCTTCACCATGCTGCTGGCAATCTTTCCCCAGATCGTGCTCTGGTTCCCTGACCTGGTGCTCGGCGTCACACGGTAAGTCCCTTGCCGACCGCTCAATAGCGTTATTGTCTCCCTGCCTTTTTTAGTCATATCAGAGCGATTACGACTGAACAGCTAAGTTGTCTCTGTAAGACTTCTAATTAGGGGAGAAGTGGCTCGTCAGGACAGATGCCGGGGTACGCAGCGGTTCAGTCTAGCCAGCACCTACTGTACATCATGCAGGGAATGGATACCTTTTAGACTGGCTAAGCATATCGACTGAACCCTCTGTATTCCCTCTGATTGAAGGTCTACTCGTAAGGACACGTAAAGGGATACGTAGCTTATTTGGCAAGCCAGTGCCCTACTTCAATCTCGTAAAGGGACTCGGTACTCTTAAACAGGCTAACCACATCGACTGAACAACAAAAATCACTCTGTTTCACCTATTACAACTTAGCCTATGTAGTTATAGCTATGAGGGGTGTGATTTTAGGCAATACTGGGTATAGGGAAACGATAAGCGTATGAACAATGCCGAAGCACTAGCAGAGATACTCCTCGCAAAAGGCTTACCAAACGATGATGAGTCCTCTGCTGTCCGCAACCTCCGTTTAACCAATAGCAATATCTTCAATGGAGCGATGGGTCAGGCGGTCAGGGACGTTGTCGCTAGGGCTTGTAAAAGCAAAGCATCCCCCTACATCGCCAACTATGAGCGGGACACCAAGC
>JAYQVF010000080.1:0-13457 GCA_038148335.1 Alphaproteobacteria bacterium | reverse complement strand
ACCATGTGATGGGCTACGGTCACGACCATCCCGACTTCCGCACCGCGATGTCGGCGATCCGCAAGCTGCTCGTGATCAGGGACGACGAAGCCTATTGCCAGCCCTGCCTGTCGCCGGTCTGGGATACCGGCCTCGCGGCCCATGCGATGCTGGAAGCCGATGAGGCGCCGGACGGCGCGGCGATGAACGCCTGCTTCGATTGGCTGAAGGCGCGCGAGGTGACGATCAGGGGCGACTGGGCGGCGCGGCGGCCGAACCTGGCGCCGGGCGGCTGGGCCTTTCAGTACGAAAACGCCCATTACCCCGACGTCGACGACACCGCGGTGGTCGCTATGGCGATGCACCGCGCCGACCCGGCGAAGTTCAAGGACGTGCTGGACCGCACGGCGGCCTGGATCGTCGGCATGCAGTCGGCGAACGGCGGCTGGGGCGCGTTCGACGCCGACAATACGCACACCTATCTGAACCACATTCCGTTCGCCGATCACGGCGCGCTGCTGGACCCGCCGACGGCCGACGTGACGGCGCGGTGCGTCAGCATGCTGTGCCAGCTGGGCTACGAACGAACGCACCCCGCGGTGGCGCGCGGCCTCGCCTATCTGCGCGACGAACAGGAAGCGGACGGCGCGTGGTTCGGGCGCTGGGGCGCCAACTACGTCTACGGTACGTGGTCGGCGCTATGCGCGTTCAACGCGGCCGGGGAAGACCCGAACAGCGAAACCATGCGGCGCGCCGCCGCCTGGCTGGAGGCGCGGCAAAACGGCGACGGCGGTTGGGGCGAAACGCTGGCGAGCTACGAGGCCGCGCACCGCGACGATCCCTGCACCAGCACGGCATCGCAAACAGCCTGGGCAGTGATGGGACTGATGGCGGCGGGCGAAGGCGACTCGGATACCGTCCGGCGCGGCATCGCCTTTCTCGAGAAGGCGCCGCGCGACGGCGCGCGCTGGCAGGAGACTCTGTACACCGGCACCGGGTTTCCGCGGGTGTTCTATCTCAAGTATCACGGCTATGCCGCCTACTTCCCGCTGATGGCGCTGGCACGCTACCGCAATCTGAAGCGGCGCAACGACCAGCGCGTCATCTACGGTTTCTGATGAAGATCGGCTTCGTCTGCGGCCTGGCGGACGAACGCCGCATTATCGAGGAACGCACCGGCGGCGCGCAGGGCGTTGTTGCCGTGACCGGCGCCGATCCGGCGCGGGCGCTTGCCCTGACGCGCAAGCTGATCGCCGACGGCACCACCGGGCTGGTCAGTTTCGGCCTCGGCGGCGGACTCGACCCGGCACTGGAAACCGGCGCGCTGGTCGTCGATCATCGCGTCGCGACCCGCGAGGGGATGGTGGACGGCGACGGCGCCTGGGCGGCGGAAATCCGGACCGCGCTTTCGCGACACGACATCGCGGTCCGCGCCGCGCCAGTGTTCGGCGCCGATCTCCCAATCCTTTCGCCCGCACACAAGGCCGAGCTGTTCGCGGCGTACGGCGCGGCGGTCGTCGACATGGAAAGCGCCGCGGTGGCGCAAGGCGCGCGCGACGCCGGCCTGCCGTTCGTCGTCGTGCGCGCGGTGGCCGACGATGCCGGATCGTCGGTGCCGGCCTACGCCACGGACGCGATCGGCGCGGACGGCCATGCGGACGTGTGGTCCGTGCTGGGCGGCCTGGCCGGCGATCCCTTGAGCCTGCCCGACCTCATCGGCGTGGCGCTGGGCGCCGGCAAGGCCTATGCGGCATTGCGGCGGGCCGCCCCCTCCATCCACGGACCGGCGTTTCAGCAGTAGCCGTTGGCTCTGAACCAGGCGACGGCGTCGGCCACCGCGTCGGCCGCGGGCCGCGCGGCGTAACCCAGGTCGCGTTGCGCCTTGGCCGAGGAAAAGTACATGTGCTTGCGCGCCATCCGGACGCCGTCGCGCGTCGCAAACGGTTCCCGGCCGGTGACGTAGGCGATCAGTTCGCTGGCGACGGCGACCGGATAGACGAGCCGGTGCGGCAGCTTGAGTCGCGGTGCCGGCTTGCCGGCGTGCGCGGCGACGATCTGCAGGATCGCGCCCAGGGTCAGATCCTCGCCGCCGAGGATGTAGCGCTCGCCGACCCGACCCTTGTCAAACGCGAGAAGATGCCCCTGCGCCACGTCGTCGACGTGCACGACGTTGAGGCCGGTCTCGACATAGGCCGGCATCCTGCCGCGTGCCGCCTCGAGGATGATGCGCCCCGTGGGCGTCGGCTTGACGTCGCCCGGGCCGATCGGCGTCGACGGGTTGACGATGACGACCGGCGCGCTTTCCCGCGCGACGAGTTCGCGAACCGCCTGCTCGGCGAGAAACTTCGAGCGCTTGTAGTGGCCGACCATGTCGGCGAGGGAGACCGGCGTTTCTTCGTCGGACGGTGTCCCGTCGGGATTGATGCCAAGAACGGCGACGCTGGAGGTGTAGACGATGCGCACCACGCCGGCCGCCTGCGCGGCGCGGACCAGGGCGCGGCTGCCGTCCACGTTGATGTCGTAGAGGTCCTGCGGCCGGCGCGCCCACAGGCGATAGTCGGCTGCAACATGAAACAGCGCGTGACAGCCCGCGAGTCGCGCGGCGAACGCGGGTACGTCGCGCAGGTCGCCGTCGACGATCTCCGCATCGAGGCCCGCGAGGTTGCGGCGGTCGCCGCCGGGGCGAACGAGAAGGCGCAGCGCCGCGCCGCGCGCGTCCAGCGCACGGGCGACCGCGGCGCCGACGAAGCCGCTGGCGCCAGTCAGGAATACGGTCATGCGGTGTGACGCGGCGCGGGACCGCGATCAGGCGCGGACGGGCGCCTCGGCGGTTTCGTTGTACCCCAGCGCCTGCAGGGCCGTGGCCACGATGTGGCGCGCGTTCAGGCCGGCGATGTCGTACTGCCGTTCCGGCTTGTCGTGGTCGATGAAGAAGTCCGGCAGACACATCGGGCGAAACTTGACGCCGGAATCGAGCAGGCCCTCGCGGGCCAGGAAGTGGACGACCAGCGTCGCGAAGCCGCCCATCGCGCCTTCTTCGATGGTGATCATCACCTCGTGCTCGGCGGCGACGCGGCGGGTCAGGTCCTCGTCGATCGGCTTGGCGAAGCGGGCGTCGACCACCGTCGTGGTCAGGCCGCGGGCGCCAAGTTCGTCCGCAGCCTTGAGCGATTCCTGCAGCCGGGTGCCGTAGGACAGGATCGCGACCTTGGTGCCCTCGCGGACGATGCGCGCCTTGCCGATCGGCAGCGGCGTGCCGCGCGCCGGCAATTCGATCCCGACCGATTCGCCGCGCGGATAGCGGATCGCCGAGGGACCATCATCGATCTGCGCCGCGGTGGCGACCATGTGCATGAGTTCGGCCTCGTCCGACGGCGCCATCAGAACGAAGCCCGGCAGGTTGCCGAGGAAGCCGATGTCGTAGCTGCCCTGGTGGGTGACACCGTCGGCGCCGACCATCCCGGCGCGATCCATCGCGAAGCGCACCGGCAGCTTCTGGATCGCCACGTCATGGACCACCTGGTCGTAGGCGCGCTGCAGGAAGGTCGAATAGATGGTCGCGAACGGCTTCAGCCCGTCGGCCGCCATCCCGGCGCAGAACGTGACGCCGTGCTGTTCGGCGATGCCGACGTCGAAGCAGCGATCCGGGAAACGCTCGGCGAACTTGTCGAGGCCGGTGCCGGTGGGCATCGCCGCCGAGACGGCAACGATGCGCTCGTCGGCTTCGGCCTCGGCGATCAGCGCCTTGGCATAGACGTTGGTATAGCTCGGCGGGCCACCGGTCGACTTGGCCTGCTGGCCGGTGATGACATCGAACTTCGACACGCCGTGATACTTGTCGGCGGCGTTCTCCGCGGGCTCGTAGCCCTTGCCCTTCTGGGTGACGATGTGGACCAGGATCGGCCCCTCGCCGCGCGAGTCCTTGGCGTTGCGCAGCACCGGCAACAGGTGGTCCAGATTGTGACCGTCGATGGGACCGACGTAATAGAAGCCGAGTTCCTCGAACAGCGTGCCGCCGGTCAGCATGCCGCGGGCATATTCCTCGGCGCGCTTCGCCGCCTTCTCGAAAGAACGCGGGAATTTCTTCGCGACCTCGCGGCCAATGTGGCGCACCGAACGATAGGGCTTGGCCGAAATGAGACGCGCGAGGTAGGCGCTCATCGCGCCGACCGGCGGCGCGATCGACATGTCGTTGTCGTTGAGAACGACGATCATGCGGCTGTGCTGGGCGCCGGCGTTGTTCATGGCTTCGTAGGCCATGCCCGCGCTCATCGCGCCGTCGCCGATCACCGCGATGACGTTGTTGTCGCCGCCGCGCAGATCGCGCGCCACGGCAAACCCGAGGCCGGCGGAAATCGACGTCGAGCTGTGCGCCGCGCCGAACGGGTCGTACTCGCTTTCGCGCCGGCTGGTGAAGCCGGAGAGGCCGCCGCCCTGGCGCAACGTGCGAATCCGGTCGCGGCGGCCGGTGAGAATCTTGTGGGGGTAGGCCTGGTGGCCGACGTCCCAGAGAATCTTGTCGTCCGGCGTGTCGAAGACGTAGTGCAGCGCGACGGTGAGTTCGACGACGCCGAGCCCGGCGCCGAGATGGCCGCCGGTGATCGAAACGGCGTCGATCATTTCCCGGCGCAGCTCGTCGGCGAGCTCGCGCAACTGGCCTTCCGGCAGCGCACGCAGATCCGCCGGCAGGTTCACCTTGTCCAGAAGCGGCGTCTTGCTGTTCTCGTCCGTCACTACTCTTAACCTTCTACATGCCCGTCAGGCGGCACTGCTTTTGGCGTTGCCCGAGGCCGTCTTCGCGGCGGCCTCCCTGACCAGGTCGTCGAATACGTAGACCGCCGGGCGCTGGCCGTCGAGCGGGATTTCCGGCGCCATCGGCCCTTCGGTCCGAGGACCGCGCAATCCAGCCATTACGATCCCCATCGGGTTGCGTACGGCATCGGTGACGGCCGTCGGTTCGTAACCACAATGCGCCATGCAATTCGCGCATTTTTCGTAGCGGCCGGTGCCGTAGGCGTCCCACTCCGTTTCTTCCATGAGCTCGGCGAACGTCGCCGCATAGCCCTCGCTCAACAGATAACAGGGCCGCTGCCAGCCGAACACGTTGCGGGTCGGCGTGCCCCAGGGCGAGCAGGTGTAGCGGCGGTTTCCGGCGAGGAAGTCGAGATAGAGCGGCGAGTGATTGAACAGCCACTTCTTGCCGCGGCCGCGGCGGAAGACGTCCCGGAACAGCTCCTTCGTCCGCTGGCGCGACAGAAAATGCTCCTGGCTGGGGGCGCGCTCGTAGGCGTAGCCGGGCGAAATCGTGACGCTGATCCCGAGGTCCGTCGTGAAGTCGAGGAACGCGGCGATGTCCGCGGCCGGCATGCTGTCGAAGATGGTCGCGTTGACGTTGACCTGGAAACCTTTCGACTGGGCCAGCTTGATCGCCTCGACCGCGCGGTCGAAGACCCCGTCGAGACACACCGCCTTGTCGTGATGCGGTTTCAGCCCGTCGAGGTGCACCGAGAAAAAAAGGTAGGGCGACGGTTTGAACAGGTGAAGCTTCTTTTCAAGCAGCAACGCGTTGGTGCACAGCGAGACGAAGCGCTTGCGCCTGGTGATCTCGGCGACGATCTCGCCGATCTCCCTGTGCAGCAGCGGCTCGCCGCCGGGGATGGCGACGACGGGCGCGGGGCATTCCTCGACCGCCCTGATGCAATCTTCAACGGACAGGCGGCGATTGAGGATGTCGTCCGGGTAGTCAATCTTGCCGCACCCGGCGCAGGCGAGGTTGCAGCGGAACAGCGGCTCCAGCATCAGGACGAGCGGGTACTTGTCGCGGCCCAGAAGGCGTTGCTTCAGGATGTAAGCGCCGATCCGCAGTTGCTGTCGCAGTGGTACGCCCAAGGTTCCGTCCCCGTTCCTAGGAAGCCGCCGCGAGGCGCCGCTCGCCGTCGAGTTCGGGCGGCAGCTTGAACTGGATGTTCTCCTCGACGCCCGCCAGCGGCTTGACCGCGACATCGAAGTGCCGCGCAAGCCGACCGACGAGTTCTTCCACGAGTTCTTCGGGCGCCGATGCGCCGGCGGTGATGCCGACCGACCGCGCGCCCGAGAGCCAGGCGACGTTGAGCGCGTTCGCGTCCTCGATCAGATAGGACGGCAACCCTTCGGCCTCGCCGATCTCGCGCAGGCGGTTGGAGTTCGAGCTGTTATGCGCGCCAACGACGAGCAGAACGTCGACCTCGCGGCACAGGGTGCGCACGGCGGTTTGGCGGTTTTGCGTCGCGTAGCAGATGTCCTTGACGTCCGGGCCGACGATTCCGGGGAAACGCCGGCGAAGCGCGTCGATGATGGCGCGCGTGTCGTCGACGCTGAGCGTTGTCTGGGTGACGTAGCTGAGTCGCGCCGGATCGGCCGGCTGCAGGCGATCGACGTCGGCGACGCAGGTGACGAGGTGCACCGTGCCGTCGATCTGACCCATGGTGCCTTCGACCTCGGGATGCCCTTCGTGTCCGATGAGCACCACCTCGAAGCCTTTTTGCGCCGACCGGCGTCCTTCCTTGTGGACCTTGCTGACCAGCGGACAGGTTGCATCGATGACATGGAGCCCGCGTGCACCCGCGCCGCGTTCGACCGTCGGCGACACGCCGTGCGCAGAGAAGACCGTCACCGCGCCTTCGGGAATCTCGTCGACCTCCTCGACGAAGCGTGCGCCCTTGGCGCGCAGCGTTTCGACGACGCGCTTGTTGTGCACGATTTCGTGACGCACATAGACGGGTGCGCCGTAGAGCGCCAGCGCACGTTCGACGATTTCGATGGCCCGCTCGACGCCGGCGCAGAATCCGCGCGGGTTTGCGAGAACGACGCCGAGATGCCGTTTGTCACGCGAGCTCGTACCCGACCCCACGGTGCGACCTCCCATCACGATGAGGGATTATTCCCTCTGCCCCTTCCGTTGATAGACAATGACTCAAACGGATTCAGAACGATTCTTAGCAGAGAAGCCGCGAAATGACGACCCGACCCCCTCATTTCAGGCGCGGAACACCGCGTTTCCGCGCCTGGATCGCCGCCGCGACACTGGCGGCCTGCGGGGTGTCGGCCGCCCCGGCGCACGCTGCCGACGCGGCGAGCGGCGGCGACACCACGCGCGCGGTGAGCAACCGCAACGCCTTTTCCTCGCCCGCGCGCAATCTGCCGCCGCAATGGCGCCAGCGGTTTTTCGACGGCAACAAGCTGTTCAACGCCGAATGGGCGGCGCCGCCGAACCGGGACAGCGAATTCGTCGGCCTCGGCCCGACGTTCAATGCCCGTTCGTGCATCGCCTGCCATGTCCGCGACGGGCGCGGCGCGCCGCCTGAGAACGATGCGCCGATGACGACGATGCTGGTGCGGGTCAGCGTACCGGGCCGTGACGCGAACGGCGGCCCCCTGCCCCATCCGTTCTTCGGCCTGCAGCTCAACGACAAGGCGGTCGAGGAGGTCGCGCCCGAGGGTCGCGTCCGCATTTCCTACGTCGAGCAATCCGGCGTCTACGGCGACGGCGCGCCCTTCAGCCTGCGCGCGCCCACCTACGCGCTCGATGCGACCGGCGTTGCGCCCGACGGAGCGCTGTTGATGTCGCCCCGCGTCGCGCCGGCGGTGTTCGGTCTTGGCCTGCTGGAGGCGATTCCGGAGGCGGCCATCGTCGCGATGGCCGATCCGGAGGACGCCAACGGCGACGGCATCTCGGGCCGGGCGAACCGGGTTCATGATCCGATCGCGGAGACAACACTGCTGGGCCGCTTCGGCTGGAAGGCCAATGTCGCGACGCTGCGCAGCCAGAACGCCGAGGCGTTGCTGGGCGACATCGGCATCACGTCGCCGGTGTTTGCGGAAGAAAACTGTCCTGAACCGCAGACGACTTGTCGCGCACGCGCGGCGCAACATCGCGCCATCGAGGCGACCGACGCGCAACTCGACCTGCTGACGTTCTACATGGAGAGCGTGGCGGTGCCGGCGCGGCGCGACGTCGAGGCGCCGGCGGTGCAGCGCGGCGAACGCCTGTTCGGCGAGATCGGCTGCACGGCGTGCCATACGCCAAAGATCGAGACCGGCGACCACGCCAACCCGGTCGCCGCATACCAGACCATTCAGCCGTTCACCGACCTGCTGCTGCACGACATGGGCGACGGGCTGGCGGACGGGCGGCCGGACTTCGACGCCGACGGTCGCGAATGGCGGACGCCGCCGCTGTGGGGCCTGGGCCTGATCGAGACCGTCAACGGTCACCTGTTCCTGCTGCACGACGGCCGCGCGCGCGGCATTGCCGAGGCGATCCTGTGGCACGGCGGCGAAGCCGAAGCTGCGCGGGAGCGATTCCGCAACCTGCCCGCCGGCGCGCGCAACGACCTCCTGGCGTTCCTCGGCTCGCTCTAGCGCGGTTGCGCAGGATCGGGCGATCGGGTGTTATCGCCACCGACCCTCAGCCGAGCAGGAGCGACAGGTGGCTCTCGATCCCGAAACCTTTGCACAGCTGCGCGACACCGTGCGGCGGTTCGTGCGCGAGCGGCTGGTGCCGCACGAAGCGGAAGTCGACGAGGCCAACGAGATTCCGCCCTACCTGCTCGACGAGATGCGCGCCATCGGGCTCTACGGTCTGACGATCCCCCAGGAGTTCGGCGGCCTCGGCCTCAACACCGAGGAAGAGGCGCAGATCGCGTTCGAACTCGGCTGGACGTCGCCGGCCTTCCGTTCGGCCTTCGGCACCAACGTCGGCATCGGCTCGCAGGGCATCGTGCTCGACGGCACCGACGAACAGCGCCGGACATATCTGCCAAGACTGGCGAGCGGTGAAATCACCAGCTCGTTCGGCCTGACCGAACCCGATTCCGGTTCCGACGCCGCGGCGCTGCGCACGACCGCGCGGCGCGACGGCGACGACTATGTCATCAACGGCAGCAAGCGGTTCATTACCAACGCGCCGCGCGCCGGCCTGTTCACGCTGATGGCGCGCACCAATCCGGACGAGAAAGGCGCGCGCGGCGTGTCAGCCTTTCTTGTCGAGGCGCCGCAGCCCGGCCTGTCCATCGGCAGGCCCGACCGCAAGATGGGACAGCACGGCAGCCTGACCGCCGACGTGATCTTCGAGGACTGCCGCGTGCCGGCGAGCGCCCTGCTGGGCGGCGTCGAGGGACACGGGTTCCGCACCGCCATGAAGGTGCTCGACCGCGGACGGCTGCACATCGCGGCCGTGGCGACCGGCGTGGCCGAGCGGCTGATCGATGCCTCGACCCGCTATGCCATGGAGCGCCAGCAGTTCGGCAAGGCGATCGCCGACTTCCAGCTCATCCAGGCAATGCTGGCCGACAGCCGGACCGAGGCCTATGCCGCGCGGACGATGATCATGGATGCGGCGCGGCGACGCGACGGCGGCGAGGACGTGTCCGAGGAAATCTCGTGCTGCAAGCTGTTCGCCACCGAGATGGTCGGCCGCGTCGCCGACCGCGCGGTGCAGATTCACGGCGGTTCGGGCTACATCGCCGACACCGGCATCGAGCGGTTCTATCGCGACGTGCGGCTGTTCCGGCTTTACGAAGGCACGAGCGAAATCCAGCGGCTGATCATCGCACGCAGCATGATCAAGCGCGCCGGCTAGCGCGCCATCAGCCCCTGCGGATCGGTCAGGCGGAAGCGCTGGCCGAAGTTCTTTTCGTAGTCGACGAGTTGGGTCAGCTTGCCCGGCTTCCCGGCCAGCATCTCGGTGAGTTCGGCCGTCGTGTAAGCGTCGGTGAGGAAGGCGAACGTCGCCGCCGGCGGCCGCGCCGGAAAGCGGCTCGAATGCCAGGTTCCCTTCCACATCATCACGCCCTGGGCGCCGTCGATGTAGAAGGCGCGGAGGTCCTCGGGCCGCGGGATGGCAGCCGGATCGTTGGGGTCGGTCGGCGCCGCGAAGACGGTGACCGACGCGTCGTTGTTGAGCGGAATGAAGCTCTGCGTCACGGCGAAGTGACGTTCGATGAGGCTGAACTCCAGAACCGGCTGATAGTCGAATTTCGCGAAGTGCAGTTCCATCTTGCCGTCGATTTCGAAGTCGACGCCCCAGGTTGTCGCGTTGCCGCCCTGGAACAGGGGCGCCTCGTTGCGCGCGCCGATCACCTGTCCGAACGGCGCAAAAGCCTCCGGCGTCAGAACCTCGATGGGGATCTCGATGGTGGTCATTTCCTTCTCCCTTAGAGGAGTCCCGCCTCGCGCGCAGGCGCCTGGATCAGTTCGTGGAAGCGCGACAGCTGGTGGGCGTAGCCGATCGCCGAGCGGCCCACGATGTTGATCATACCCGCTATGCCGCACAGGATCACGAGGTGGCGCACGACGAGGAAGAACGGCAGATGCGCCCGCTCGTCCGCGCTGAAGGGGCGTTCGGCCTCGTAGCCCGCGAGGAACGCCTGACTGAGATCGCGACCACGACCGAGGTAGTCGTTGCGCCAGACGAAGTGCAGCAGTTCCTTGGCGAAGAAGTCGTCGCCGCAATTGTCCCAGTCGATGAACGTGAGCGTGCCGTCGCCGGCGAGAAAGACGTTATGGGTATGGATGTCGCCGTGGCACGCGCCGCGCGGCAGATCGAGCGCGCGCAGGCGCGCCGCGCACTTGTCCATCAGGTCGACATAAAGCCGGCCGGCCTCCGAGCCTTCGCCCACCATGGAGAGCAGCGCCGGCGTGCGATCGGCCATGAACGCCGGCGCATCGACCGCGACCGCGACCGGCGGCGAAAAGTCAGCGACCGCTCGATGCATCTTGGCGACGGTCGCGCCGAGGCGATGGGCGTCCGTGGGCGTTGCGGTGCGCGCCATCGGCGCGCCATCGGCCCAGGTGAAAAGCGACAGGAAGCGTTCGCCCTCGAGTGCCGTCACGGGAACGAACGTCTCCCCGTCCCGGGTCACCAGCGGGACCGCGGCAGCGAGCCCGCGCGCGGCGTGGAAACGGATCAAGGCCATTTCGTAGCGCACCTGGTCTCGGGTCCGGAAGTTGCGGCGCAGGACGCGGGCCGCGTAGCGCAGGCCGCCGGCGCGGACGAGATAGACCTCGTTCACACCGCGCGCCAGAAGCTCGCAGTGCACGGGGCCGCCCAGGTCGTAGGCGCCGGCGATGACGTCCCCCAGCGCGTCGGCGCGCAGAATGCTGTGGGTGATCGGGATTTTCGGGACAGCGTTCACGGTTTCAGTCTAGCCTTGCGCCGTCATGCCATACATCGCCACCGAGAAAGCCGAACTCTACTACGAGGTTCACGGCGAGAGCGGACCGACCGTGACGTTTGCCCACGGCGGCGGCGGCAATACGCTGGAATGGTTCCAGCAAGTCCCGGCCTTCCTCGCCGCGGGGTACCGCGCGCTGCTGTTCGACCAGCGCGGCTGGGGGCGTTCCGCGTGCGCGGTCGACGACATGCGGTTCGAATATTTTCCGACCGATGCGCTGGCCGTGATGGACGCGGCCGGGGTCGCGCGGACAGCCATCGCGTCGCACGCCATCGGCGGCTGGACCGCCCTGGCAACGGCCATCGCCGCGCCGGAGCGGATCGCCTGCATCGTCATGTCGGCGAGCGGCGGCGGCATCCTGTCCGAGGGCATTCTGCGCGCATTTCGCGAAGGACCGGGGAAGGTCGTCGGCGAGCGCCGCAAGATCCAGCAGGTCATGACCGCGCCCGATTTTCCCGAGCGCGCGCCGGACCTGTTCTTCCTGATGAGCCAGATCGGCAAGCTGAACCAGGACGTCGGCGCGTTCATGAAGCGCTCGCTCGATCCGGCCAACGGGGTAACGGCGGCGCGCCTTGAGGGCTATCGCGTGCCGACCCTGGTGATCGGCGGCAGCGAGAGCCGGGTGATCCCGCCCGACGTGCTGCGCGACGCCAGCACGTACATCCCCGGCGCCGAGTTCCGCGAGATCGCCGGGGCCGGACATGCCCCGCCGTTCGAGAAGGCGCACGCCTTCAACGCGATGGTGCTGGACTATCTCGGCACGCACTTTCCCGCCCGCGCCTAGGCGCCGACGAACGTCCAGAAATAGCCGTCAGGCGCCAGGAACGAGAACGACGGCGTCCCGAATTCGTCCGTCGTGAGCGCGGTGACGTCGGACGCGCCGCTGGCCGCGACCTTGTCGCGCATCTTCGCGATCTCGCGCACGCGATAGGTATAGAGCGAAAAGCCGAGATGGCCCGCGCGGGTGCGCTCGACGAGGTTGACGCCACCGGTATCGCCGGTAATGCGAAAGACGCGCAGCTTGCCGGAACGCTGCGTTGCCGGTGAATCGCCGGAACGCACATCGTCGAAATCCGATTCGCGCAGCAGCTCGCCCGGCGTCAGCGGCACGACGACCGTGGGCATGGCGCCTTCCGTGGCGAGGTAGTCGACGTCGTGACGCTTCAGGACGAGCACGTCCTCGTAGAAATCGAGCAGGTGGGCGCGGTCTTCCGTCACACACAGGCCGACCTGCGTGAACTGGCTGGCATGAAAGCGGCTTTGCGGCGCGAACCGGCCGAACAGCGGCAGATCGTGACTATAGCGCTGTACGAGCACATGGCGGTAGTGCGGCTGAAAGAAGATGAACTCGCGCTTGCAGCGGATCTCCGCGGCGCAGGGATCCTCGTCGCGGCCCGGTTCGGGCACGGGATGATAGATCGGGCCCATGGTCGTCACGGGCTCGCCGCGCGCCGCGAGGGCGGCGGCAAAGTTCGCGACCTGCATGACCTCGTTGGTCTTGGCCACGGCCCAGCGGTTGCCGGGGGTGCGCAACGGGACCATGCCGAGCCCGTCGCCGAGGGGGCTGTCCCAGCGCATCAGGCGGACCAGGCCGTGATCGGCCTCCTGATGCTGGAGACGGAGCGACTCGAGCGCCGACGGGACGCCGTAGAGCCTTTCGGCCTCGCCTGCCGCCAGTCGGCCGCGCGCGCCCGGGCGATAGCCGAACAGCGCCCAGTAACGCAGCGCCGCGTCGAGATCCGGCACGCCGATTCCGACCTCGTAGACCCCGCCGACAATGGCCGGTTCGCTCATGGTGACCTCCCGCTTCGCGATGCGCCTATGGTGGCGACGCCACCTACGGTACCCTTTTGCCATGCGCCGCGCCGCCCCGATCTGCTGCCTTCTGCTCGCCTGCCTGCTGGCGCCCCCGGCGGGACTGGCGGCGCCGGCGGAGATCGAACGAGCGCTGTCCGACGCGCGCTACCAGCGCGCGCTGCCCCCCGCCGGCCTCGCCGATGGCGGCGGGCGCCAGGGGCTGGACGGCGGGGCAGGCAGCGGGCGAAGCGCTGGTGGCGGTGATCGCGAAAGCCGCGTCGAACCATCGCCGCCGCGGCGAGAGCAACGGACAGACCCGCAACCGCCGCGACCCGAACCGCGCGAACCGAGCCCCGAGCGTCGCGACACCGGGCCGCCGCCGGACATGGAGCGGATCGGCGGTCTGGTGATGGCTGACCTGCCCCCTGAAAACTGGTCCAGGATGAATGAGAGAGTCCGGCTAATCTG
>JAYQVF010000079.1:0-13597 GCA_038148335.1 Alphaproteobacteria bacterium | reverse complement strand
CTGCTCGCCGTCGACATCGGCCGCCGCCCACAGGCGCACCAACCGGCCTTCCTGCCAGATCTCGTGGCCTTCGTGCTCGAACTTGTAGGCGGTGACGAACAGCACCTTGACCTTGATATCGGTCTTGATATCGACCTGAAGGCCGTTGGCCCCGTCGCGGAAGATCATCTCGTGGCGGCCGATCTTGTCGCCGTTGCGCAGCACGGTGAAGTCGAGGCGTCCGTCCTGGGGGACGGCGGCGAACGCGGCCGACCCGGCAAGCACCTGGGACGAAAGAGCGAAGGCGGCGAAGACAGTCAAAGGGCGCATGGCATCCTCGTGATTTGAAACCTTGCGCTCTAACCTGCCGCCGGCACCTTACGACAGACTTACGGCCAGGATCGGCGCCGCAATTGTGGAACGACCTGCGGTGCGTGTGGTAGTTGGAAAAGCCGCGGCCTGGCCGCTCCCGACCAACGGAGGACGGACGCTTGACGATCGCACCCGGACATCCCGTAATCGTCGCCTTTGTCGGCCTGTCCGGCGTCGGCAAGACGGAAGCCACCGACATTGCGGATGCGCTGCTCTCGCCGGTGCGGTTCTATTTCGGCGGCGTCGTCCTGAACGAAGTTCGCAAGCGGGGGCTCGACACGACGCCCGAGAACGAGGCGAGAGTGCGTGAGGAATTGCGTGCAGAACACGGCATGGCGGCCATGGCGAAGCTGTTGCTGCCCGACATCCGGACGGCCCTGGACGAAGAAAGGCCGGTGCTGATCGACGGGCTCTACAGCTATGCGGAACTCAAGCTGCTGCGCGAGGCCTTCGGTGCCGCACTGGTCACGATCGCGATCCACTCGCGCAAGACGATCCGCGCCGAGCGCCTGGCGACGCGCAGCGTGCGGCCCCTGACCTTCGCGGAGATGATCGAGCGCGACCGCCGCGAAGTCGAAGCTCTGGAAAAGGCGCAGCCTATCGCGCTGGCCGACTACCATGTCATCAACGAAGGCTCGGTCGACGATCTGCGTGCGGCTATCAGTGCCATCGTCGATACGGTCGTCGCGACGGAACATCTTGCGGCACATTAGGACGAGCCGACCATGACACTGCTGCGCATCAATACCGACCCGGCCGCTTTCGGCACGCCGACGGTCTTTGCCGGCACGCCGGCGCCCGGCTGGCGCTGGACGCCGGACGCGCTCGGCGCAGCGGACTATGTCGTCGAGGCGCCGGATGCCGTGCGCACCCAGATCGCGGCGGCGCTCGACGCGGTGCATCGCAACGGGCTCGACCTCGACACCGTCGAGATGGAGGACCTGCGCCTGCCGGGGCTGGCCGAGGTCGTGCCGCGCCTGCACGACCGGCTCGACGGCGGCCCGGGCTTCGCCATTCTGCGCGGGCTGGCGCTCGACGCGCTTCCCGAGGACGACGCAGGGATCGCGGCGTGGGGCGTGGCCAACTATGTCGGGCGGCCGATCCGCCAGGGCCTGAAGAAGGACCGTCGGATCTTCACCGTCACCAACTACAAGAGCGGCAACGACGATCCTATCCGCATCGGCGCAACCAGCGCGCTGTCGCCGCCGCATACCGACAACGGCTGCCTCGAGCCGCGCTCGCCCGACTACATCGTGCTGGCCTGCTATCGCCAGGCGCGGCAGGGCGGCGACAGCACGCTGATCAGCGCCTACGCGCTCCATGCCGCGTTTGCGGCGCGGCGCCCCGATCTGCTGCCGCTGCTGTACCAGCCCTACCACTTTCTACCGCCCAAGCTGCATACCTGGCCGGCCGGGCCGGCGACGATCGTCAAGCCGATCTTCGCGGCCGAGGGCGATGCGCTCTATGTCCACTACGCCCGGGTGATGATCGAACCCGGCATGAAACTGGCCGGCACGCCGCTGACGGCGGCGCAGTGCGAGGCGCTCGACCTGCTGGACGAACTGCTGGTCGATCCGGCGATCGTGTTTACTTGCCGCATGGCGGCGGGCGACATCCTGTTCAGCAACAACCGCTCGATGGTCCACGGTCGGCTCGCCTTCGAGGACGACCCGGACCGACCGCGCTGCCTCAAGCGGTTGTGGCTGTGGCAGCGACACCGCGGCGCTGGCGGCGATCCGGTGTCGCTCGACCGCCGCGAAATGGTCGCCTAGAGCGGCGAAACCCTACCGACCTGCCGGAAATAGCGGAAATCTGCGGTCTTCGCCGCCCGCCGCCCCTTCATTCCGGGGCTGGGCGGTGCTAAAAGGTCCGGGCAAAAGAAACAGGGAGGATTCTTCAATGAATCTACGAAAGTCACTTCTGGGCGTGGCCGGGGCCGCCGCCCTGACCGCGTTCATGGGCGGTGCGGCGGCGGCGGAAACGCTGGTCCTCGCGGCGCCGGGAACGCCGGAAGGCTTCGACGGCGACGCGCTGCGGCCTTTCACCCAGCATGTCGTGGTGCAGACCTACGAAGGTCTGACCAAGTATCCGAAGATCATGCAGGACGGCCGTCCCAAGCTCGACGCGAGCCGCGTCGTCGGTCACTACGCCGAGGGCTGGACCGTTTCGCCGGACGGCAAGACCGTCACCATGCGCCTGCGTCAGGGTATCAAGAGCCAGGACGGCAACGAGCTGACCGCCGAAGACGTGGTGTGGAGCTGGGAAAAGTCGTTTGCCCAGAAACGCACGGGCAACTTCATCGCCCGCGTGTCGAACGTGACCCCCAACGGCGTCTCGGCGAAGTCGCGCTATGAAGTCGATTTTGCCTTGGGTGCGCCGAGCGCGATCTTCCTCAACGCGATCACGCTCTATGTTCCCGGTATCTACGATTCCAAGGTGATGAAGGAGCATGCGACCTCCGAGGATCCGTGGGGTCTGAAGTACATCGAGACCAATACCGCCGGCTTCGGCGCCTACAAGCTCGAGAGCCTTCGCGCCGGCGAGCAGGCGATCTTCGTCGCCAACCCGAACTACTTCGGCGACAAGCCGTTCTTCGATCGCGTCGTCTGGCGGGCGGTGCCCTCCGAGGCGAGCCGCATCACCCTGCTGAAGGCCGGCCAGGTCCAGTGGATCGACCGTCCGGGCATCCAGCAGGTCATCGAGATGCAGAAGGATCCGAAGGTGAAGGTCGAGGGTGCGCCGGGCCGTGCGATCGCCAGCCTGCGCATGAACGTGACCATGAAGCCGTTCGACGACGTCCGGGTCCGCCAGGCGCTCAACTACGGTGTTGACAAGGAAGCTATCAAGCGGGGCGTTTTCCTCGGCACCGGGACGATCGCCGAGTCGATCGTGCCGCCGATAGTCGACGCCTACGACACCAGCGCTTTCCCCTATGCCTACGACCCGGACAAGGCGAAGCAGCTGCTTTCCCAGGCCGGAGCTGCGGGCTTCGAGGCTGAACTTCTCTACGGCGGTATCTTCCCGTGGATGGAAACGATGGCCATTCAAGTCGCCGACCAGCTGAACAAGCTCGGCATCAAAATCACGCCGAAGCGGATCAGCGACTCCGACCTGCGTTCGCGCATGGCGCCGGCGGTACAGGACATGCCGTTCTTCGCCATGGAAGACGGCCCGATCGTTCTCGATCCGGTCTACACGCTGTCGCTGCTTGCGCATTCGACCGGCGTGTCGAACCGCGCCAAGTACAAGAACGACGAGCTGGACGCCATCATCGATCAGGCCAAGGAAACGCTCGATCGTGACAAGCGTGTCGAGCTCATGAAGCGGGCACAGAAGATCTGGATCGACGATGCCCCGTGGCTGATGACGGTTTACCCGGACAGCTTCGAGGCCATGTCGCCGAAGATCGTCGGCTGGACGCACTATCCGGACGAGCACGAGCGCTGGTCCGACCTGCGCTTCCAGTAGGCCCTAGCAGAACAAGCGGGGTTCCGGGTATTTCCCGGGACTCCGCTTTCTTCTTTGGAACGGTGACGACGTGACCTTGCGGGCGATGTTGATGCGGCGGCTGGTGCTGGCCGTGCCGCTGCTTGTCGGGATTCTGTTCTTCACCTTCATGCTGGTCCGTATCGGCGGCCAGGATCCGGTCGGCCTTCTGGCCGGCCCGACGGCGACCGCCGAAGAAGTCGAGATGATCCGCAGCGACCTCGGCCTCGACCAGCCGCTGTTCACCCAGTTCGCCATCTATCTCGGCAACGTCCTCCAGGGCGACATCGGGCGCTCGTGGATCAGCAA
Source organism: Alphaproteobacteria bacterium (assembly GCA_038148335.1). Classification (GTDB taxonomy): domain Bacteria; phylum Pseudomonadota; class Alphaproteobacteria; order SHVP01; family SHVP01; genus CALJDF01. Next base: position 9,451 of record JAYQVF010000079.1, on the reverse strand, counting down.
CCGCTCGGTGCTGACCGACATCGCCGAACGGATTCCGATCACGCTCGAACTGCTGTTGTGGGGCGTGGCGCTGGGCGCGATCATCGGCGTTCCCGTCGGGCTTCGCGCCGCGTTCAAGCACGACCGCCTGTTCGATCACATCAGCCGCAGCGTATCGTTGCTCGGATTCTCGATCCCGACGTATTTTCTCGGGCTCCTGCTGCTCTTCGTATTCTTCTTTTTGCTCGGCTGGGCACCGCCCGGGCTCGGCCGCATCAGCCTGCTGATCACGCCGCCGCCGACGGTGACCGGCAGCTACCTGATCGACGGCCTGCTCGCCGGCGACTTCGAAGCCGCCGGCTCCGCCCTGTCGCAGCTCATCCTGCCGGTGGTGGCCGTCGCGATCATCTCCGCAGCCCCGATCGTCAAGCAAACTCGCGCGATCGCGCTGGAGATGATCGGCAGCGACTTCGTGCGCTTCGCCCGCGCATCCGGCTTGCCGGCCGAACGGGTGCGCCACATCGTCCTCAAGAATTCGGGCACGCCGGTCACGACGTTCATCGGCACCGAACTGGCGGGCCTCGTCGGCAGCGTCTCGCTCATCGAGTACGTGTTCGCCTGGGGCGGCGTCGGCCAGTACGGACTCAACGCAATCATCCGTGGCGACTTCGCGGCCGTGCAGGGCTACGTGATGTTCCTCGCGCTGTTTTCGCTCGTCGTCTTCATCATCGTCGACGTGCTGGTCATGATCCTCGAACCGCGCGCGGGGGCCGAGTGATGGCCGAGCTTACCGCAGGCGCCGCGCCGCGCCCCAAATCCCGCGCTGCCAAGGTCTGGGGCCGGATCAGGGGCGTCAGCCGCCGCAGTCCGACATCGGTGATCGGCTTCGGCATCATCCTGCTCTTCGGCATCCTCGCCGTGCTGACGCCGTGGCTGATGCCGTACAACCCGGTCGAAGCCAACCCGGATCTGATCCTCAAGGGACCGTCCGCGGCGAACTGGTTCGGCACCGACAGCAACGGCATGGACGTGTTCTCGCGCGTCATCTACGGCTCGCGTTTCGCGTTCGGGATCGCGATCCCCGTCGTCATCGTTGCGCTCGTGATTGGCGTGCCCGTCGGGCTCTATGCCGGGTACAAGGGCGGCAATATCGACGAGGCGATCATGCGCGTGGTCGACGCGTTCCGCGTGTTCCCGTCGATCATCCTGGCGCTGGCCGTGGTGGCCGCGGCGGGTCCGTCGCTGCTCAACATCGTGCTGGTGATCGGCATTCTCGATGCGCCGATCTTCGTGCGCGTTGTTCGTGCCGAGGTGCTGGCGCTGCGTTCGAGCAACTTCGTCGAGGCCGGGGTCATCGTCGGCAATCCGACGCGACGCATTTTGTTCGTCCATCTGCTGCCCAACGCGATCTCGGGCGCGATGGCGCAGACGGCGGTACGCGCCGCATGGGCCGTGCGTATCAGCGCGACACTCGCCTTCCTCGGCATCGGCATCCAGCCGCCGACGCCGGAATGGGGGGCGATGATCCGCCAGGGCGCCGAGTCGATGGTCAACGGCCAGTGGTGGGTCGGTATCTTCCCCGGCGTGGCGCTAATCCTGATGGTTCTTGGGCTCAACATGTTCGGCGACGGCATGCAGGACCTGCTCGATCCCAAACGCAGGAGCGCCGGCAAGTGACGCTGCTGCACGTCGAGAACCTGCACACGCATTTCATCTCGCGCGATCTTGACAACGAGATCCAGATCGCCCGCGCGCTCAACGGCGTGTCGTTCGACATCGCGCCCGGCGAGGTTCTCGGCCTGGTCGGCGAGACTGGCGCCGGCAAGTCGCTTACCGCCTATTCGGTGATCGGCCTCCTGAAGCCGCCGGCGCGGGTGGTCGAGGGTAGCATCACATTCGACGGATCCGACCTGCGGGGTCTCGACGAAGAGGGCCTGAGCAAGCTGCGCGGCAGCGAGATCGCCATGGTGGTGCAGAATCCGCGCTCGTCGCTCGATCCTCTGACGCGTGTCGGCGAACAGCTAATCCGCGTGCATATGGCGCACCGGCGCACGACCGAGGAAGCGGCGCGCAAGCGCGCCATCGACATGCTCGCCGCGGTCGGCATTCCGGCGCCGGAACAGCGCATGCGTGCCTGGCCGCACGAGCTGTCGGGCGGCATGGCGCAGCGCGTGCTGATCGCCATGGCCCTGATGAACGAGCCCAAGATGATCATTGCCGACGAGCCTACCACCGGGCTCGACGTGACGGTGCAGGCGCAGATCCTCGACCTACTGCGCGAACTGGTCGAATCGCGCAACGTCGCCGCCATGATCATCACCCACGATCTCGGCATCGTCGCGCACTATTGCGATCGCATGGCCGTCATGTTCGCCGGCCGTATCGTCGAGACGGGGCCGGTCATGGACGTGTTCGCCAAGCCGGCGCACCCCTACACGCGTACGCTCATCGCCTCGACGCCGGAACGGCTACGCGAAGGCAAGCGCGCCATTTTGGGCGGCGGCGCGCCGCCCAACCTGTTCGACCTGCCGCCGGGCTGTCACTACGTCGAGCGCTGCGAGTTCGCCGACGCCGGCTGCCGTCAGACGCCGCCATGGGAAACGGTGGGCGGGGGTCACTACGCGATGTGCGCGCGGCTCGCTGCCGTGCGCGAGGCGGCCAACGAATGACCGCGCCCCTGCTTCGCGCCCAGGACCTGACCAAACACTTCGTCACGCCGCGAAGCGGCCAGACGGTACGCGCCGTCAACGGCGTTAGCTTCGACATGTTCGCCGGCCGCACGGTCGGCATGGTGGGCGAGAGCGGGTCGGGCAAGTCGACCATCGGCCGCATGGTGGTCCGGCTGCTCAAGCCGACCGGCGGCACCGTAACGTTTCGCGATCGCGATATCGCGCATCTCGGGGCCGGCCAGGTGCGGGCACTGCGCGCCGACCTGCAGATGGTTTTTCAGGATCCATGGAGCTCTCTCAATCCGCGCATGCGGGTCAAACGCCTGATCGAGGAACCGCTCCTGCTGCATTCGAACATGTCGGCCAGCGAGCGCTCCGGTCGTGTCGAGGAGATCGCCCGCAGCGTGCGGCTCAACACCCAGCTCCTGGGCCGTTTTCCCGGGGAGCTGTCGGGCGGACAGCTGCAGCGCGTGTGCATCGCCCGCGCCATCGCCACCAACCCCGGCCTGATCGTGCTCGACGAGCCGACGAGTTCGCTCGACCTATCGGTGCGCGCCGGCATCCTCGAGCTGCTGCAGGAACTGCGCGAAAAGACCGGAGCGGCGATGCTCTTCATCTCCCACGATCTCGGCACCGTGCGCCTGGTCAGCGACACCATCCTGGTGCTGTACCTCGGTCACATCGTCGAAGCTGGGCCGATGGACAAGGTGTTCGACGACCCGCAGCACCCCTACACCCAGACGCTGCTTTCGGCGCACCTGCCGGCCGATCCGACGGTCAAGCTCAAGCGCCATTTGCTGAAGGGGGAAATCCCGAGCCCGATCAACATGCCGCCGGGCTGCCCGTTCTCGACCCGCTGTCCCCTGGTGCGCGACGACTGCAAGAAGAGTGTTCCGCCGCTGGCGGCGATCGGCGACAGCGGCCAGCAGGCCGCCTGCGTCCGCATCGCCGAGGGCACCAACAAGGTGCCGCTCTAGAAGGCGCCCGCTAGGTGCGCCAGGGCATCTCGGGCGCGGCAATGCACTCGCCGACGAGGCGCGGCGTGCCCGCGCTGCCGGCCGGCAGGCTCGGGAGCGCCGACCCGAAACGCAGGCTGAACGAATGGCCGAGCGGACTGGTCGCCACCGGCAGACGCCACTTGCCGTCGGGCGCCGGTCCCAGCGCCCAGTGCTTGTGCAGCGCGGCCTCCGCCGTCCACACCGACCCGCTCGGCAGTACACGATCGAAGGCGAGCGCGACATAGCGATCGAAGATCGGATCGGTGGGCTGGTCGCGACGCACGAGGACACCGTAGCCATTGGCCGGTGACCGCGGTGCGCTGCCGCCGTAGCCCCACTTGGCCACCCAGCCGTCGCGGAAGGTATCGAGATCGGCGTTGAACCAGACTTTCTCGACTGCGTCCGGCCCGTCGAGGCCGAGCAGGTCGAAATGGGTAAACGGCGCGTCGGCCCCTTCCAGCACCTTCCAGTTGGAATAGTGCGCAATGCCGGGGATGGTGTTGAAGAACGGGTTGTCGATTTGGCGCAACCAGTCGTCGTAGCCCTTGCTCTCGACGTCGCTGCCTGGCGTGTAGGTGAGCAGCACCATGGTCGTGTAGTCGGCGTTCATCGGGCTCCACTCCCCAGAATCAGGTCGGCGGCCTTTTCCGCGATCATGATGGTCGGCGCGCTGGTATTGCCGCCAACGATGCGCGGCATGACCGAGGCATCGACCACGCGCAAACCGTCGATGCCGCGGACGCGCAATTCAGGGTCGACCACGGCATCGGAATCGACGCCCATTTTGCACGTTCCGACCGGATGGAACACCGTGCGCGCCTCACGCCGGATCCAGGCGTCGATCTCGTCGTCGCTGCGCACCTCGGGTCCGGGAGAAATCGGCGCCCCGCGATAGGGCGCGAACGCGTCGCTTTCGAGCAGCCGGCGCATGATCTTGAGCGCATCGCGCAACGTGCGCACGTCGTTCGGCGCCGACAGGTAGTTGGGCTGGATCGCCGGCTTGTCGAGCGGGTTTGCGGACCGGATGCGGATGTGACCGCGGCTGTCGGGTCGAAGCTGGTGCACGGTCGCCTGGAAGCCATGACCGCGCTGGCCGGCTTGCGTCGCTTCGAGCGACAGGCCGGGAACGATCGAACACTTGATGTCCGGAATTTCGAGTTCGGGCCGGGAACGGATGTAGCCTGATCCCTCGAGCGGGATCGAGGCCGCCGGCCCGCTCCCGAACAGGATGGCCTGCAGCACGGCCAGTGCCGCCCGGTCGGGCCGGAACAGGCTGTAGAGCGTGATCGGTTGGGTGCACTTGTACTGCACGGAAAAGCCGAGGTGGTCCTGCAGGTTCTCGCCGACGCCGGCGAGGTCGGCGACAACCGGGATGCCGTGCGCGCGCAGCAATCCGGCGGGGCCGATACCGGACACCTGAAGCAGCGTGGGCGAGTTGACGGCGCCGCCGCTGACGACGATCTCGCGGGACGCCCGCGCGACCTGGCGTTCGCCGAACCGTTCGTATTCGATTCCAACCGCGCGCGTGCCTTCGAACAGGATTCGTGTGGCCTGGGCGCGATCGACGATCGTCAGGTTGGATCGCCGCCGCGCCGGCTTGAGGAAGGCCGTCGCAGTGCTCTGACGCCGGCCCCGGTGGATGGTGAAGTCGTGCAATCCGAAGCCTTCCTGGTGCGCCCCGTTGAAGTCGTCGGTGCGCGGATAGCCCAGCGAATCGGCGGCGGCGAGAAAGGCATCGTAGAGCTGATGCCGGCCGCGGCCGCGCGTTACGACCATCGGCCCGTCGTTGCCGTGATAGTCGCCGTCACGTTCGAGGTGGCGTTCGGAACGTTTGAAGTAGGGCAACACGTCGTCCCACGACCAGCCGGTGCAGCCGAGCTGCCGCCACGTGTCGTAGTCGCGGGCATTGCCGCGGATGTAGACCATGCCGTTGATCGCCGACGAGCCGCCCAGCACTTTGCCGCGCGGCCAATGCATCCTGCGCCCGCCGAATGCCGGCACCGGCTCGGTGTCGTAGCCCCAGTTGACGCGCTTCCAGGTGTACATGGCGCCGGCAACCAGCGGCACGTGGATGATCGGGTTGCCATCGCTGCCGCCGGCTTCGAGCAGCAGCACCCGCGTGCCGGGTCGTTCCGACAGCCGGTTGGCCAGCACGCAGCCCGCCGATCCGGCGCCGATGATGATGAAGTCGAACTCGTTCATGCCGGGCATTGTTATCGCGCCCGGCGGGCGGACGAACCCCGCGGGCTCAGCGCGTGAAGCGCCCTAGAGCTTGCGGCCGCCGAACAGGGTCGAGCCGACGATCCGGCCGCCGGCGTCGGGCACCGGCTCGTAGACGACGCTGCCGTCTTGCTGCGCCACCGGCCACACCTCGCTGATGGTCTCGCGCGGGAATCCGGCATCGGCCATGAGCTCGCGCGCATCGGTGTGATGCAGTGTGCCCCAGAACGGCTCGGCGTTGTAATGCGTGTCCCAGTCCCAGTAGTAGGCCTGATAGTCGTCGAGGCCGCGCGCAAACTGGGTGTCGACATGCATCGAAACGCCGCCCTTGCGCAGCACGCGGTAGCTCTCGCGCAGGATGTTCGGCGTGGCCTTCTGCGAGGTTTCGTGAAACAGGCCGTGCGATACCACCAGATCGAAGCTGTCGTCAGCGAAGGACAGGTGCTCCGCGTTCTCCTGACGGAAGTGAACGGCGACGCCGAGGTATTCGGCACGCGCATGCGCATAGCGCAGCGACGGCGCTGCGATGTCCACGCCGAATACCTCGGCGTCGGGGAATCGCTCCTTGTAGGGCAGCGTGGTCCCGCCAATGGTGCAGCCAATGTCGAGAATCCGCTTCGGTTTCAGATCGGGGAAGACCCGTTTGATGTAATCGATAACGGTGTACCCGGGTATCGCGCGCTGCAGGCGTTCCCGGCTCTCGCTGTGTTTCAACGCCGCCGTGCCGCGGATCGGCAGGCCGTAGTAATAGGCGCCGCGGTCGAACAAGGCACCGGCATAGACGTCGTCGTCGGTGATGTCCGTGTGATAACCGCCGGGCATGCAGTGGATATCGATCGATGCGTTGTAGCCCGGGATTTCCAGATCGGGATCGAGCCACAGGCTGCCCTTGGGCTTCTTGACCCGGCTCTTGGCGATCAGCGCCGGCAGGTTGTGCAGCACGATCTCGCCGGTCGTGTCCCACTGCATTTCCTGGATGGTGCGGGCGATCGCACTCCAGGTCTGGACGAACGGATCGGCCTCCATCGCGTGGCGCCACTCGACCCTGCCTTTCGGGTCGCGGCCATGTTTGGCGCGGAACTTCGGCGCCACCCTGGCCCGGCCCACGACGGCGTCGCCCGGATAGACGCTGTCCTCCATGTGCATTTTCACGCCGGCGATGAAGTTCTGGCGCGCCAGCTCATCCTGGGTCGGCAGCGGCATCATGGGATGTGCGTAGGGCTGTTTCATGGCAGGGCTCCTCGTTTCGCCGTGACCTGTACGAATACCACGCTGAACGCGTTCGATAAAACGGCTCGGGCCGAAGGGGCCGGCGCGTCGGGCGGCCTGGCCCCGGCCGGGCTTCACACCGCCCGCGGATTGGCAGGGGGTGCGGAGCCATGCGCAGCGATAAGCACCTCCATCCCCTGGAGTCTGATCCCAGGGGCCCGCGCTGGCCCTCAGCCGTCCCGCAGCTTGGTGAGGCCGAGGGCGCCCATGATCTTCTTTTCGTAGAACGGTTCGGAAACGCCGCGGCGCAGCTTGCGCAGGAAGTACTTCTCGAAGGCGACCTTGGCGACGTGCACCCACTTGCCTTCCTTCATCCAGTTCACGTTGCGCGGCGGAATCTGCGGCACAGCGACGAAGGCGATGCCGGTATCGCCCATGTCGGCGAGACAGACCGCGGCCCAGGTCCCCTCGGCGGTGGCTTCCTTGCCGGCCAGAACGTCGCGGATGTTATGCGCAACGGCCGTGACCATGCTCTCGATCATGTAGCCGGTCTTGGGCACGCCGGTCGCCACCGGCGTCGGGCCGATCGGCGGGATCGCGATACACACCCCGACCGCCCAGACGTTCGGGTATTTGGCGTTGCGCTGGCGCTTGTCGACGGTGATGAAGCCGCGCGGGTTGACCAGTCCCTCGACGTTGCGCACGGCGTCGATCCCGGTGAAGGCCGGCAGCATCATGCTGTAGGCGAAGGGCAGTTCGTGGCGCTTCTTTTCGTTGCCGTCCTCGTCGTGTTCGATCACGTGCATCATGCCCGCCTCGATCTTCTCGACCTTGGCGTTGCAGATCCAGTTCATGTGCCGTTTGCGCATGGCGCTTTCGAGCATGAGCTTGCTGTCGCCGACGCCGTTGAGCCCGAGATGGCCGATGAAGGGTTCGGAGGTGACGAAGGTCATCGGTACCTTGTCGCGAATCTTGCGCTTGCGCAGGTCGGAATCGAGGATGAAGGCGAACTCGTAGGCCGGGCCGAAACAGCTGGCGCCCTGCACCGCGCCGACCACGATGGGGCCGGGGTTTTCGACGAAACCGTCCCACGCGCCGCGCGCCCGCTCCGCATGATCGACATGGCAGATCGACTGGGTATGGCCGCCGTGGGGGCCGAGGCCCGGCACCTCGTCGAAGGCGAGCCGCGGACCGGTGGCAATGACGAGGTGGTCGTAGCCGACGCGGTCGCCGTTCTCGAGTTCGACGACGTTTTCTTCGGGATGCACGCGTTTGGCGGCGCTGACCACGACGCCGATGTCGCGGCGCTTGAGCATCGGTTCGAGTTCCAGCTTGATCTGCTTCGGCGTCCGCCAGCCGACGGCGACCCATGGATTCGACGGAACGAAATGGAAGGTCGGCGTGTCCGAGATGACGGTGATCCTGTGGCTTTTGCCGAGCTGGTCGCGCAACTCGTAGGCCATCGGCACGCCGCCGATTCCGGCGCCAAGAACGACGACATGGGCCATGGAAAACCTCGCTCTGGTTGGTTTCTACAAAAAACGTGTGTATTACCGCGCCGGCACGGCCGGTTGCCAATGAGCGGCGTCAAATGCTCCGCCGATCTGCTGCAGTGCGGTCAGGGTCCGCCCTTAGTTTCCACCCCAGAACCGCCCGGGTATCGTGCCTCCCTTTATTCTTGGCGAAAGAAGCGACCTGACCATGTCTGACGAAACCTTCGATCTCGGCGAGGACCTGCGGCGCTGGGTTTCCATGTCCATCACCGCCAACAACGGCGTTCGACTGGTGGCGGAAATGAGCCGGCCGGTTCACGAGGCCAATACGCGAACCGAGAACATCGCCCGCGCCGTGGAGGACATGTCGTCCAGCATCGAGAGGGTGTCGGAGACGTCCGAAGCAGCCGCGGCCGACGCCCGCAGCGCCGCAGCACGAGCCCAGGCCGGGCGGGAGGCCGCCGGTGCTGCCGTGCAGGTCATGGAAAACATCGCCAGCGCGGCTCAGGAATCCGTCGCCAAAGTCGAAACGCTCGCCACCATGTCCAAGCGGATCGGCGAGATCGTCGTCAATATCGAATCGATTGCGCGTCAAACCAACCTGTTGTCGCTGAACGCGATGATCGAGGCGGCACGAGCCGGCGAGGCAGGCAAGGGCTTTGCCGTCGTCGCCAACGAGGTCAAGTCACTCGCCGGACAGACATCGCAGGCGACGGTCGATATCCGTGCGCGGATCGAGGCGCTGCAAAAGGAAATGGAGACGATCATCAAGGCGATGCGGTCCGGCGCCGAAGCTGCCGAAAGCGGGCGCGAAGCGATCGGCGCGACCGATTCGGAGATCGCCCAGGCCAATGCCGAATCGGCCGCCGTGACCGAGAAGATG
>JAYQVF010000078.1:0-13692 GCA_038148335.1 Alphaproteobacteria bacterium | reverse complement strand
CTCAGCTGGCTCACCGTGGAATAGGCGAGGCGCCGTTTCAGGTTGTCCTGGCGCAACGCAATGATCGAGGCGATGACGATGGTCGCCGCGGCGACCCACAGGAAGACCTCGCTCGCGCCGGTTGACGACAGCAGGTCGATCCCGAAGGTGTAGTAGGTCACCTTCACGACCGAAAAGACGCCGGCCTTGACCACGGCGACCGCGTGCAGCAACGCGCTGACCGGCGTCGGCGCGACCATGGCGGCCGGCAGCCAGCGGTGGAACGGCATCACGCCGGCCTTGCCGATGCCGAACACGAACAGCGCCAGCATCGCGGCCACGATTCCGGCATCCGGCGCCGCGGCGCCGAGCACGCCGCCGGGGGTGAACGCGACGGTCCCGGCCGCGTGCCACACCCAAAGAACCCCGAACAGGAAGAATGCGATCGACGTCGTCAGCAGGATACCGAGATAGGTTCGTCCGCCGCGCCGCGCTTCCTCGTTCTGGTGGTGCGTGACCAGCGGATAGGTCGAGAGCGACAGCGCCTCGTAGAAGATGAACAGTGAGATCAGGTTGCCGGCATAGGCGACGCCCATGGTGCTGGCCAGCGCGATCGCGAAGAACGCGTAGAACCGCGTCTGGTTCTCCTCGTGATGGCCGCGCATGTAGCCGATCGAGTAGACCGACGTCACGATCCACAATCCGCTGGCGATCAGGCCGAAGATCGCGCCCAGCGGTTCGGCGCCGAGCACGATCGGGGCACCCGGAATGAAGCCGGCAAGGATGAATTCCGGCCGCGCACCGTCCAGAACGTGCGTGGCGAGCGCGACATTGATCAGGAACAGCAGGACCGCCGTGATCAGCGTCGCCGCCTCGCGCAGGTTGGGCGTGCGATCGAGCAGAAGGATGGGCACGGTGCCGGCCAGCGGCACGACCAGCGTCAGGAGAAGCAATGTCTCGGGCGCCATCCTAGTTCGCGCCCATCAGGAACTGCGCCGCCTGCTCGGCAAAGCCGACCGGCAGCGAGGTTTCGATGCCGAAATAGACGCAGGCCGCGGTCAGGATCCACATCGGCGCCAGCAGCGACAGCGGCGGGTCGCGCACCTCGGGAGCATCGGCGGGAGGGTCGCGGAAATAGGCCATCTCGACCACGCGCCAGACGTAGGCAACCGCGAGCAGCGACGTCCCGAGCACCAGCACCGCCACCGGCCACCAGCCCCTCTCGATCGCGCCGAGCACGAGGTACCACTTGCTGACGAAACCGGCCGTCAGCGGCACGCCGATCAGGCTGAGCCCGCCGATGACGAAGGCCGCCATGGTCAGCGGCATGCGCTTGCCCAGGCCGGCGAAGTTGTCGACCCGGCAGTTGCCGAGCGCGTAGGCGACGCAACCCATGACCAGGAACAACGCGCCCTTGGTCACCGCATGGTTGAAGATGTGCACCAGCGATGCCGTCATCCCGGTGACGTTGGCGTAGCTGACGCCAAGAATGATGTAACCGATCTGCGCGACGCTCGAATAGGCCAGCAGGCGCTTCACATCGGCCTGGAAGATTGCGACCAGCGAGGCGACGACCGTACCGGCGATGGCGAGCGCGAGCAGCACCTCCGAAGCGGGCACGATATCGAAGACGAACTCGGCGCCGAACACCGTGTAGCCGAAGCGCAGCAGCAGGTAGATCGCGACCTTGGTCGCGGTCGCGGCGAGGAAGGCCGTGACCACCGAGGGCGCATAGGTGTAGGCGTTGGGCAGCCAGAGATGCAGGGGGAACAGGGCCAGCTTCAGTAACAGGCCCGCCGAGATGAATGCGAAGGCGGCCAGCACGGCGCGGCTCTCGTACAGCGGCGGCAGGCGCTGCGCGAGGTCGGCCATGTTCAGCGTCCCGGTCACCGCGTAGATCAGGCCGACGCCGATCAGGAAGAACGTCGCGCCCACTGTGCCCATGACGAGATAGGTGAAGGCCGCCGACAACGCCCGCCGGTCGCGGCCCATGGCGATCATCGCGTAGGACGATAGCGAGGAAATCTCGATGAACACGAAGACGTTGAACGCGTCGCCAGTGATCGCCATGCCGAGCAGGCCGGTGAACATCAGCAGGTAGCCGCCGTAGAACAGGAAGTGCTTCTCGGCCGGGATTTCCCGCTCGACGCTGCGGTAGGCAAAGGGCAGGACGATGCTCCCCGTCGCGGCCACGATCACCATCATGAAGGCATTGAGCGGATCGACGACGTATTCGATCCCGAGCGGGGCGAGCCAGCCGCCGATCGCATAGGAGATGACGGTGCCGTCGGCGACCTCGCTCAGCAATGTCGCCGCCATGGCGAGCGCCAGCCAGCTCATCGCCAGGGCGATGAACCAGGGCAGCGCGCCGCGGCGGAACACGACGCACAGCGGCGCGCCGATCAGCGGCAGGACGACCTGAAGCGCGGGGATCTGGGCGATCATGCGTCGCGGTCCATGTCGGCGATTTCGCTTTCCTCGATCGTGCCGTAGGTCTCATTGATCCGGACCACGAGGGCCAGGCCGAGCGCCGTGGTCGCGACGCCGACGACGATGGCCGTCAGGATCAGCACGTGGGGGAGGGGATTGGAATAGACTTCGATGCCCTCGGCGATGATCGGCGCGGAACCGCCGGTGACCTTGCCCCAGCTGATGTAGAGCAGGAACACGGACGCCTGGAAAATGTTCAGCCCGACGATCTTCTTGATCAGGTTGCCGCGCGCGATCAGCGCGTAAAAGCCGATCATCATCAGCACGACGGCGACCCAGTAGTTGAAATGGCCGAGGACTTCGACGCCCACGATCAGCGCTCCCGTCCGGCAAACGTCATGAAGATCGTCATCATGACGGCGGCGACGGTGATGCCGACGCCGAGCTCGACCAGCAGGATGCCGAGGTGCTGGCCGTCGTGATCGACGGCGGCGAGGACGTCGTAGTCGAGATAGTTGGCGCCGAGAATCTGCGAGACTAGCCCGACCCCGGCGAAGATCAGGACGCCGACCGCGATCAGCGTCGTCGTGATCGACGGCGGCGCCACCTTCTTGAGATCTTCGAGGCCGAAGATCAGGCCGTACAGAATGAAGCCGGCGCCGAAGATCACGCCGGCCTGGAAGCCGCCGCCCGGGCCGTAGTCGCCATGGAACTGGACGTAGAGAGCAAACAGCAGAATGCCGGGCACCGTCAGCTTGGCGACGACGCGCAGGATCAGGTGATGCCTCACGAGGGCCCCCCCTCGTCCTTGTCCTCGCGGCGCCGCCGCCCCGACAGCAGCAGCAGGACGCACAGGCCCGCGGTGAAGATCACCGTCGTTTCGCCCAGCGTGTCGTAGCCGCGGTAGCTCGCCAGCACGGCCGTCACGACATTGGGGACGCCCGTTTCGTGCGGCCCTTCCTCGATGTATTCGGGAGCGACGTGCCGGTTGATCGGCGCATTGGGGTTGCCGAAGTCGGGCAGGTCCGAAGTGCCGTAGATCAGCAGCCCGCCGGTGACCAGGACGACGACCAGCGGCAGCAGCGGCGTCGTCACCGGAATCTTTTCGCGGCTCTTGGTCAGGGCCAGCGCGCCCAGCATCAGCACCGTCGATATGCCGGCGCCGACCGCCGCCTCGGTGAAGGCGACGTCGACGGCGTCAAGCAGGACGAAGATGCCCGCCATCAGGAAACTGTAGATGCCGAAAAGCATGACGACGGCAAACAGGTTGCGCATGCGGATCACGGCAATGCCGACGACAGCCAGCATGACGAGAAGCGCGATGTCGATCGCCAGGATCATGGCTTCCCGCCGTCCTTGGTCCGCGTCCACGGCAGCAGCCCGCTGGCCAGGGCTGCCCGGGCCAGCGCATAGGTCGACGTCGGGCTGGTAAAGGCCAGGAACACGACAATCAGGGCCAGTTTGACGACGACCTGCCAGTTCTCGGCCTGCAGCATGATGCCGACCAGCAGCGACCATGCGCCCAGCGTGTCGGTGATGCCGGCGGCGTGCAGGCGTGAATAGAAGTCGGGAAAGCGCAACAGCCCGATCGCGCCGATCACGCTGAAGGCGCTGCCGACGGCGATCAGCGCCCAGCTCAGGATGTCGAGCGCGAGCGCCATCATTCCAGCCCCTTGCCGTCGGACATGAATTCGCCGTACTTCGTGTAGCGCAGTACCGCGACCACGCCGATAAAGTTCATCAGCGCGTAGATCAGCGCGATATCGAGAAAGTCGGGCCGGTCGGTCAGGAAGCCGAGGACGGCGATCAGCAGGGTCGTCTTGGTCCCAACCATGTTCAGGGCCATGATTCTGTCGAACGTCGTCGGTCCGAGCAGCGCGCGCATGAGCGCGAGCGACATCGTGACGACAACGGCGACGGCGGCGACCGAGAACATCAGCCCGTCATCTCCTTGGTCCGCTGCGCCATGCCGCCGGATTCGAGATCCTCGGCGAAGGCGCCGGTCAGCGCGTGGACGACGATGCGGTTGCCCGGCTTCATCATGACCGACACCGTGCCCGGGGTCAGCGTGATGGCGTTGGCATAGGTGACGCGCCCCAAGTCGTCGGCCTGCGGCGCATCGATCTCGATCATCCGCGGATCGACGTCGATCGTCGGTTTCAGGATCAGGCGCGCGACCGCGATATTGGACAGAACGATCTGCCAGCCGAGCCACAGCCAGTAGAGCGGCGCCCGCCAGGTGAGGTGCATGGGGTGCCCCTCGTGGTCGACCACGTCCATGCGCCGGGCGATGAGGACGATGGCGACCACGCTGCCCGCGCCGAAGGCGAGCAGCAATGCCGTGAAATGCCCCGACAGCAGGAGCCAGATCGCTGCTAGAAAAAGCCCGAGGCTGACAGCGCGGACCAAACTGAATCCCCCAAGAATCGTCGCGACGGCGTAGGTCACCAGAGTCCACCGGAGCGGCCCATCAAAGCCCCTAGTGGCATTAGGTTGTCCTGCCCAAACTTGGCCGGGAGTTTAGAGTATCTCCGCAAGTAATGGAAACAATTGCATAAAACGGGATCAGGCTATCGAAACGACGCCCCTTTCGGCGCCCTGTGGAAAAGCGCTAGAATGCACAAGATTTTAGGGGCGCAATCTGCTCAGCATTGTTTAAGTAACAGGGCCTTGGTGATGGTCGAGGGCTCCAACGATTCGGGCCGCGGCAACGGCGACGAAGTCCGGGGCACCGTCAAGTGGTTTAACGTTTCCAAAGGGTTTGGTTTCGTGACCCCGCTCGGCGGTGGTGGTGACATATTCGTCCATTTGTCTGCCCTCAGGCAGCGCGGTTTCGATTCCATTGAGGAAGGCGCGACGATCGCCTGCCGCGTGGTGCAAGGCCCCAAGGGCATGCAGGCGGTGGAGATCATCGAAGTCGATCATTCGACGTCGGTCCCGTCCAAGCCCGTCAGCGGCCCGCCGCCGATCGAGGCCAAGGGCGATTCCTTCGTCGCCACGGTGAAGTGGTTCAATCCCGAAAAGGGCTACGGCTTCATCACCCGCGGCGAGGAATCCCAGGACGTGTTCGTCCACATCAAGACGCTGCGCCGCGTCGGCATCGAACAACTGCTGCCCGGCCAGTCGGTGCGCGTCCGCGTCGGCCAGGGCCCCAAGGGGCCCCAGGTCGCCGAGATCGAACTCGTCGAGGACTAGCGCGCGAGTTCGAGCGCGTAGCGCTCCACCGGCAGAACTTCCGTCAATAGGCCGCGTTCCTTGAGAAATTCGGCGAACCGCGCGTAGCGCCCACGGTCCAGCGCCGCCGGCCGCAAGGCGAAACGGGGCAGGGTGTCGCGCCAGGCGCGGCGGTTCAGTTCGTCGTCGAGGTCGCCGCGCCCCTTGATGAACAGTAGCCAGCTCTCGTCGGGATGGTTGAGCAGGAACTGCACGCCCTGTTCCAGTGCCGCCAGGAAGCGCAGCAGCCGCGAATCGTCCAGGCGGTCGGCGTGGGCGACCAGGATCAGTTCGTCATAGGCGGGCACGCCTTCTTCCTCGACGTAGAACGCCCGTCCGGGCTTTTCCAGGATATCCATCTGGTTCAGTTCGAAGTTGCGAAACGCCCCGATCACCGCGTCGACCTGGCCGGCAATGATCGACGGCGATAGCGAGAAGTTGACGTTGACCAGCGAGACGTCGCGCAGGGTCAGGCCGTGTTTCTCCAGCATGGCGCCGAGCAGCGCGTCCTCGAATCCGCCGACCGAAAACCCGATCTTCTTGCCCTTGAGATCGGCGATCGACTTGATCGGCCCGTCGCGCAACACGACGAGCGAATTGAGCGGCGTCGCGATCAGGGTCGCGATGCGGCGCAGCGGCAGGCCTTCGGCGACCTGCAGGTGGAGTTGCGGCTGGTAAGAGACCGCGATCTCGGCGCGGCCGGCGGCGACCAGCTTGGGCGGGTCGTTGGGATCGGACGGCTGCACCAGTTCGATCTCGAGGTTCCGCTCGGCGAAGTATCCCTTCTCCAGGGCGACGAACAGCGGCGCATGGTCCGGGTTGATGAACCAGTCGAGCATCACCGTCATCTTGTCCGCGGCTTGCGCCGGCGGTGTCCACAGGCCCAGCGCAACGGCGGCGGCGATCAGGAAGCGGAGCATCGGCATGGAAAACCTCCTCAGGTGTCGGTGTCGGGCAAGGCGTCCGCCTGCCAGGGCACGGCGACGCGAACGAGGGCGTCGACGATGAAGTAGAGCGCGACCGCCATGGCCGCGAGGGTGAGCAGGGCGGCGAACATCAGGTCGATCTGCACGCGCGCATTGGCCTGCAGCATCAGGTAGCCGAGGCCGGCGCCCGATCCGACCCACTCGCCGACCACCGCGCCGATCGGCGCGACGGCGGCCGCGACGCGCAGACCCGATCCCAGCGCCGGCAATGCGGCGGGCAGGCGCACGTGGCGCAGCACCGCCAGCGACCGCCGCGACCCCGTCATCGTCTGGGCGAGATCGACCCATCGCGGATCGGTGCGCCGGAGGCCGTCGAGAAAGCTGGATGCCACGGGAAAGAAGATGATCAGCGTCGCCATGCCGACCTTCGACGCCATGCCGTAGCCCAGCCAGAGCACGAGCAGCGGCGCCACCGCGAACACCGGAACCGCCTGGCTGGTCACCAGCAGCGGCAGCAGCCAGCGCCGCGCGGGGCGGAACAGCGTGATCGTGACGGCGCTCGCGACGCCTAGCAACGTGCCCAGGACGAGCCCGAGCAGGATCTCCGCCAGCGTCACGGCGGCGTGGCCGGCAATCAGGTCGAAGCGCGTTGCAAGGGTCGTCAGCGTCGCCGCCGGGCTCGGCAACAGATAGGGCGGCACCCCGCTCAACGACACGACGGCCTGCCACACGACGAGCAGTCCGGCCAACGTCACCACCGCGCGCACGGCCTTCATGGCGCAATCTCCGCATCGGCGAGCCGCTGCAGCAATTCCTGGTGCCGCTGCGGCAGGTCGCCCGACGCCGGCGCCCGCGGCGGATCGCCGGCCGGCGCCTCGACTTCGGCAAGCTGCACCGGGGCGCCGCTGAGAACGTAGAGTCGCTGTCCGAGCCGCAGCGCTTCCTGCGGATCGTGCGTCACGACGATCACCGTGCGTCCCTTGAGCAGGTCGCAGGCCAGCGCCTGCAGGCGGAAGCGGGTAAGCGCATCGACGGCGGAAAACGGTTCGTCCATCAGAACGATGGGCCGGTCTTCCATCAGGGTGCGCGCCAGGGCGACCCGCTGGCGCATGCCGCCCGACAGCGCGCCGGGGCGTTTGTGCGCGTGTCCCGCGAGGCCGACCAGGTGCAACAGGGCCTCGGCGCGCACGCCGTCAACCGGCTCGCCGCGCAACCGCGCCCCGAGCAGCACGTTGTCGCGTGCCGACAGCCACGGCAGCAGCAGGTCGCTTTGGTCCATGTAGGCGCACAGGCCGGCCAGGCTGCCCGCGCCGCCGGCGGAAACCTTGCCCGCCGCCGGGGCCTCCAGACCCGCGATGACCCGCAGCAGCGTGCTCTTGCCGACGCCGCTCGGCCCCAGCAGGCAGCTGATCTCGCCCGCGGGAAATCGCGTCGAAAGCCCGTCGAACAGCGATTGGCCGCCGAATGCGAGCCCCAGCGACTCGACGACAACGTCTATTCGTTGCCCGGGGCGATCTCCGGGTGTACCCATCGTCATAAGCGCGTCCCTTCGCCGGTATTAGCCGGATCAGGTTCGAGGGGTCGTTCCAGCGGAACCTCTCAGCCAAAGGCTCCCCCCGCTTGATGAAGACACTATAATCGGCTGTGTTGTTCTTGAGAACGTCTTTCCCGGGAATCCGCTGAGTGGCCAAGCTACCGGAACTGCGCCGACCGCTTCTTTACATCGTGCTGGTCCTCATCCTGGGCCTGGCGGTCACGCTGGTCGGCGAGGATCTGGCGGGCGATGTGCGCGACGACCGCCTGGTCGGCGAGGAACTTTCCATTGCCACGGCATCCGGCCCGGTCACCTTCGTCGTCGAGATCGCTGACGACGACGCCGAGCGCACGCGCGGCCTGATGTTCCGTGAATCGCTGGCGCCGAACGCCGGCATGCTGTTCGACTTCAAGCGCGAACAGCACGTGTCGTTTTGGATGAAGAACACCCTGATCCCGCTCGACATGTTCTTCATCAAGTCGGACGGACGGATCGTCCGCATCGCCAGACGCACGGTGCCCCATTCCGAGGAAGGCATTGCCTCGGGCGAGCCGGTGCAGGCGGTTCTCGAAACCAACGCCGGCGTCGCCGACCGCCACGGCATCAAGCCGGGCGATACGGTGCGCCACCCCGTCTTCGGCAACGCGGAATAGGGATGATGGCCGAGACGAAGGAAGCGGCGAAGGCCGCCGGAGACGATGTGCCGCCCGGCTACCGGCTGCTCGACAAGCGCTCGGCCTTCGGCATGCTCGTCGGCCCGGTCTTTCAGCGCGACGATGCCGAGGGCTCGACCTTCGGCTTTCGGGTTCAGCCCAAGCACCTCAACCTCGGCGGCTTCGCGCACGGCGGCATGCTCGCCACCTTTGCCGATATCGTGCTCGGACAGTTTCCGTCGCGCGACTTCGAACAGGTCACCGTGACCATTCGCCTGGTCATGGACTATCTCGCGCCCGCCAAGGAAGGCGACTGGGTGGAGGGGCGTCCGCTGGTGACGCGCCGTACCCGGGCGCTCGTCTTCGCCGAGACGACCATCGTCGCCGGCCATCGCCCGCTGCTGTCGGCGTCCGCCGTTTTCAAGATTCTCGACCGCCCCCGCGGTCCCGCCAATGTCATCCACCAACCAGGAGAAACGTGATGTACGGCAGAAAAGAAGTCGGCCCCCAGCGCTACCGGGAATCTCTCGGCCGCTACTACGAGGATTTCGAGATCGGCGACGTCTACGAGCACCGCCCCGGCCGCACGGTGACCGAGACCGACAATATCTGGTTCACCAACCTGACGATGAACACGCATCCGGTTCACTTCGACTATGCCTATGCGCGCAAGAGCGAGTTCGGCAAGCCGCTGGTCAACTCGGCCCTGACTCTCGCGATGGTCGCCGGCATGAGCGTCAGCGACACCAGCCAGAAGGCGATCGCCAACCTCGGCTGGGACAAGATCAAGCTGACCGCGCCGGTGTTCGCGGGCGACACGCTCTATGCCGAGAGCGAAGTGCTGGCCAAGCGCGAGTCCAAGTCGCGGCCCACCCAGGGCATCGTCACGATCAAGACGACCGGCAAGAAGGACGACGGCACGGTCTTCATGACCTACGAGCGCAGCTTCCTCGTGCCCAAGCGCGGGCACGGTGTCGACGACGTCGCCGACTACTAGAAGCGGCTAGTCCGCGATGCGGCCGGTGGTGTCGCGCAGGCGCTTGATGAGCAGGCGGATCAGGCCGAGCGTGAACAGGTCGGCCCCCGCCAGCTTGCGGTTGATGTCGTCCTTCGAGAACACGGCGCAGATGGTGTCGTCCACCGTTCGCGCGGTGGCCGAGCGAGGCGCGTCGTCGACCAGCGCCATCTCGCCGAACACGTCGCCGGGGCCGACCTCGTCGATCACGCGTTCCTTGCCGTTGTGCGTGGCGACGATCTGCACACGGCCGGACTTGATCAGGTAGGCGGAGTCCGGCGCGTCGCCTTGCTTGAAGATGACGGTGCCGTCGGAAAAGACGCTGAATTCAAGCTCTTCGTTCATGCCGCACCCCCGCAGCGTTGGCCCTCGTGTCGGGCAGGATAGGTCCGGTTCGTCTCGAAACCCTTAAGACAGATCAATCAGACGCGCTCCAGCAGCAGGGCGATCCCCTGGCCCACGCCGATGCACATCGTGCACAGCGCATGGCGGCCGCCGCGGCGGTGCAGTTCCCGCGTGGCCGTCAGCGCCATCCGCGCGCCGCTCATCCCCAGGGGATGGCCGAGCGCGATCGCCCCGCCGTTCGGATTGACGTGTTCCGCGTCGTCCGGAATGCCGAGGTCGCGCAGCACGGCCAGCGCCTGGCTGGCGAAGGCCTCGTTCAGTTCGATGACATCGATATCGCCGATCTTCAGGCCGGTCCGCTCCAGCAGCTTGCGGGTCGCCGGTGCCGGACCGAAGCCCATGATCCGCGGCGCTACGCCGGCGGTCGCCATGGCGACGATCCGCGCGCGGGGCTCGAGGCCGTTCGCCTTGGCCGCCGCCTCGCTGGCGACGATCAGCGCCGCCGCGCCGTCGTTGATGCCGGACGCATTGCCGGCGGTGACCGATCCGTCCTTGCGGAAGACCGATTTCAGTTTGGCCAGGCCGTCCAGAGTGACGTCGGCTCGCGGATGTTCGTCGGTCGCGACGGTGACGGGATCGCCGCGCCGCTGCGGGATCGACACCGGCACGATCTCGCCTGCGTGGAACCCGTCCTGCGCGGCTCGTGCGGCGCGCTGCTGGCTGCGCAGGGCGAAGGCGTCTTGGTCTTCGCGGCCGATCTGGAAATCCGTGGCGACGTTTTCCGCCGTCTCGCCCATGGAATCGACGCCATGAAGTTCCTTCATCCGCGGGTTGACGAAACGCCAGCCCAGCGTCGTGTCGTAGATCTCGGGGCTGCGCGCGAACGGCGCGTCCGCCTTGCCCATGACGAACGGCGCGCGCGTCATGCTCTCGACGCCGCCGGCGATGCCGAGTTCCGCGTCGCCGGCGCGAATGGCGCGGGCCACGGTCCCGGTCGCGTCGAGGCCCGAGCCGCACAGCCGGTTGATGGTCGCGCCCGGAATGCGGTCGGGCAGGCCGGCCAGCAGCAGCGCCATGCGCCCGACGTTGCGGTTGTCCTCGCCGGACTGGTTGGCGCAGCCGTAGATCACGTCGTCGACCCGCTCCCAATCGACCGACGGGTTGCGCTTCATCAGCTCGCTGATCGGCAAGGCGGCCAGATCGTCGGTGCGTACCGGAGAAAGGCCGCCGCCATAGCGTCCGATGGGTGTCCTGATCGCGTCGCAGATGAAGGCTTCGGCCATGCCTAGTGTTCCCCGGTCTTGGTGTTCTTGTCGGTCTTGTGAAACTTATCTTTTCGCCGCTCGCCGAACAGCATTTTCTGCTCCAGATGGCCGCGCAGGGCGGCATAGAAGGCTTCGAGGAAGCTGTGCGCCGTGGGTGACGACCCTTCCGGCGGCGTCCACTTGATCCGCCGCTGGATGCGTTCGGCGACCTCGGATTCCCAGCGCGTCGCACCGGGGCCGCTCATGCGCAGCACCTCCTCTAGGGTTTGCAGCTCGTAGATGCCGTAGACGTCGAGTTGCTCCTTGGTGAACTGGATGGCGTAGCGGCTGTGGCGTTTGGTCCGGGCGCGTCCGGCAATGTCGCGCGAGAGGCCTGCGCGCGGCGTCACGATCACCCAGGTGCCGCCGACGATGTCGCCGGCGCGCAACCGGTCGCGGTTGAACAGCGGCAGGAGCAGGAAGATCGACGTCCATGCCAGTGTCGCCAGCGACGGCCACTGGTTGCCGCCGCCAAAGCCGATCGCGAGCAACAGCGACAGCGGCATGAAAAACTCGATCTCGCGCATGAGGTTGCGGGCGATCACCGCTTCCGTGGTCAGCTGGCCGCCGCGCCGGTCGATCACCTTGAGGCCCATCATCCGCTTGCCGGGCGTCGCGCCGCGCCAGCGCGTCTCGAAGTACATGAAGTAGAAGCTGCGCAGCAGGAACACGAAGATCGTCACGCCCGAGATCACCCACAGCGCGGGACCGCTCGGCCGCAACGTCAGACCGAAGGTGAGGAAAAGGATCGCCACCGTCAGCCCGAGAATCAGGACGTCGATCAGGAACGCGGCCGCCCGCGTACTGCGATCGGCGAGTCGGATGGTGATCGGCACGCCTTCCGGCGTGGTGATCGTGCGTCGCGCCGGGTCGTCGCGTTCGATGCTCGCTGCGGTCATGTCCGCGCCCGGCGTGCGCCGGCGAAATAGAGGCCGAGGGCGATCGCCGTCGCCAGCGCGACGATCAGGCGGCTGTCGGTGGCAATGAGGCTCTGGCGTCCGAAACCCTCAAGGATGCCGGCGCAGAAGAACAGGATCGTGGCGCCGACGGCGATGCGCGCGGCCAGTCTTCCCGCTCGCGCCAGCTCGGCGAGGCGGCCGAAGCGGCCGGGGAACACCAGACGATGGCCGATATAGAGGCCGGCGCCGCCGCACAGCACGATGGCGGTCAGCTCGGTGACCCCGTGGATCATCAGCCAGCCGGTGAAATCGAGGAACAGGCCGCGCCCGGTGTACAGCGCGTACATCGCCCCGAGGATCAGGCCGTTCTGGAACAGCAGTAGCGCCGTCGGCAGGCCGAGTACGAAGCCCAGCGCCAGGGCGAGGAACCCGATGCGCGCATTGTGGGTGAACAGATAGGACGCGAATACCGAGAGCTGGCCGCTTTCGATGTCGGGGCCGGTCACGAGGACGTCGTACAGCTCGTCGGTCGTGCTCGCCGGGCCGCGCTCGCCGGCCAACGCGCCCGGAACGAACGTATAGAACATGTCGGGCGATTGGGCGGTGACGACGAACCCGGCCACCGTTCCGCATGTCAGGATCAGCGCCGCCGCCAGCATGTGCCAGCGCACCTGGTGGACGGCGTCCCGGAATCCGTCGGTCACGAAGCCGAGGAGCGTCCGCCACAGCGGCGTGCGCGGCGCATAGACGCAAAAGTAGCCGCGCCCGGCGAGGTTCTCGAGATAGGCCAGGAGATTTCGGTCGAGCGAGATCGCGCGCGCGACCGACAGCGATGACAGCACCGCACGGTAGAGCACTGGTAGCCGGGCACGCTCGTCGCTCGACAGATGCCTGAGCCCGCTGCGCTCGAACTGGGAGACCAGGCTGTCGAACTCGCGCCAGGTCTGCTCGCGTTCGCGGCGGAAGCGCGTGCTCCTGAGGTCGTCGGTGTCCGCCATGTCAGATCATCTCCCGGCGCTTGACGTCGAGATAGCGGTTCACCAGTTCGCTTGGCGTCAGGTCGTCGCGCGCCTCGACGCACTGGACCCCGAGTCGCCGTAAGCGCTCGTACACGGTATCGCGCTCGTGCGCGAGGCTGTGGGCGACGACGGCGCCGGCGATGTCGCGCATCCCCTGGGGCGTCGCATCGATTCGTTGCTGCAGATCGGGATCGCCGAGCGACACGAACAGAATGAGGTGCCGGCGGTTCAGATGGGCGACGTTCTCGATCATGAGCTCCGCCGTCACCGTGTCGACGAACTCGGTGAACAGCACGATCAACGATCGCCGGCGCAGCCGGAAGCCGTTGCGCTTCGGCAGGTCGTCGCTCTCGGCAGCCCGTCTTTCGGCTCCCG
>JAYQVF010000077.1:0-13831 GCA_038148335.1 Alphaproteobacteria bacterium | reverse complement strand
GTGCCTAGCCCACCACCAGCCTTGGCACGCTCGGCGGATCGAGTTCGGGGAGGCTGAAGTGAAAGGTGGTGTTGCCGGGGTGGCTGGTGAAGCCGATCTGGCCGCCGTGCTTTTCGATCAGCAGCTTGCAGATCGACAGGCCGAGGCCGGTGCCGTGGGTGGCCCCGCTGGCGTCGGCCTGGGTGAACTTGTCGAACACCTTGGCGCGGAATTCCGGGGGGATGCCGGGGCCGTGGTCGGTGATGGCGACGACGATGCTCGCGCCTTTGCGCGCGGCGCTGACGTCGATGATGCTGTGCAGCGGCGAATGCTTGATCGCGTTCGACAACAGGTTGGTCAGCACCTGGTGGAGCTGGTCGGCGCCGCCGCTGACCCGCGCGTTGGGCACGTCGCCCGAGATCTGGATCGCGATGCCGAACTTGTCGGCATAGGGGCGGTTCTCGGCCACCGCGGTCTCCAGCACCCCGGCGATGGCGAGCGGTTGGAAGTCGATTTCGATGCGGCCCGACTCGATGCGCTCGAGGTCGAGGATGTCGTTGACCAGGCGCACCAGGCGCTCGGCGTTGCGGCTGGCGATGTCGACCAGGCCCTTGGCGGCATCCGGCACCTCGCCGATCATGCCGCCCGAGATCAGACCCAGCGCGCCGTTGATCGAGGTCAGCGGCGTGCGCAATTCGTGGCTGACGGTCGAGATGAAGTCGTTCTTCATCGTCTCGGCGGTGATGCGCTCGGTGATGTCGAGCGAGGTGATCTGGATCGCCGGCGCGCCTTCCCACTCGACCTCCGAGATCTGATTCTCGATCCAGATACGGGTGCCGTCGCGGCGCAGCGCGCGGCGCTTGTAGACGGCTTCCACAGGTTCGCCGCGTTCGCGCGCGGCGAGGTTGGCAGCGACCAACCTTCGCTCTTCCGGCGCATAGATCGTCAGCAGCGTTTCGAGCGCCAGCACGTCGTCGGGAAAGTCGAAGCCGAACATGTCGGCAAAGGCCTGGTTGGCGAACAGCGGCTTGAAGTCGCGGTGGATGCACACGCCCTGGCGCGAACCCTCGACGAGGTTGCGGAACTTCTGCTCGGATTCGCGCAGCGCCTCGATGTTGCGCTTTCGCTCGGTGACGTCGCGCAGCACGATCAGGATGGCGCGCTTGCCGCGGTAGGACAGCGCCCGGCCTGCGACCTCGACGAAGAAGGCGGTGCCGTCGCTGCGCCGCCAGCGTTCCTCGACGAAGGGCGCGCTGCCGCCGGTATCGCGCAGCCGCGCGAAGCGCTGCTCGGCGAGGGCCTGGTAGTTGGGGTCGAGGAAGCGCCCGACCGGCTTGCCGACGATCTCGCTTCGGCGGGTGGCGCCGAACAGGCGCATCGCGCCGGTGTTAGCGAATTCGATGACGTCGCTGAGCACGAGGATCGCGTCGGGCGACAGTTCGACCAGCGAGCGGTAGCGGGCTTCCGAATCTGCCAGCGCCTCCTCGGCGAGCTTGCGGTCGGAAATCTCGCGGGCGATGGCGATCGCCTCGAACTCCTGGCTTTTCAGGATGCGCACCTCGAAATGGTGGACGCTCTGGTCGTCCTCGTTGCGCAGCCAGTATTCGAAGAACTGCGGCTCGCCGGTGGCGAGCGCGCGGCGGATGTGGGTCAGCGCCGGCTCGGCGACGCGTGCGGGGAACATGTCCTGCAGCCGGTGGCCGACGATTTCCTGCTCGTTGAAGTGGGGCGTGTAGTAGCGCCCGGCCGAGTAGGCGAGGATCGTGCCGTCGCCCGACAGGCTGATGACGAGGTCGGGGATCGCCTGCAGCATCGCGGCCTTGCTCGATTCGCTTTCGCGCAGGGCCTGCTCGGCGGCGCGGCGTTCGGAGATGTCGCGCAGCACGATGAGCCAGACGCCGGCCATGTCGGCCATCGGCGACAGGTCGAGTTCGGCGTCGAAGCTGGTCTGGTCGTGGCGCAGCAGGGCGACGAAGCGCCGGGCGCGCGGTTCGCGCTGCGACGGCGCCGCAAGCCAGACCGACAGGGCCGCGCGGTCGCGCGGATGGACCAGCGCGGCGAACGGCTGGGCAACCGGCGGGTCGTCGTCGGGAAAGCGCAGCAGCCGCGCCAGCGCCGCATTGGCGTAGCGAATCCGGCCGTTCTCGATAACGGCCAGGCCTTCGCTGGTCCGGTCGAGCAGGGTCTTGAAGAAATCGGCGTTGTCAGCCGTCACCTGATCCCCCCAGGGCGCGGGAAGCCCGCGAATGGGCCATTCTCCGCACTTTGCAGGTTATCCACAACCCGGGGCGGGGCCCCTCAGAACAAGGGGGGACGCGGCCGCGCGGCCATGAACGTCGCGGCCAGCCCGACGATGGCGAAGCACACCATCGCCACGCCCATCGGCCCCTGCTGGGCATAGGGGAGAAGGCCGGCAACAACGGTACCGATGGCGCCGCCGGCGAGCTGGATCGCGCCGAACCCGGCCGAGGCGGTGCCGGCCAGCCGCGGCGCCAGGGCGACGGCGCGGGCGCCGGCCATCGGCATCATGCCGCCGTTGCCGAGACCGATGAGAAACAGCGGCGCGACGATGCCGAGCGTGCTGGGCGGTGCCGCGTAGCCGATCACCGCCAGCGCGACGCCGCCGACCAGCGACAGCGCGGTGCCGGCTGTGAGCAGGCGCGCGCCCCACGGCCGGGCGCCGTAGCGCGCGACGGCCGCGGCGCCGATCAGCGAGCCCGCCACCATCACCAGCATGAACACGCCGAAGGTGTCCGGCCGCATGCCGATCACGTCGATCATGATGAACGGCGCGGTGCCGATGAACACGAAGAACATGCCGTTCATCGCCCCGACGCTGGCGCAGTAGCCGAGGTACGGCGGGTAGGCGACGAGGCGGCCGAGGTCGCTCACGATGCGCACCACGCCGAGCGGGCGGCCGACGTAGCGGTTGGTCTCGGGCAGCCGGTAGATGCCGACGATCAACGGGATCGCACCGAGGACGGCAAGGAACCAGAAGCCGGCGCTCCAGCCGAACTGACCGGCGAGCAGGCCGCCGGCGATCGGCGCAATCGCCGCGCCGATGCTGATCGCCAGGGTGATAAGGCCCATCATCCCGGCCGAACGGTCGCGCCCCCAGGCGTCGCGCACGATCGCCCGGGTGATGACACTGCCGACGCAGGCGCCGATCGCCTGCAGCACGCGGCCGACCAGCAGCGCTTCCATCGAGAAGGCGAGCGCGCAGACGACGTTGGCGGCGACGTAGAGCGCGCCGCCGCCGAGCATGACCGGGCGGCGGCCGTAGCGGTCCGACAGCGGCCCCATGACGAGCTGCGAAATGCCGAAGGCGACGAGAAAGACCGTCAGCGTCAGTTGCACCTCGGCCTGCGAGGCGTCGAACACGCGGGTGATCTCGGGCAGCGCCGGGACATAGACGTTGATGGCCAGCACGCCCGGCAGGATCATGGTCATCAGCAGCACGACCGGGGGCCGCGCGGTTGCGGGAAGACCGTCGTCGTCCGGGTCTGTCAAAGCGGGGAAAGCCGCAAGGGGAGCGCGCTCAGAGCTTTTCCGACCATTCCTCCGGCGAGCCGGCGCGCAGCCCGGCCGGAAGCTTGGTCGTCTTGGTGCCGTAGGCCTTGCCGACCTGGGTCTGGGTCAGGCCGGTCGCCTTTTCCAGATCCGCGTTGTCGAGGTCGGCGCCGAGCAGACTGGCGCTGGTCAGGTCGGCCTGCTGGACGTTGGCCTTGGCGAAGGTCGCGCCGGCGAGATCGGCACCGACAAGCGACGCGCCGGAGAGGTCGGCCAGCGTCAGGTTCACGTGGCGCAAGGTCGCGTAGGACAGGTCGGCGCCGGCGAGGCTGGCACCCGACAGGTTGGCGCGGCGCATCTCGGCCGAGGTCATCTGGGCGCCGCTGCAGTCGCTGTCGGACAGGTTGGCGCCGCGCAGCGAGGCGTTCACGAGGTTGGCGCCGGCAAGATCGGCGCCGGCGAGGTCGGCACCCTCGAGCCGAGCCTTTTCGCCTTCCTGCCCGTTCGAGGCGAGCCACGCCTGGTGCGCTTCGAGGATGCCCGGCAGGTCGATCGACGGTTCGCGGGTTTTCTTCTTTTTCTTTTCCTTCTTGGGCTTCGGCGCGACGGCGGCGTCCCAGTCTTCCTTCGAAGCGGCCTTGGCCTTGGGCGTCTCCTTGATCTCCGCCGCGTAGTCGCGGACCTCGACCGGCGGCGGCGTCGCCGCGACGTCCTCTTCGTCCCAGCCGCGGACCTTGGGCTTTTTATCGACCGGCGCGGTCTCGAGCGGTTCCACGGGTCGGGTCGGCGCCGCCTCTCTCCTGGCCGGCGCACCCTTGCCCTGCGGCTTGAGCACGGCGCCGGCCGGTTTCGGGCGCGCCTTGCCGACCGGCTTGGCGGCGATCGTCGGCACCGCCTTGGTACGCGGCACCGGCGCCGCCGCCGGCTTGGCGGGCTCCGGATCGATGCGGGGAAGGTTGCGGCGGTCGGGGCCGGCGAAACTCTCGTTGAGCACGATCCGCTGCGGCTGCAACAGGGTTGTGACGACCCGGCTCAGCATCGCCTTTTCGGCGATCGGCTTGACGATGATGCCTTCGATGCCTTCGAGGCTGGCGTCGTAGATCGCCTGCTTGTCCTGGGTCTTGACCAGCAGCATGACTGGCAGGTTGCCGAGCCGGCGCTTGCCGCGGACGGCCTTGATGAACTCGGCGGCCGTCATGCCCTTGATCTGCAGATCGACCATGGCGAGGGTCGCGTCGGTGCGGTCCAGCGCATGGAGCGCGTCGAATCCGCTGGCCGTACTGATGACCTCGGCGACGCCCAGGCGGTTGAACAGCCCGCGCGCCCAGAACCGGAACTGGTCGTCCAGATCGAGCAGCAGGATGCGTTGCCGCTTCCACTCGAGTTGCTGCGGGGGTGCCGCCATGTCTCTCCCTAACGCGCGCCCCGCGTGGGGCCGCCGCGTCATGCTACACGAAATCAGTACAGACGGTTGATCCCGTCAAAAGCCGCGGTCTTGTAGCACTCGGCGAGGGTCGGATAGTTGAAGACGGTGTCGACGAAGTAGTCGATGTCGCCGCCCAGCGACAGCACGGCCTGACCGATGTGGATCAGCTCGCTGGCGCCTTCGCCGATGATCGACACGCCGAGAAGCTTGCGCGTTTCCGTGTGGAACAACAGCTTCAGCAGGCCGGTGCGGTCGCCGATGATCTGGCCGCGGGCGATCTCGTTGTAGGACGCCTTGCCGATTTCGTACGGCACGCCTTCGTCGGTGAGCTGTTGCTCGTTCTTGCCGACGACCGAGATCTCGGGGATCGTGTAAATGCCGAAGGGGAACAGCTCGGGCACGCTGTGCGCCGGGACGTTGAACGCATGGCACGACGCGAGCCGGCCCTGTTCCATGCTCGTCGAGGCGAGGCTCGGGAAACCGATGACGTCGCCCACGGCATAGATGTGCGGCTGGTCGGTCTGGAAGTTCTCGTTGACCTTGATGCGGCCGCGGTCGTCCGAGTCCAGACCGGCGGCGTCGAGGTTGAGCGTCGCCGTCGCGCCGGTGCGGCCGATGGCGTAGAGCGCCTGTTCGGTCAGGACCTGCTTGCCGCTGCCGAG
Source organism: Alphaproteobacteria bacterium (assembly GCA_038148335.1). Classification (GTDB taxonomy): domain Bacteria; phylum Pseudomonadota; class Alphaproteobacteria; order SHVP01; family SHVP01; genus CALJDF01. Next base: position 8,254 of record JAYQVF010000077.1, on the reverse strand, counting down.
CTTGATGCGGACATGTTCGCCCTGCTCGTCCTCGTACATTTCAAGGCCGGCCACCTCTTCGCCAAGGCGCAGGGTGACGCGGTTCTCGCGCATGTGGTGCGCCAGCGCATCGGTGATTTCCCAGTCGAGGAAGTCGAGGAGACGGGTGCGCTTGTCGATCACGGTGACGCGCACGCCGAGCGCCGCGAAGATCGTCGCATACTCGCAGCCGATGACGCCGGCGCCGACCACCGCGAGGCGCTTCGGCAGGGCATCGAGGCTCAGGATGTCGTCGCTGGTGAAAATGCGCTTGCCGTCGAACGGGATGTGTTCGTCGCGCGTGCACACGGTGCCGACCGAAACGACGATCTTGTCCGAGGTGACGTCGCGGTGGCCGCCGTTGCCGACGTCCTTTAGACGCACCGTGTGCGGATCGACGAAGGAGCCGCTGGCGTTGATCACCTCGACGTTGTTGCGCTAGAGTTGATGCCGGGTGACGTCGATTTCGTTGCGGATGACGTGGTCGGTGCGGTGAAGAAGATCCTCCATGACGATCTTCTGCTTCACCCGGTAGGCCTGGCCGTAGATGCCGCGCTGGTTGTAGCCGGACAGGTGCATCACGGCTTCGCGCAGGGTCTTGGACGGGATGGTGCCGGTATTGATGCAGACGCCGCCGACCACGCCCTTGTGCTCGATGATTGCGGTGCGCTTGCCGACTTTGGCGGCCTAGATGGCGGCGCGATGCCCGGCGGGGCCGGAGCCGATCACGATCAGGTCGTAGTCATGGCCTGCCATGCTGGGCCCTCGTTTCAGTTGACTGTCCGGGTGGTCGAATAACTACCTGACTTTGCAGGCAATTAGAAGGGCGGGCAATCAAGGAAACCCCGTATCGAGGGGCGGGTGAACCCGCTAGCGGCGGCGGCGCAAGCGCGCGCCGCCGCGCGAATACTTCATGTGATCCGGCCTGCGTCGCCGAAGCGGTTGAACATGGTGGACCAGCCGCGCTCGTGCTGGGCGGCGGTTTCGGCATCGGTGAAGCCGCTGTGGGTGAGGGTTACGCGGGTGCCACGGCCGTCGTCGGTGAAGACGATCGAGACCAGCGTCTCCGGTCCCTTGCCGCCGTCGTCGAGAAGCTAGGCCCAGGTGAAGGCGACGGCGCGGCCGGGGTCGAAGGTCGCCACCGTGCCGACGGCGGTGTGACGGCTGCCGTCGGGCTCGATCATCTCGAAGCGGCAGGCGCCGCCGATGCGCGGTTCGAAGAGCATGTCGCCTGGGGTCAGGCCTTCGGGCGCCCACCACTTGCGCAGCAGCTCGGGCCGGGTAAAGGCGTCGAATACGAAACCGCGCGGGGCATCGAACACGCGGCTGACTTCGACGAAGTGGCCGCCCGGCTCAGTGGTTGCGGCTTGGGCCATGGTCATCGGGGTCGTCCTCCTCCGTGGGCCTGGGACCGGCCTTCAGGGTGTCGATGAAGCCGGCCAGCGACTCGAACTGGCCTTCCCAGAAGCCGCGGTACTGCTCGATCCAGTCGCCGGCCTGGCGCAGGCGCTCGGGTTCGAGCCTGCAGCGCCGCCACTGCGCTTCCTTCACGCGCCGGATCAGGTTTGCGTGTTCGAGAACCTTGAGGTGGCGCGAGATCGCGGGCGCGGAAATCGCGAAGGGTTCGGCGAGTTCGCCGACCGTGGCCGGTCCCTGGGCCAGGCGCGCGAGGATGGCGCGCCGGGTCGGGTCGGACAGGGCGGCGAAGGTGGCGCTGAGGGGATCGGCAGCGGGCTTCATTTAACCGGTAGAATAATTAATAACCCAGTTAAGTAAAGCGCCTGCGCGGCCGTGTCAGGAATGCCGGCAGCCGGGCCTACTCGGCGGCCTGGACCGGGGCGGCGGCCCGCGGGGCGGGGCGGAAGTAGAGGGCCTCGTTGCCTTCTTCGGGGTCGGGCGGGACCAGGCGCGACAGCGCGAGCGAACCCAGCGCCATCGCGGCGCCGGCGAGGAACACGGCGGCCGGCGACACCAGCCACAGGGCGCCGAACGCGGCCGGCAGGAAGACGGCGGCGATGTGGTTGATGGTGAAGCTGACGCCCGCGGTCGGCGCGATGTCGGCGGGGTCGGCGATCTTCTGGAAGTAGGTCTTGATCGCAATCGCCATTGCGAAGAACACGTGGTCGACGATGTAGAGGCCGATCGCGACCGCCGGGCTTTGCACGAAGGCGTAGGCGGCGAAGACGATGGCGAGGCCGATATATTCCAGGGTCAGCGCACGACGCTCGCCCCACACCGCGATGAGTTTGCCGATGCGCGGCGCCAGCACCATGTTGAGCGCGCTGTTGGCGAGGAAGATCAGGGCGATGGTGCCGGCGTCGAAGCCGAAGCGATCGACCAGCATGAAGGCGGCGAACACGACGAAGATCTGGCGCCGCGCGCCGGACATGAAGACGAGCGCGTAGTACAGCCAGTAGCGCTTGCGCAGGACCAGATGCTTGCGCTGTTCGACCTTGGCCGGAAATTCGGGAAACGCCATCCACGCGATCAGGCCGATCGCAACGGTGATGCCGCCGCCGACGACGTAGATCCACTTGAAGTCGAGGCCGATCAACTCGAGCCCGATGTAGACCAGCGCGTAGGACACGATGCCGGCGAACGAGCCGACGGCGATGACGCGTCCGAACCACTGCGCCGCGGTCTTCTTGTCGAACCACTGCAGCGACAGCGACTGCGCCGTCGTCTCGTAGTAGTGGAAGCCGATCGACATGACGACCGTGGTGACGTAGAGGCCGATCAGGCTGGGGAAGAACCCGGTCACAGCGGTGCCGACGCCGAGGAAGGCGAGCGCGATATAGGCCAGCCGCTGTTCCCTGATGAACAGCAAAAGGAAGACCACGCCGAACGACAGGAAGCCCGGAATCTCGCGCAAGGACTGCAGGATGCCGATCTCGGCGCCGCCGAAGCCGACGCGCTCGATCGCGAAGTTGTTGAGCAGGCTGTTCCAGGTCGCGAACGAGATGGGCACCCCGGCGCCCATGATGAGCAGGAGGATCTCGGGCCGGCGCAGGTGTTCGCGCAAGGACGACAGCATGGGGTGCCTTTCGGGACTCAAAAACCCTCCCGGCGGGAGGGTCTTGTCCATTCTAGGCCGCGCCGCGGCCTCCTACCACAGCGATCCCCTGGCCCGGGCCGGCCAGGCCTTGTCGTAGTCGGGGCCGCCGACCCGGCCGTCCGTAGCCTCGGCCAGCATCGTGCCGGCGCTGGGCAGGTCTTTGGGGTCGACGTGCCTCTCCGGGTTCCACAGGTCGGCGCGCAGCACGGCGCGGCCGCACTGGAAGTAGACGCTGTCGACGGTGACGACGACGACGCTGCGCGGTTCCTTGCCTTCCATCGCGAACGACGCGAGCAGGTCGGGGTCGACCGACAGCACCGCGCGGCCGTTGACGCGCATCGTGTTGCCCGAGCCCGGGATGAGGAACAGCAGGGCGACCCGCGGGTCGCGCACGATGTTGCGCAAGGAATCGGTGCGGTTGTTGCCGGCGCGATCGGGGAGCATGAGGGTCTTGTCGTCGTGGACCCGAACGACGCTGCCGGCGTCGCCGCGCGGCGAGCAGTCGAGCCCCTCGGGACCGACGGTGGCGAGCGCGACGAACGGCGAGGCCTGGATCATCGCCCGATAGGCGGGGCCGATGCGGCCGGCCTCCTTCACCACGGCGGCCTCGGACGGCGTGCCGTAGCGGGCCTCGAGGTCGGCTAGGCTGGTAATGGTCGACATGGCGCGGCGCTCCCGGCAGAATTGGGGAACTCTAGGGGCGATGGGGGCGCGCCTACAAGGAAGGCTGTACGTCGAGGTCCTCTTGTCCGCCAAGATCGCGCCCGTTTCCCGCACCACCATCTTCTGCCGCGACATCGACCGCTCGCTCGCGTTCTACCGCGACCTGCTGGGGCTGGAGGTGTGGATCGACACCGAAATCCCCAATCCGGGCGCGTCGGAGATTCTCGGCCAGCCTTGCGAATCGATGCGGATCGTGGTGCTGCGCGGCGGCGACACGGCGATCGGCAATATCGGCCTGGCCGACGTGCGCGGCGCCAACCCGCCGCTCGACGACCCGCCGGTGCAGAACAAGGTGCATCTCGGGGACGCCTGTCTCGTGATCCGGACCGATCATCTCAGGGAACTGGTCGCGAAGCTCGAGGCGGCCGGCGCCCACGTCATCAGCCCGCCGACGAAGCTCGACCTGCCGCTGCCGGAGGAAGTCTGGGAGATGTTCATCCGCGATCCCGACGGGATCATGATCAACCTGTCCCATCACGGGGCGTGGCCGGCTGACTAGACTCCCTGGACGACGACGTTGACGACGGCCTGACGGCCTTCGTTCTGCACGACGTCGCGCGCCTTGAGCAACTCATCCTCGAGTTTCGCCGGGTCTTCGACGACGGCACCGTAGCCGCCCGAAGCGGCCACCACCTTTTCGAGATCGGGCGCCGGCTCCAGCATCGTCAGCGGCACCTGGTTCGCCTTGGCCGCATAGCCGTCGGGGTACATGGTCTTGGTCGCGCGGTTCACTGCGCCCCACATGCGGTTGTTGAAGATCACGGTCAGCACAGGCAGGTCGAGCGCGCGGCCGACAAAATGCGCCGAAGTCGGATTGCCGAACATGTAGGCGCCGTCGCCGAGCGCCGCGATCACAAGCTTGTCGCGCCGGCCGAGCTTGAGCCCGAGCGCTGCGCCCATGCCCCACCCGAGGCCCCCGACCGGGCTTGCAGAAAAGAAGCTGCCGGGCTCGGTCAGCGACAGGTAGTCCTGCTGCAGGGGCGATTCGTTGACCAGGATCGCATTGTCGCCGCGGATGCGGTCGATGCAGTGGGTCACCCAGGCCGCGCTCATCGGCTTCATGTTGCCGAGTTTGCCCAGCGTTGCCTGGACGCCGGCGCGGCGTTCGGCGTTGGCGGCGGCGATGCGCTGGCGCCGGGCGGCGATTTCGCCGCCGCGCGCCTGCAGCCGCTCGCCGAGCGATTCGCGCAGCGCGCGCAGGCCCGACACCGGCGCGCTGTTGATCGCGATGTCGGCGTTGAAAGAGCGGATGGGGTAGTCGCCGTAGAGCGGGTCGATGCCGAGATGGATCACCTTGGCGCCGTCGGCAGGCCCCTCGGTTGCCGGGATCCACGGCACGTCGCTGTCGAGGACCAGCACTGCGTCGGCGCCCTTCAGGGCGGGGCCTGGGGTGAAGCCGGCATGCATCGGATGGTCGGCCGGCAGGCAGACATAGCGCGGCCAGTGGGCAACGACCGGGATGGCGAAGGTTTCGGCGAGGATTGCGAGTTCCTCCATGGCGCCGGGATAGCGGCCGACGGTCGTGGTGACGATCAGCGGCGCCTTGGCGGCGGCGAGAATGTCGGCCGCGGCCTCGATCGCGTCGATGTCGGGGCCGGGCGCGCTGGCCGCGGCGTGGCTGCCCGGCATGGCGTCGGGCGCCGCCGGGCCCGCCAGCACTTCGCGCGGCAGGGTGAGATAGATCGGGCCGCGCGGTTCGCTCATCGCCACCGACACGGCACGGTCGACCACGGCGGCGACCTGGTCGGGGCGGCGCAGCTCGTAGTCCCACTTCACGTATTCGCGGACCATGCCGGCCTGGTCGTAGGCCTCCTGGGCCCACTGGATGACGCGGTTGCGCGCGCCGTAGGCGCCGGCCTCCATGACCGGGGTGCGCCCGGCGAAGGTCAGCACCGGGACGTTCTGGCGCGACGCGTTCATCAGGCCGCACACCGCGTTGGCCGTGCCGACGGTGGTGTGGACCATCACCGCCTGCGGCCGGCCGGTGGCGAGGTAGTAGCCGTGGGCCATGCCCATCGCCGTATTCTCGTGCGGCACCGGCACAGGGACAGGCGCGGGCTTGCCCAGCGCGGCTGCCTTGGCGAAGGCCTCGATCACCGGCGCGAAGTCGGTCCCCGAATTGCCGAAGAAATAGTCGACGCTGTGATCGGCCAACGCGTCGACGAACGCCTCGCCGACGCTGTCCGGTTTTTCGCTCATGCTGCCCTCCCGCGGGACCGCGAGTATCCGGAGCGGCGGCGGCGCGGGCAACCCTGTGCGGTTGCCAAACCGGCAGGCGGGCACTACATGGCGGTCATGGCCGATCCCGCCCCCGTCAACGATGCCGATGCCAAGGCCGAGGCACAGCCGCTCTATCTCGTCTATGGCGGCAGGGTCGAGGACCCAGGGCGAACGTTTCGTCGACCTGCCGTCGCTGGACATCCGCGGCATCTTCGGCTCCTACGCGCAGGCCTACGACGCGTGGCGCGGCGCCAGCCAGCAACACGTCGACGACGCCTTCATCAAGTACCTGATCAAGCAGATCCGATAGCGCGGGCGCGCTGCGCCGTCAGCGCGAGGATCGCGTCGACGGCCGGCGTCGCGACGCCGACCAGGCGGCCCATCTCGGCGACGACACCGGTCAGCGCGGCAAGCTCTAGCGGGCGGCCGCGCTCCAGGTCCTGCAGCATCGAGGTCTTGTGCGGTCCGACCGACTGCGCCATCGCGATCCGCTTGTCGACGTCCATCGGAAAACCGATGCCGAGTTTCTCCGCGACCGTTTGCGCCTCGACCATCATCGCGCGCAGCACCGGAACCGTGCGCGGCGAGGTGGCGAGGATGTCGAGCGTCGCATGGGTCAGGGCGCTGACCGGATTGAACGACAGGTTGCCCCACAGCTTGGTCCAGATCTCGCCACGGATGTCGCCGGTCACCGGCGCTTCGAGGCCCGCCCCCTCCAGCAGCCGGGAGAGACGCGCGATCCGTTCGCTGGTCGCGCCGTCGGGTTCGCCGAGGACGAACCGGTTGCCGTAGGTGTGGCGCACGACGCCGGGCGCGACGACCTCGGCGGCGGTCCACACGACGCTGCCGATCGCGCGTTCGGGACCGATCTCGTCCCACTGCCGCCCCCCGGGATCGACGGTGTCGAGGCGATGGCCATCGTACGGGCCGCCGTGGGCGTGGAAGTACCAGAACGGGATGCCGTTCATCGCGGTGACAATTGCGGTATCGCGGCCCAGCAAGGACTTTATTCCCGGCACCGCCGCCGGCACCGCGGGCGCCTTGAGCGTGAGAATGACGAAGTCCTGGAGGCCGAGCGTGGCGGGATCGTCGGTGGCGGCGACGGTCGCGACGAGGCGTGCGCCGCCGGTCTCGACGGTCAGGCCGCCGGCGGCGATCGCGTCGCGCGTGGCGCCGCGCACGACGACGCTCACCTCGGCCTCGCCGCCTTGGGCCAGCAGCGCGGCCAGGTGCCCGCCGATGGAGCCGGCGCCGTAGATGCAAACGCGCGTCATGAAGCTCTCCGGGTCACCGGGCAGTCATAACACGGATCGGCACAGGGCCGGTCAGGCGTAGACTTCGACGGGTTCTATAGCGCTGAAGAAGGAATCGACGCGGGCGATACCGGCGTCGTAGGCGGCGGTGCCGCCGCCGGGGCCGCGCTGGCGGACGTGTTCGATCACGCCGCGCTCCTGTCCGATCGCCTGGGCGACGAACGGCGTCGAATGGCGGACGAATTCGGGATGACCGGCGAGCTTGAGGTGAAGGCCGCCCGGGACGTTGCGGTCGGTGGCGCGACGGCCGGCATGCAGGCCGGCCTGGGGCTCGTCGCTGACGCGCTGCCGCCGGTCGTCGGCTTGCGGCATCCGGCCGCGGTCGTCGGTGTGCCGCAGGCGCTGCTGCTCGAAGGCGTCGCCGGCGCGGCGGAAGGCGGTGCGGCGGTCATAGGTCTCCTGCGCGTTGCCGATGAAGCCGGGGGCTTCACCGCGTCGCGGCAGCGGTAAAACCGTGGTGAGACCTTGCAAACTCATCGCCCGGAGCCTGCCCCCCAGATTTGATGTAATTTTTACAGATATTCGATGAAAATTGTTAACAAGGGGTCAACAGCGCGGGACCGCCGTTAACACATCGTCGAAATTCCCTGGATTTCTGAGAATCCCGGACCGGGCTGTCAGAAAATCTTCATGACACCGTCATGGATGACTCATGCAGGGGACCTAGAAGGCGGTCGAAGAGTGACCTAAACCGGCCTGCAGCGCCGGGTCAGCCTGTGAGGAAGCCCGATCATGAATGAACTGCCCCAACGCCTGTCCTTCGACGAGTTCGACGAACTGAACAATCCGCGCCCCGAACCGACCGACTTTGCGCGCATCACCGAGAAGATGGTGTCGCGCCGGTCGTTCCTCGGCGGCGCCGCGGCGCTCGGCGCCACCGCCGCCGTGATGGGCACCACCGCGCTGACGCCGTTCCGCGCCGAGG
>JAYQVF010000076.1:0-13837 GCA_038148335.1 Alphaproteobacteria bacterium | reverse complement strand
GGCAAAATGCGGGGCGAAGGCCTGGCTCGAGTAGCCGCTCGCCGCGATCGGCGGCTGCGTCACGTAGATGCGCTCGCGGTTGATGTTCTGCGACGAAAGAACCAGCGCCGACGTCGAACGGATCGGCGCAATCATGTTGCCCTTCACGTCGCCGGCGATCCCCAGCTGGAAGATCTGGTCGCGAACGACCTGCGGATTGTAGGTCGCGAAGTTGCGCGAGATACCGCCTTCGAAGTGGTGGCGTTCCGACAACCGATTCGCCTGGATCGGCAGGTGACAGCCGCCGCATGACGTCGTCCACGACAGGTGGCAGGTGTAGCACTCCATCCTGTCTTCGACGTCGTGGGCGCGATCCTCCTTGGCCACGCCCGGCCCCCATTCCTGGGTTGCGGTGTTCTTCGAAACCAGTTTGGCCCGTGCCGCCTTGGCGTTGTAGTGCGCGCTGTTGGGGTTGACCGCGTCCTTGACGAGGCTCATTTCCCATTCGAGGGCCGGATCGACCGCGGAACGCTGGATCAGCCGACAGCCGGGTTCGTGCCGCTCGGTCCCGCAGTTGCCGCCGCCCACCCATTCGAAGCGCTTGCGGCCATCCTGAAGACGGAGCAGCGACAGATCGTTGCCGCGCGGCGGTGCAGCAGGGCCGCTGGTCGTCAGCGTCGGATAGGCATCCGGCGTGCCGTGGCAATCCTTGCAGCGGATCTCGATCGCTGCCTGAACCTCGCCATAGAGGTGACCTGTGCCATGCGCGTCCTGCGAAAAGTGGCAATCGACGCACTGCATGCCGATCTCGGCATGGATCGACCGCATGTGGACGGCCTTCTTGAACTTATCGGGATCCTCGTGGCTGACCTTCTTGCCCTCGGCATCGAGCAGGTTGCCCTTGCGGTCCTTCTTGAACACCGCCCGGAAGTTCCAGCCGTGGCCGTGATAGTCGGCGAACTGGGTGTTCTTGGCTTTCGGATTGATGTCGGTCCAGACGTTCTTGAGGAATTCGAGGTCGGACCATAGGCCACGCAGCACCGCCTCTTCCGGGTTCCGGTCGAGGATTGCCATCTGCTCGTCGGAGGACAGATAGCGCTGCTCTTTCGGGAACATCAGCGGCGCATCGGGTTCATAGTCCCACATCGTGTAGCCGAGGTAGGTGTTCACGAACACGTTCGGTTGGTGCATGTGACAGACCATGCACTGGCTCGAAGGGATCGCGTTGGTGAACGCGTGCTCAAGCGGGTGGCCTTCCTCGTCAGCCGGAATGGTCGGATCGACAGTCTGCGTCTTGCCTTCGTGCCCGAACTTCGCATAAGGACCGGAGTGGATCGGATCGCGGTCGTTGGCATAGACCACGTGGCAGGACGTGCAGCCCGAGGAGCGATAATCGCCCGGCTGGTCGTTGGTGCCTAGGAACCACAAGAACGGATCGTTCAGGCGGGTCTTGGTGATGTTGATGACCGGCACAGCAATCCGCAGACCGGTACCGGGACCGCGATTGGACTGGCGGATATCCGGGCGACCGGGTTCCTCAAGCTGCTGCAGGCGGCCGATCGAGTTCGGATTCCCGATCTCCGGGAACAGGTTGACGATATTGCGGCCGCCGCGCTCGAAGATCCGGAAGATGTCGCCCGGCGGGATCACTTCCCACGCCGGCAGCGGCACGATGTAGGGCAGCACGCCTTTGGCAAGCATGCGCTCGTCCGGCGGGATCGGGTTTTCGACCATCGCCGGGACGCCTTCGCGTGTATACGCCTCGCCGAGGATATAGCGCTTGAACGGCACGATGCCGTTGTTGTACGCGGCACCGCCCCACAGCATCGCGCCTGTCGCCATGATGCTGCGCTCGACCTTGGCGATCTGGTCGAGATGGCAGGCGCCGCACGACTCACGGGCGACCCTCAGGTCGCCCGGATTGACGAAGCGGATGTATTCCGGCGCTTCACGGTTCAGCAGCGTGTAGCTGCGCTCCGGATTGGCCGAGCTCGGGTAATGCCAGGTCTTGGGATAGCGCGGCAGCACGTGAGCGCGTTCAATGGCCTGCCGGTCGTCGATCGCCAACCCCTTCACCGAGGCATCGCCGCCGTGGCAGTCGACGCAACCGAGAATCACGCCCGGCGACCTGTGCATCGAAAACGCATCGGTCTTGGTGTGACAGGTGATGCACCCGGCGCTCTTTGCCATCGCCTGTTCCGGAAGCTGCGAGCGCGGTGCCGGCGGGGTCGCGACGTAGTCGATGTGACGCGCGTGTTCGCCCTCCGCCGCGATCGCCGTCTGACCGGCGAGAAGCGTCCCGAGGCCGAGGAGAAGGCCGAGGGTGAATGCCGTTATTGTGCGTCGCGCCATGCCCGGTCCTAGAACGTCAGAGTGCCATTGGCGAGGATCGAATAGAGGACGTCCTCGTCGGCGCCCTGGGAAGAGGCGAAGAGATCCTTGAAACCCGGTCCCGGCAGCAGCATCGCGCCCGACAGGCGCAGCACGATGTTCTGGATGAACAAGGGCCGCCAGATCACCGCCGCCGAGAGGTCCCAACCGATTTCCTCGTCGATCTCGCCCTGGTTGCGCAGCACCTGAAGGTTGGAGGTGTCGTCGAAGGCCAGGTGATTGAAGTTGGTCGAGAGCCGCAACTCCGGCGTCAGGTCGAAATCGGTGCCGATACCGACCAGAACGATGCCGGGATTGTTGAAGTTGGACTGACCATGCTCCTTGGAGCTGCGCAGTTCGGCGAGAACGCCGTTTCGCTGGGTGAGCTGGACGCCGCCGCCGCCGATCAGGGGAATGCCCTGTCGGATCCAGAAGCTGGTGTCGCCACCGGCGAACTGCGGGTTCTCGAACAGCGCCGAGAAGCCCTCTTCCTTCTTGTCGAAGGGGTCGCTGTCGCCGCTGGCGATCAGGAACGAGCCGCGCAACCGGAACCAGTCAAAATCGAACGACGGTTCGGCAGCGAAGAAGAACGCCCGGATATCGGCATTGTCGTCGATCAGGTTGCCGTTGAGCTGGCTGTGGTTGTCCTCGCCGAACGCGTAGTAGAACGACGTCGTCAACTGGGCACGGCCGACGCGACCGTCGCCGTTGTAGCCGAGGTAGGTGACGTTGTACTTGTGCAGTCGCTCGTCGCCGAAGGACGCCGGCCGTTCAATGAAGTCGTTCTTGTTGAAGAAGAACTCGCTGTCTTCGTCGTTGCGGTTGTGCAGGATCGTGAATTGCGAGACGAAGCCGAGCCGCGGCAGATCCTGCAGATAGAGGTTGGCGATGAAGAATTCGTCCTTGCGGATTTCCTCGCCGAGATCGTTCAGGCCCGAGTTCGTGTCCTTTTCCAGTCGCCGGAAGTAGCCGATATTGTACTGGAACAGGTTGTTGTCGCGATTGCCGAAAAGGCGGAACCCGAGCTGATTGTCCTGGAACAGGAAGCCGCGGAAATCGGTCGAGAACGGCTGAATACCGACCCGGAAGGAATCGAAGTCGAAGCGCCGCGACACGTTGCGGATGTGGTAGTCGAAGAACGCTTCCTGGATGCCGAGATGGACGTCGTTGCGCACTTTCCCATCGGCGGGGTTTCGCCGCAGGACCGCGCGCTCCTCGACCTCGGCGCGCGTGAAATTAAAGACCGGGGTGATGCGGAATTCGATATCGGGCGGCCGGTAGGCCGTATCGCCTTGCAGGAACGACAGGCTGACCACGAGGTTCTGCAGGTAGAACATCTGGTCGCCGTCGCCGAATGTATCGTTCGTCCCCGGCTTCTGCGTCGAGTTGGGACTGATCGGGGTCGGGATTCGCCGCGGCTCGATCACCGTATCCGAGATCACTGCAAGGTTGACGAAGAAGTCGTCGGTCCCGGGCAGCGGCCGATCCGCCTTCAACGTATTCTGGTTGTATGGATCCCAAAAGTTGACCTTGACCCCGAGGTTGTCGATCAGGCGCCAACGATCCGGAATCGGGATGAATTCGGCCGGCAAGTTGGGCTGCGGCGGTCCGATCCGCGAGAGGTCCGCCGGCGCGACCGGTTCGATCGCGTCCTGGCGCCGCTCGCGCTGGGGAATCCGTTGTTGCACCAGGATCGGCTGTGGCGCCGGCGCGGCGGTGCGAATCCGCTCCTTGCCCGCCTGGGCCGGCGAGGCGGCCAGCATCGCGGCAGCGACCACGGCGGCAATGGCCCCGTATGCAGCCCTATTTGCCATGGCACACGTTGTTCTGGCGCGAGCCGAGGAACGGCTTGAAGGGGCAGTTGACGTAGCGCAGGTTGCCGCCGGGCGCCCTCAGCTGGTCGGCCCGGCGCGCCGGCGGTGCATTGCCGACCCCCGTTCCGAGCGCGATTCCGGCATCGTGCAGTCCGAGAAACGACACCATGTCGTCCTGGTCGATCCCGTCGCCGGACACGCCGACCCCGCCAATGACCGTGCCGTTGCGATAGATCGGCACGCTGCCCGGGAAAATCTGAAAGCCGTTTGAAATGCGGGTGAGCTGGGTGCCGCCATCGGCCGTGAAGGCCGAGCAGGTCGCGCCGGTGTCGTTGTTCGCGCCGCCGACGTCGGTATAGAGGATGTGCGTCGCGATGTTGTCGAACACGACGTCGAGTTGCAGCCCGGTATTGAACGGGCTCCAGGTCGCGATCGGATAGCTGAACGGCCCATTGGCTTCGCCGATAATGCCGTCGGGCAGATAGGGCCGCGACAGGTTGCCGCCCGAGCGGTCGGCAAACGCCGTGCCGTCCTGCAGGGCATTGCTTCCCAGTACGTTCCGAACGGCTGTGACGTACTCCGAGATCGTCTTGCCGTTCGCGTTCTGCGTCGACGGCGTCCCGCCCACGGTCGAGTTGAAGGTGCCGAGATAGGTACCGGCTGTGGTGCTTGAGAAGAACGCGGCGGTGCGGGCTTTCTGCAACGACACATCGGTTCCGAAGATCGGTCCGTCGAAGGTCCGGGCGATGCCGAGGATGTTGCCGTTGGCATCGACCACCGACACCGTGACCTGCACCTGGCTCGACAGCGGGCGGCGAATCTGGGCGCGGCTGGCAAACGCAACCCTGAGAGCGCTGCGGATGATCTGGCGCACCTCCGCGGTCGTCAGGCCGCCGTTGCCCGTCGTCGGGCTGATGCTGTCGCGGGGCGCAAACCGCGCCGTGGGCGGGTTGTTGCCGTTGAACAGCACGAACACCGTACCGCCGACGCCGTTGTAGTCGCCGTTGGGGTCAGCGGCGAACCCGGATTCGGAGTTGCCGTAGGCTGTGCCGGCGACCAGCGCACCTCCGGCGTAGTAGCCGCGGACCGCGACGAGATTGCCCTGCGTGCCGTTAATCGAGGCAAACGTCGGCGTGTTGGCCGGCGTGCTGCTGAGGACGTTCACGTCCTGATCGATGTAACGCAGGCTCTTGCCTTCGACGAAGATCCGGTTGGCCCTGATATCGTCGGGCGGCTGGAATCCGGACTGGCCCGCCAAGGCGACGATCTCCTCGACGTCGGCGTCCTGGTCCGTGACCACCGGATCGATCGTGTAGGTGCCATTGCTTTCGATTCCGATGCCGCCAACCACGACGCCCGACTTGTACAGCGGCAGACCGCCGGGATCAGCCGAAAGACCGAGCGGCGAGCGTTTCGGTCCTGCCGTCGCGTCGACCAGCCCGGTCGGGACTCCGTTGGTGGCCTGCCGGACGGACAGGTCGGAACACGGAAGCTGGCTGAACTGCACGCCGAACAATGGCCCGCTGGGCGCGAACGATTCGCCCGGGTTGAAGTGTTCCTGGATGATCTGGTTCGCCGTCCGCGTCGTGAAAGCGTTGCCCGAGGACGACAGATAGGCGCCGGTGATCGCCTTGGCGATGGCGCCAAGCTTGCGCGTCGGCGACCCGTTGGCGCCGAGGTTGGTGAAGGTCTGCTGGACCTCCTCGAGACCGTTGGTGCGGGCAATGCCCTTGCCACTGGTCACGCGGAGGGTGCCGGCGGCGCCGGTCATCTCGAACACGCCCAGGACGTTGCCGACGCGGTCGACCACCGCCACCGTCGCGGCGACGTTGCGCGCCCGCGCCTCGGCGACGGCCTGGGAGATGATCTGGCCGACCTCGGCCGTGGTCAGCGCCTGCTGCGATATTTGCGCGGCTGCGTTGCCGGCCCACAGGCAAGCCGCGACGGCAACGCCGATGATGCGGAGCCGCCTCATGATCCACCCTTGGGAATGATCCCGAGCGCGCCGTACTTCAGGGCGCCGCCCGACCTGTAGCCAATGACGATGGTTATGCCCTGATTGTCCGCGGCGATCGAGCCATCGACGATCTTGTACTCGATGGTGCCGCCGTCGACGGCGAAGCGATTGTCGATCAGGTCGTCGACGTTGCCGCTCCACGGGACCCAATAGCCGTTGTTGGTGCGTTGACGCAATTCGGCACCGCCGAGGACCGCCCACACATGCGTCGAGGTGACCTGGTCCGCACCCGCATTCACCCTGAGACGCAGGTCCGCCAGATTGCCGTCGCTTTCGACGATGCCCAGAGACGCACCGGTAACGCTCAGCGTGTGGACCTTCTCCTGGGCAGTTGCCGTGGAGACGGCACCAAGCAGCAGGCCAACGCATGCCAGCAAGGCGGCGACAGACCGCCGGTAGGGGTGTCGTGCAGTTCCCGTTCCCCCGAACTGCAGCAGGAAGCCCAACAACGAGCCCATGCTCCCTTCTTTCGTCCGCCTCACGCGACGGACAAGCTGTTCACTCCGGTGCGCCCTGCCCCTATCTTCAGGTCGCCCCCGCGAGGGGCCATCATAACAAGACAACCGGCCTGCGATAAGTCCGCACCGTCCCGTCCGCGATGCGTTTTGGCGCTGCGAATCCGTCACTCGCCCTCGACGCGCGCTGCCTGCGCACGAACCCGCATCGGTTCATGGAAGTCGAGATGGAAGGCGTGGCAACTGACGCAGGTCGACGGCACGCGTTGGGCCGCCGTCTCGCCGCCATGGCATGCCTGGCAGGTTGCGATCTGCGGCAGCAGAACGTCCGTGGCTTTTTCGGAATCGGCCGCGTCATGGCACGTGGCGCAATCCGCCGCGTTGTGGCGGCTATGATCGAAACGCCCCTTGGGCATCCAGCGGTCGACGACCAGAACCGGTGCGACCGCATAGTCGAGCGGACCGTCGCCGGTACGCGACACCTGGTGGCAGGTACCGCAGACCGACTTGGCAAAAACACGTTCGCCTGCATCGCGCGCGGCCTTGTCGGCCCAGGCCAGCGCTTCGAGACGCTCCTCTTCGCTCAGCGAGCGGCCACCGGGGCGCCGGCGCACGACCGCTGGCGCTTCTTCGACGGTGGCGCCGCCGCGCAGCGCGAGGTCGCCGTAGAACTCGCGAAGGGAATTGACCACCGCCTCCACGTCGCCATGCGGCAGGCGCCGCGTCGGCACGGTCGGTTCGAAGTTGAGCAGATGGCACTCGCTGCAGTTCTTCTCCATTTCGACCGGCGCGAAGCCGAGACCGCCCTCGTCGGTGACGTGGCAGTCCGCGCATTCCATCATGCGCCGTTCCTGCTTGCCCGGGACGAGAACGCCCTGCGGGTTCAGGTGCTTCTTGTGGGTGAACGTCAGGTTCGATTTCTCGACCGGCCAGTTCGCCTTGTCGAGCCGCACCCGTTCGAAGGTCCTGGCGACCGGATCGGCGACGACGGTCGGGCGGAACTCGGGATGGTTACGCCCGAAACTGGTGGTGTCCTCGAGCTTGGTATTGGCCGCGACCGCCTGCAGGTCGCCATGGCAGGACGAGCAGAAGGCCTGGTCCTTGCGGGTGATCGGCTCGACGCCCTGGTGTTCCTTGTGGCAGCTCTGGCACAGCGCCGTGGTGAGTTCGGGCAGGTCGTGTTCCTTGGGATCGACATGGTGCCGGACATCCGCGTGGCACTCGGCGCAGACGTTGTCCTGCACCTTGACGAAAGGACGCTCGTGGCAGGTCGAGCAGTTGCGGGCGATGAACTTGTGGGGGCCCGAAATGGCACCCGTCAGCCAGGCGATATCGCCGGCCACAGGCCAACTCTCGTCCTTGACGGCGACCTCGATCGCGTTTCGCGACAGGGCGTGGTCGCCGGTGTCGATGACGTAGGTTTCGATCAGCGGCCAAGCGAGGAATGCCAGGAGGACGACGATCAAAGCGCCCCAGGCCAGTGGCCGCTTGCCGATGCCGACCTGCTCGATCCGGGTGGCGCTGTTGCGGCGCAACGAATCGAGGCTATCGCCGACCGGCCGCACGAGCTCGACCGACAACGCAATCTCCGCCTCGCCTTCCGGCGGCAGAACGACGACGTCATAGGGGCCGATCCCGATGCGGGATCCGATCTGTACCGGGCCGCTGGCCGTCGGCTGGCCGTCGATGGTGACATTGGCGCGTGCATCGCCCGCCGCCTCGAAGAACATGCCGCCGGCGCGCTTGTGCAAGACACCTTCGTGCAGCAGGACGCCGGGCGCCGGGAGCTCGACCTCGTTGTCGGTGCTGCGGCCGAAATGGACGGCCTCGCACACCACGAGTTCGTCACGCGCCGAAATCGCGCCATCGCGTTTCTTGGTTAGATATCTGACGAGAACTTCCACGCGCGGCTACCAGTAAAGAAAGACAGTAATGATGTGGATGGCAAGCACACCCAGCAGCGCGACCGTCAGCGGGACATGGAAGTAGAGCCAGATGTCGAGCAGCGCCTTGTATTGAATATCCTTGCGAATTCGGCCCAGCAATTCGACCTTGCGCGCAAGCACACGCACAAGGCGGCGCGCCGCATCGGCGTCGCGGTCGGTGTAGCTTTCGGCCTTCTTGCGTATCTCTCTCAGCGCGCGCGTGCTGGCGCAGTTGGGATCGCGTCCAGACAGCTGCCGCCACACGCTGCCACCGAGCGCGGTGTTCTTGTCGGCATCCTCGACGAGCTTGTAGACCTCGTCGGGAAGGTCGCGCGCGATCTCGTAGCAATCCCGGCTCATGCCGGCGACCAGCGCCCAAACGTCGCCCAGAGCGCCCTCGCCCCGGTTGAGCGAGCGCAGGCCGGGATAGCGCAGATAGGCATACAGCCCGTAGGCGCCACTCGCGATGACAAGCACCATCAACGCATAGGCAAGCGTGTGAACGTTGATGCCGAACTGGAATCCGCTGTGCAGCGTGGCAATGATCAGCAGCGACAGGCCGAGATAGACGTGCCCGGACGCCCAGTCCTCGAGCAACAGTTTGCCGACGCCGTAGCGGCGTTTGCGCACGCCGAACCATGCGAGCCAGACGATGAGCAGCGCGCCGAGGGTTCCCAGCGTGTATCCCAGCCAACTGCCGCCGTTGGGCCCGCCCAGCGGGCTGTGGATGACGTAGGCCACGATCGCGACCAGGACGAGGCCTACCGCGATCTTGAGATAGCGGAAGTTGCGGAAGACAAGGATGGATGTATGCATGTCGATCCCGCCTAGCCGCGCGCTGCGAGTTCGGACAGCGAGAAGAACTCCTCAGGACTGACGCGAATGGCCGCCCCGGTCGGACAGGCCCGCACGCAGGACGCGCCGCCCGGGATGTTCAGGCACATGTCGCACTTGACCGCGACCTTGGGCGCCCCGTCGTCCTTCTTGTGCGCCTTGTTCCATTTCTTGTTTTCGCCCGGCCCCGGCCCCAGTCCGAACAGCATCCAAGAGAACAGTCCCGGCTTCTTGGGCGCGCCGGCGGACAGGTGAATCACGCCATACGGGCAGTTCCGCTCGCAATTGCCGCAGCCGATGCAACTGTCGTCGATATAGACCTCGCCATCGACCGCGCGATGGATGGCGTCCGGCGGGCAATCGGCCATGCAGTGAGGATGTTCGCAGTGCCGGCAGGAAGTCGGCACGTGAATCCGGTTGAACGTCGGGCCCGCCTCGCGATTGAGTCGGGAGACGCCGCCATGGGTTTCGGCGCACGCCTTCTCGCAATTGTCACACGCGACGCACAGTGTCTCATCGATGAGGAGAATGTCCGTCGCCTCGCCCACGCCTTGCTCGACCAGGAACTGGATGATGTTCCCGGCGTCGGGCCGCGCATGCATGCTTTCGCCTTCGATGAAGCGGGTCAGCAGACGGCGCTCGACCTCTCCCCGCAATTGCGGCGATGCCTCGATCATCTGGCGGAACCGGTCGCTGTCCATCCAGATCGTTTCGGTGTTGATGGCGGCGCGCACCGTCGCGTTGCGTCGGGCGCGGGTGAGGAACGCCATCTCGCCCACGTAGTGCCCGGCGGGCACATAGGCGATGACGATGTCCTTGCCGCCGATCCGCCGCGAAACGGTCACAGACCCCTTGCGGATGAGATAGACGCCCTCGTCGGCATCCCCCTCCTTGAACATCGTCTGACCCGACTTGAAGCTGCGGACCTCGGCGGTCTCGAGTACGGGCTGGATCGCCTCGTCGGTGAGGTGCGGCGAAAGGTAGGTGCGGAGCTGGCGCACGAGCGCCACCTCGTTCATGGCCCGCTCGACGGCTTCGACCGAGTTGATCAGCTTGATCATCGAGCGCCGCGGCGATTCCAGCATGAAGGACGGTTCGGCCGCGACCACGGTTGCGCTGCGGCGGCGCCCGGCAATGAGTCCGATCTCGCCGAAAAAGTCGCCGACGCCGACGGTCACCTTTACGTTCGGGTCCTTCTCGTCGATCTGGATGTCGGCGCCGCCGTCGACGATCATGAAGAACGAGTTCGTGTAGTCGTTCCGCTCGAAGATCACGTCGCCCTTGCCCGGCACGTGAATGGTCGCATCGAGCAGGAACTCTCTCAGCTGCAGCGGTGTCAGGCCGCGCAAGAGCGGCACGTTCTCGCGGATGTGCGTGATTACCTCGTCGACCGACCGATTGCCGGGAAGCGTCTTGAACTTCTCTTCGAGCAGCGGCTCGTCGGCGGGCTTGATCTGGTTGCCGAGGATGAACTCGACGACCTCGTAGCCCTGGTTCATCGCCTGCTTGATCAGGGGGAAACCCGCCAGAGCGCCAACGATGTAGAGGCCGGGGACGTTCGACTCGTATTGCGGGCTCAATTCCGGCAGCGCCGCCGGGTCCGAACTCGGGAACTCGATGCCGCAGGACTCGACAAACTTCCGCGGCGCGATGGCGCCCAACCGCGCGATGATGCGGTCGCACTCGACCTCCGCCTCGCCATCGGCAACCGTCAGCGTCAGCTTTCCCGGACTGACGCTTTTGGGATCCGCGTTGTAGTAGCAGGTGATATCGCCGCTCTCGATCGCCGCCTCGATCAGGTTGCGGTTGCCGTCCTTCGCGCGCGCACACTCGTCGCGGCGGTTGATGATGTAGACGTTGTTCTGTCTGGACAGGGCGACCGCGTTCTCGATCGCGGCATCGCCGGCGCCGATCACGGCGATGTTCTCGCCCTCGTATTCGTCAGGATCATCGAGCTGGTACTGGACGCCGTCCCAGTCGCCGCCGGGACAGGCCAGCCGCCGAAGGTTGCCCTGGAGTCCGATGCCGAGAACGACGTTGTCGGCGGTGATCTCCTCGCCGCTCTTGAGCTTGAGCGCGAAACCGCCCTTTTGCCCGCTGATCGCTGTGACCTCCGCATTGAAGCGGACATTGACGCCCAGCGACTGCGTCTGCCGTTCCCAGGTTCCTAGAATCGCCTCTCGGGTACCGGGCTCGAAGTCCATCGAACTGCGCAGCGGCAAGATGTCCGGCGTCGCCATGACATGCTTGCCCTTCTGGTACTTGAAAATGGTGTCCGAAAGGTGGTCGGTCCGTTCAAGAACGATATGCGAGATGCCCTTTTCGGCCGCCCTGCCGCCGGCACTCATGCCGCATGGGCCCGACCCCACGATCGCCACCTGGTAGTGTTCCGCCATCTTTAGGGTAGCCCTTCAGCCGCCGCGAAAAGCGGCTGCCCCCGTTAATCGATCCGGGTCCAACCGTATTTTTGCTGCGATGCAAAGACAAGGCCTTAAGTTCAAAGAAAAGCCTTGATTTTCTTGGTCTTAGGCGCTCGGGGACCGAGCCAGCCGACCCGTTGCCGCCGGATGCGGCCAAACATCTGCGAATCAGCGGTGGCAGAGGATCTTGACCGTGTAGGCGGCCGCCCCGCGAACGATGTCCGGGACTTGCTGTGCCATGGCTTCATTTGCCGAAGTATATGGAATCCTTAGAGAATCCAGCAGCGTTGTAACCACCTGGGCGTGGATCGCGAAGTTCTGGTTTTGCTGCGCTTCGACGGCAAGCACGGCGTTGGTGACCCCGACGACATGACCGTTCTCGTCGAACAGCGGTCCGCCACTGTTTCCGGGATTGGTCGGCGCGGTGTGCTGCAGGGTCGTTACGTCGTTGTCGATCCCGGTGAGCGAGGAGACCACCCCCGTCGAAACCTTCGGTTGGGGCGGCGCAAACCCCTTTATGGAAGGGTCTGAAGTTTTTTCTGCTTCGTGGACAGCGACAGGTCGTCCGGGACATTTGGCGGGCTCGCTCGATTGTCCGGACAACAATCAATTTCTCGGGGCCCGGCTGATTCCCTTTGTTGGCCAACAAAAAAACTGGGATAAGGCGATTCGCCGACCCACGGACAACGCGCCGCGAGGACGGTGTTTTAGGGAGATCCCACTTAGATGAGAGCGAAACTTCTCGGCGCCGCCATGGCGGCGATCGTCACCGGTGCTTCTGCAGGCGCCCTGGCGGCGGACACCCTGCGCATCGCGCATTACGACAACCCGGCGCAGTTCGGCATGCCGTACGGCACGTTCGGCGCCAACGGCGCCTATCAGCTTTACGCCTTCTTCGACGGCGTCACCTTCGTCGACGGCGAGCGGAACACGAACCCGCAGCTGGCGACCGAATGGCGCTCGACCGGCGCCAATACCTGGGAAATCAAGCTGCGCCAGGGCATCACCTTTCACGACGGCACGCCGTGAAACGCGGATGCCTTCGTCGCCAACATCGACGCGGTCAAAAACGATCCCGTCGTGAGCAAGCAGCAGGCCGCGCGCCAGATCAACAGCGTCGCCTCGGCCAAGAAGATCGACGACTACACCGTCGAGGTGACGACGTCATTCACTGACCCCATTCTGATGCGCACGCTGCACATCATGCGGCCGCATTCGCCCAAGGCGTGGGCCGACCTCGGCGCCGAGAAGTTTGGTCGCAATCCCGTCGGCACCGGCAGCTACAAGATCGTTTCCTGGGAGCCGGACCGCGTGAAGGGTACCGCATACGAGAACGCGTGGCGCAAACCGAAGATCGAGAATCTCGACATCGTCATTGTCCCCGAGGTTCCGGGTCGCGTTCAGGCACTGAATTCCGGACAGGTCGACATCGCCTGGTCGGTCGATCCCGACTCGATCCCGTTGATCGAACTTGCAGGCAACAAGGTCGCGATCAACACCTCCAACGACACGCTGAACCTCATCCTGCTGCACCGGAAGGACGGACCGCTCGCCGACGTCCGAGTGCGTCAGGCACTAAACTATGCCTACGACAAGGAAACGTTCGTTCAGACTGTCCTGCGCGGCACCGCACTTGCGACCGGACAGCCGGCGGCATCGCCGATGAGCGGCTACTTCGCCGACATCAAACCCTATCCTTACGATCCGGAGAAGGCCAAGCAGCTACTGGCGGAGGCCGGCTTTCCGAACGGCTTTAGCTTCAAGGCTGAGATCGTCACCTCCGCCGGCGAGTTCAAGGACACGATGCAGGCGATGGCCAATGACTTCACCCGAATCGGCGTAAACATGGAGCTGTCCAATATCGCGATCCCCGACTTCGTCCAGAAGGTTCTACGGATCAAACAGTGGGAAGGCGACGCTTTCAGCATGATGTATGAAGGCCATCCGTCGGCCGACATCGCCCGCGTCATGGGCACGCATTCGTGCAACTTCTTCGCCAAGCACACCTGCTTCGAGGAAATCA
>JAYQVF010000075.1:0-13960 GCA_038148335.1 Alphaproteobacteria bacterium | reverse complement strand
TCGTCCTGGCGACCGGATCGGTCGCGCGGCCGTTCCCGGACGGGGCCAAGGCGGTCGGCGAGTGTCTTTCGCCGCGCGGCATCTGGGCGGCGACGCTCGATGCGGCCAGGCTGGCGCGGACGCTCTAGCGCCTGTCCGGGGTTCCGACGATCTCCAGCGGCGGCGTTGCGACGGCGATTGCCGCGGCGCGTCGATGCTCGTGCCGAACGCTGTAGTACAGCCCCGAGAAGATCACGGCGGCGCCGGCGAGAACCCATAGGTCGACCGCTTCGCCGAAGACCAGCAGGCTGACGACCGCGATCAACGGAATACGCAGGAAATCCATCGGCACGACGACGCTCGCGTCGGCCAGGCCCAGCGCGCGGGTCAGGCAGTAGTGCGCGCTGAGCGCGCTGCCCCCCATGATCGCGACCCACAGCCAGGAGTAGCCCTCGATCGGGGTCCACACGGACGCCGCCGGTCCGATGCCGATGACGAACTGCATCGCCGCCATCCAGAACAGCACCATCAGAACGGAATTGGTGCGGGTTAGCCCCTTGGTCGTGACGTGGGCGCAGGCAAAACCGAACGCGCTGGCCAGTACTACCAGGGACGCCGCGGAGAACGCCTCCAGCCCGGGTCGTACGATGATGAGAACGCCGGTGACGCCGAGAAGGATCGCAACTGCGCGGCCGTGGTTGAACCTCTCCCCAAGAAAGAGCACGGCCAGCACTGCGACCCAGATCGGCGCCGTGAATTCGATGGCGAACACGTTGGCGAGTGGCAGGACCGCAATCCCGTAGTACCAGGCGTAGCTCGCCCCATAGTGCAGGACGTTCCGCAACGCGTGAGGCCGCCAGTCCGGCGGCCTGACGGACTGCCAGCCCCCGAGCAGGACGAAAGGAGACAGGTAGATGAGTCCCGTGGTCGCGCGGAGGAAGAGAATCTGGAACACCGGCAGGCCGGCGTCGGTCAGGTGACGGGTCGCGATGGCAACCATGGAGAACGAGACGAGCGTTCCCATCATCCACAACGCGGCGCGCAGGACTGGCGAGATGGCCGTTCTCCTTGTCGGTCCGATCCGACCGGACGGTTGGGACCTGTTCGGGTCTAGGTTCCCAGGCCGAGGGAACCGGGGTTCACGACTCCATCGGGGTCCACCAGCTTCTTGATGCCTTCCAGCAGATTCCAGGTCGCCGCGTCGCGTGTTTCCTTGAATCGGTAGAGCTTGCCGATCTGCAGGTGCGCGCCGCCGTGTTCGGCGAACAGGTCCGCGAGATCGTGCCGAATCTTGAGCATCGCTTCGCGGGCTTTGAGGTTCTCCGGAAACTGCTTCAGCTTTGCGTAGTGCGCCTTCTCGATGTAGCGCTGGTGGATCTGGTAGTGCGAATCTGGCCAGAAGAACGTCGGTTCGATCAGCGTGGCCGTGGTGCCGACGGTGGATGCGAGATAGCCCCACTGGATGCCGTTTTCCTCGACCATCTTGGCATTGGCGTTGAAGTAGGCATCGAGCGCCTTGAGCATGCCGGGAACGCGGGAGTGGGGGAGGATGACGTGGATCGGTACCCAGCGCTCTCCCTCGGGTCCGAGCAGGCGGTTTGTCGGCAGGAAAGGATTCGCCCGCACCAGTTTCGGCAGGCTGTTCTCGATCTCGGCGCCGCTGTTTTCGGACGCGATCTTGCGGACACGGCGCAACGCGCTTTCCGCGTCGTCCTTGTCTCGGCCCTCGACGACGATATGCATGCCGTAGCTGACATCGTCCATGAACCGGCGGCCGGCCACGGCGATCTTGGCGGCATCCCTGAGGCCGCCGATCAGCGACTTGCCCGATTTCGCGACCGAGGCGAGGGCCTTCATGTCTTGGCCCAGGCCCTCGAACTTCATGCGCAGTCCTAGAAGGAAGGGGTCGAAGCCATAGCACTCTTCCGCCAGGCGCTCCCGGGTCACCTGCGCCATCGCGGCGAACATCTCCTTGTCGCTGCCGAACGAGAACGAAGCGAAGCGCTGCTCGGCAGGGAAGGGGATCAGGCGCAACGTCGCCTGCATCTTGAAGCCCATGGCTCCGGTGTCGCCGAGAAACAGTCCGGTCAGGTCGGGGCCGTAGGTGCGCAGGAACGGCGAGCCGTTGCTCTTTGCTGCCGACGTTCCGGTTCTGACGACCGTGCCGTCTGCAAGGGCGACTTCCAGCGCGAGGACGGCTTCGGCAGCGGTGCCGTGCACGGAAGATCCGAAAAAGATGCTGTTTTGGGACAGGGCGCCGCCAACGGTCGCATACATGCCCGAAAACGGTCCGAAGTAGGGCGTGCGAAGCCCCTTCGCCTTGAGAGCCTCGTACAGCGCCTTCCAGGTGACGCCGCACTCCGCGGTGACGTACATGTCCTGTTCGTTGATCTCGACGATCTTGTCGAGTCGCCGGGTGTCGACGACAACGGATCCGCCCCGGACCGGGCGATAGCCCGCGGTGTACGACATCCCGCCGCCGCGCGGCACGACGGTAAGGCCGGCAGCCGTCGCAATGCCGACCGCCCGCGCCAGTTCGTCTCTGCTGCCCGGCGCGATGACGAATTCGGCAACGTTGTCGGCCTTATAGAAGATGTCCGTCGAGAAGAACTCCCGCTCCTTGGCGTCGGTAATCACGTGCGCGTCGCCAAGCAGGCTCCTCAGGTCCTTGATGATCCCTTCGAGGTTGTTTCCTGCGTCCGCCATGCGTTCCTCCCCTTCCTAAGTGGCCGTTCCGACCATACCATTCGGCAAATCACCTATCACGGGCCGTCATGACAGACTATCCGCATCTTTTCCAATCGTTGCGCCTTGGGCCGGTTACGCTCGGCAACCGTGTGGTCATGAGCGGTCACCACATGGGTTTGGGCGA
Organism: Alphaproteobacteria bacterium; assembly: GCA_038148335.1. Taxonomy (GTDB): domain Bacteria; phylum Pseudomonadota; class Alphaproteobacteria; order SHVP01; family SHVP01; genus CALJDF01. The sequence continues at coordinate 11,109 of JAYQVF010000075.1, read as the reverse complement.
TGGCCGGGGCGGCATTGGCGCCAGGCTACATGCCTATATGGTCGCCCGGGCCAGGGGCGGCGCGGCCATGGTCGGGCTTGAGTCATCCCCGGTGCACCCATCGTCGATCAAGGGCGTACGGCCGCATCTGTTCGATGACGACGTGGTGCCCGGTCTTCGGGCCCTGGCTACGGATGTTCATGCCGCAGGATCGCGCCTGTCCGTGATTCTATGGCACGCCGGTCACAACATGACACATCTCGGCGCCGGTCCGGTCTGGGCGCCATCGGCCGTCCCGTCGGCCCAGTTCGCCGAGCTGCCCAAGGCGATGTCGCTGGCCGATATCGACGAACTGGTGGCCGCGTATGCGGCCGCCGCGCGACGCTGCCGCTCGGCCGGCCTTGACGCCGTGGAAGTCCAGACGTCGTCGGACTATCTCCTTGGGTCCTTCCTCAATCCCGTCTTCAACCGCCGGACCGATGACTACGGCGGGTCGCTGGAAAACAGGATGCGGCTCATCGTGCGCGTGGTGACCGTCGTTCGCGAGGCCGCCGCCGGGCAGATGGCGGTCGGGGTGCGCACGTCGCTGGCGCACAATCTTCCGGGCTATCCCGACGGCTACGGCGAGGCCGACGCGCTGGCTGTCATGAAGAACCTGGTCGATCGCGACCTGGTGGACTACGTGAGCCTCATTACCGGGTCGCACTTCGCGCTTGCCGATCTGATGCCGACGATGACGGCCGAACCTGCCCACCTGAGGACAGCAGCGTCGCGCTTCCGACAGGCTCTTGGCGTTCCGGTGGTCTTTGCCGGCAGCATGCGGACCCCGGCCGAGTGTGAGGAGGTGCTCGCATCGCAGGATGCGGACGCTGTTGCCTTGGCTCGCCCGTGGATCGCCGACCCCGACTGGCTTCGCAAAGTCGAAGCCGGTCGCGAGTCGTCGATAGCCCCATGCATCTCGTGCAATCAGGCCTGCACGTTCGCACAGCGTGCCATTGGTCCGGCGACGTGCGTCATCAATCCCAGAGCCGGGCGGGAATCTGCGCGTCCGTCACGTCGTGTCCCGCCGAAGAAGCTCGCTGTCATCGGGGGGGGGCCGGCGGGCATGGAAGCGGCGCGGCGGGCGGCAGAGCGGGGCCACCGCGTGACGCTCTACGAGGCGAGCTCGCATCTGGGCGGCGACATGTTGCTGGCAGGAAAGGCACCGTACCGGGCGCCGATCATGGCAGCGATCCAATGGTGGGAGAGGGTGTTGGCGGACCTGGGTGTGTCGGTTGCTCTCGGGACCCAGGTCGACGTCGCGTCGCCGCCGTCGGCTGACGTGGTGATCTGGGCCATCGGTGGTGCCCCCGCTCAGAGCGCCGTATGGCGGCGGCGCCCGTATCTGGCCACCGGCATTCCCGGTGCCGATAGGGCGATCCACGGGCGTGAAGTTCTTCGCGGCCTGGCAAAGGTCGCGGGTAAGGTGCTGGTGATCGACGAGGAGGGGAGTTGGCCGGCGATCTCGGTTGCGGAAACTCTGATTCAGAGGGCCGATGTCGAGGACGTTACCCTTGTCACCCCCGGCCAGCACCCGGCGCTTCCCGAACTGGCCTTCACGGTCGAAGCAGGCGAGGTGATGAAGCGGATGGCGGCCGCCGGGATACGCGTCGTTTCGGGCAGCCTCGTCGCACGGGTCGAAGGGCCGACCGTCTCGCTATCCACGGGGGTCGAACTGGGACCGTTCGATGCGGTCGTCCTCGCAACAGGGACGTTGCCCCGCGCAATTCCCGAGAATGCGTTAGCCATTGGCGACTGCGTTGCGCCCCGCAGCTTCTGGGCGGCGACGGACGATGCCATGCGTCTGGTCGACAGGCTCTAGCTGGCGAAGGGTCGGTCGCCCTTGACCGTCGTCCGGTGCATGTGGCGCGCATACTGCCGGTCGTAGAGCGTTGCGTGATGCATCGCGCAGCGGTTGTCCCAGAACACCAGGTCGTGGGGCCGCCACACATGGCGGTACTGGAAGTCGGGCCTGGTTGCATGCTCAATCAGTTCGTCGAGCAAGGCCGCGCCCTCATCCTCCGGGAGACCCTCGATACGCACGGTGAAGCCGGGATTCACGAACAGCGCCTTGCGCCCGGTCTCTGGGTGCGTGCGCACCACCGGGTGGCTCACCTCGCGGAGCTGCGCCTTCTGTTCCTCGGTCAAGGTGTCGCGGGCATAGCCCGATTTGGTCTTGCCTTCGAAGCTCGCCAGATAGGAATGTGACGCCGTCAGGCCGGCGATCTTCAGTTTGGTCGCCTCGGGCAAGGTCTCGTAAGCGAGGTACATGTTGGCGAAGAGGGTATCGCCCTTTTCCGGCGGAATCTCGACCGCATAGAGCAGCGAGCCGAGCGGCGGCTCGTCGAGGTAGGACATGTCGGAGTGCCAGTAGCGTCCGGCGTCCTCAAAGCCCATCGGACGTCCGTCCGGATGCTTCTTGTTCGACAGGATGAGTACTTCCGGCTGGTCGGGCAGCAGATACTCCGCCTTGACATGAACCGCCAGTTCGCCAAACCGCTTGCTGAAGGCCACATGGCTCGCGGGCGTCAGATGTTGGTCGCGAAACACTACGACGAGGTGATCGAGGAAGGCCTGGTGAATCACCGCGAAGGCCGCCTCGCCAACCGGTGTCGACAGGTCGATGCCGACGATCTCTGCGCCCATGACCGGAGAGAGCGCCCGAATCTTCATGCTGCTGCCTTGGTCGCGGGGCGCCGCAGCTACTTCTGTCCTAGCAGAATCCACCATTTCATCCCGTATGCATGAGTCTTGCCGTAGAGCGATGTGTTCGAGTAGCCCGTCTGGCCGAAAACGCTGGGGACCAGTTCCTCGCCGACCGAGTCCTTCTTGAAACCCGCGTCCCGGGCGATGGCCGCCATGTCCATGTCGCGCATCTTGCTGCGAAACGGCTCGGCGTTGAAATGCGTGGTCCAGTCGCGCTGGAAGCGTTCATAGGGTTCTGGCCAGAACTTGTTGAATTCCGGAACGTCTCCATGAACCATGATTCCGCCCGGGCGCAGCACCCGATAGCACTCTTTGATGATGTTCCCGATGGCCTTCGTGGAGGTCTCGTGGAAGAGGATCAGTGAGGTAACGAGATCGAAGCTCGCGTCCGGGAAATCGGTGTGTTCCGCGTTTTGCTGCGAGAAGTGAATTGCCTTTCCGGCCGATTCCGCTCTCGCGTGCGCGTAACGTAGCATCGGTGCGCCGAGATCGCAGGCGTGAATCTCGGCCTCCGGAAATGCCTCAGCCAAGCCCAAGGTCTGGTGCCCGACCCCGCAACCGAGGTCCAGAATGCGCTTTGGCTTGAACTTGGGAAAGCGCTTGTTGAGCACGTGGCCGACGGTCAGGCCGACATCGTCTGTCCACGGGCCCTGACCGCCCATGCCGTACTGATAGGCGCCCACGTCGTACAGCGCGCCGGCAAACACGTCGTCGTTGCCCAGTTCCGTGTGATAGCCGCCGGGCTGGCAGTGGATGTGAATTTCGCTGTTGTAGCGCGGGATCTCGAGGTTCGGGTCGAGGCGTAGTGTTCCTTTCTTTTTCTTGCGCTGTGCAACGTCACGCGCCCGCTCCGTCAAGGTATCGAGTTGCCGGCCGGTGCGTTCGCCGAGCGTCTCCCACATGAGTTCCTGGCCCGATCGATTGAGCGAACTCCACGTTTGCCAGAAAGGATCGTCGTGCATGACCTGCGCGACCTCGCGGGGGGTGGATGGATCTCGGCCCTCCCGCCGCCGGAATCGCGGAGCGCCTCGCTTGACGAAAGCCTCCTTGTTGCCGCCGGAAAGGCCGGTCAGGACGTGGACCTTGAAGCTCGTCACGAAGTCCTGGCGAGCCATTTCATCGTGAGTTTCGTCCGGCAGGATGCCGTGCTGAGCTTGTCCCTTCATGGTTTTCCCCGAAAAAGGTGACGATATCCGGCAGTCTAGCATTGCCGGTTGTCGATCGGCAGCATCTCTGAGAGCATTAGTGGCCTGCGGGAAATGCCGCGGAGAGCAGTGCAAACGGTTGGGGGACCGTCGTCTTGCTCACGGAATACGCGCAAATCATCGGCGAGACCTATGCCGGGTACATCTCGGTGGACGGCGGGCGCTGCGAAATTTCCGGCTATCCGTTGACCGATATGTGGTCGCCGGTACTGCGCAGCGCGTTCGTTGATTTCATGGAGGTTGCGAATCCTCAAGGGGTCTTCGTCGATTTCGAGGGGGCGTACGGTCGTTGCCTGCTGAACCGCTCGCCGCTCAACACGCCACACACCACGATCGTCAGGATTGATCCCGACCAGCCAACGGCGGCGTGGCGGTTCATCCACATGGGCGAGGGCTTTCAGCAGTTTGGCGAATACCAGCCTCGCGTCGTTGGCGGGTTTCCGTCGGCGCCGGTCGCAGAAGGGCTATGTCGGTCCTACGAGGAACTCCTCGCTATCGGTAAGCCCGGGGTGTGCCGGATATCGGGGCTCGACGGCAGCGGCGCGACCACAATGTACGACCGGCTGTGGCTACCCATCGCCGAGGCCGGAGGGGCGGTTGCGGCCTTCATGACCATCGCCGACGTTACCCTCGGCCTGACATTGCCGGACGGGCGCATGGTCGGCGTGCCGGATCGCCGGCTAAAGGGCAGGGAGGCGGACGCTGGGGCGGACCATCTTTCCGCATCCCCCCGTTTCCGATAGGGTCTCGGCCCGCACCCACGAACCGCAACGGAGAATGACTGTCATGAGCGCCAAGGATTCCGTCGTCATCGTCGGCATCGCCCGCACCCCGATCGGGAACTTCCAGGGCTGCTTCTCGGGGATGAAGGGTACCGAGCTTGGCGGCGTGGCCATCGGTGCTGCGCTTGAGCGCGCCGGGGTGGCGCCCGATCAGGTTGACGACGTCATCATGGGATGCGTCCTGCCGGCCGGCATGGGCCAGGCGCCGGCCCGTCAGGCGGCGCTCGCCGGCGGCATTCCCCTTAGTGTTGGTGCGACGACCATCAACAAGATGTGCGGATCGGGGATGCGCGCGGCCATGATGGCTGCCGACCAAATCGGCGCCGGTTCGGCGAAGGTGATGGTGGCAGGTGGCCTGGAGAGCATGTCGAATGCACCCTACCTCCTTGACAAGGCACGCGGGGGGTACCGCTTGGGCAACGGCAAGGTCTACGACCACATGTTTCTCGACGGTCTCGAAGATACGATCGAGCAGCCCGGAAAGCTGATGGGTGCGTTTGCGGAGGATACGGCCGAGCAATACCAGTTCACGCGCGAGCAGCAGGACGAGTTTGCGGTCCGCTCGTTGCAGCGTGCGAAGCAGGCGAACGAGGACGGTTCGTTCGCCGAAGAAATCGTCTCCGTCACCGTCAAGAGTAGATCGGGCGAGACGGTGGTGGATCGGGACGAACTCCCGTTCACGGCCAAGCTCGACAAGATTCCGCAACTAAAGCCGGCATTCCGCGATGGTGGCACGGTGACCGCCGCCAACTCCTCGGCGATTTCCGATGGTGCCGCGGCGCTGGTTCTGATGACGGAGGCCGAGGCGGAGAAGCGCGGCCTGACGCCGCTTGCGCGCATCGTTGGCTACACCACCCACAGCCAGGAGGCGTCGCGGTTCACGACGGCGCCGATCGGTGCGATCAACAAGCTTTTTGAAAAGACCGGCTGGACCCGCGATCAGGTTGATCTTTTTGAGGTCAACGAGGCGTTCGCCGTGGTGACGATGGCGGCGATGAAGGACATCGGAATCGATGCTGACCGCATGAACGTCCACGGCGGTGCCTGTGCGCTCGGTCATCCGGTCGGCGCCTCGGGAGCCCGGATCATTGCGACGCTATACCATGCGCTCAAGAAAAACGGCCAGACACGTGGCGTTGCCAGCCTTTGCATCGGGGGCGGAGAGGCGACGGCCATCGCGGTTGAGCGTTTCGCCGCATAGGGTATACGGGCGTCATTTTGTGCTTCCGGGCAGCACGGCCAGTTCGTCGTGTGAATGCTCCCGATTGGCCACCAAGATCGAACTAGACACCCTGGCCTGCTGATGTCCGGTCCCATTGTTTTCTATCCCGCTTTCGGCTCGCCGTTCTCCTACGTCGCGGCACAGCTCATCGACGATGTTGCCAGCCGGCACGGGCGCGAGGTTCTTTGGCGACCGATTCGGCTCTCGACGGTTCTTGACCGGATCTATCCCGAAGGAAGGCCGTCTCCCGGCGCACGCAAGATGGCGTACTGGCGCCACGACGTGGAACGTATATGCCGCCTGCGCGGGCTTCCCTTCTCGCGTCCTGATGACGCCGAGCCGCCGTTCGATTGCGATGAACTTTACGTGGCATGCTATGCGCTCGCAGATGGCAATGAGGCGCAACTCCGGACCATGACCCTGGCCGCCCTGTCCGTGATCTGGCAACAGGGAAAGGCACTGTCGTCCGTCGATGCGGTAGCCGCCGGTCTGCGTCGTTTCAATCTCTCCCGTCCGGTCGTCGCGGGGTACGCGCAAAGTCGATCCGGAGCATTGCAGCACGCCGCTGCTGTCGACGCCGCGGTCGATTCCGGCATGATCGGTGCACCCTGGTTCGTTGCCGACGGGGAGGGTTTTTGGGGCCATGACCGGCTGCCGTATCTGGATCTCTGGCTTTCCGGGTGTGGGCGGCGGTCGCTTGCCTGAGGGCCGGTACCCGGCTGGCGGTGTTCTGGGGCATCGCCTAGACTGGAGCAATGGCACAAACCGTTGATTTCTATTTCGATTTCGCCTCGCCCTACGGCTATCTCGCGAGCCTGCAAATTGACGCCTGGGCTGCTGCGCGAAACTGTACGGTCACCTGGCGTCCGATCCTCCTTGGCGCCGCCTTCAAGGAAGTCGGCACCGCGCCGCTTCTAAGCTATCCAATCAAGGGAGCGTATGCGGCGCGCGACATTGCCCGCTCGGCGCGGCTGCTAGGGGCCGCTTGCAAGATGCCCGACGGATTTCCGCACGGGACACTGGCGGCCTCGCGTGGCTTCTATTGGCTGAGCGAGGCCAGTCCGGATCGGGCGAAGCCGTTCGCGATCGCCTTCTATCACGCCTATTTCGGCGAAGGTCGCGATGTCAGTCCGCCGGACCTCACCGCCGACGTGGCCGAGAGTGTCGGTGTGGACCGCCAAGCATTTGCCGAAGCGATCCAGGATTCTGCCATCAAGGAAAGGGTAAAGCACGAGGTTTCTGCCGCTTTGCAGCGTGGTGTGTTCGGTTCTCCCTTCTTCTTCATTGGCGATGAGCCTTTCTGGGGGTCCGACCGCCTGGTGCAAATGAGCCTCTGGCTAGAGAAGGGCGGCTGGTAGGGCGCAGATGGGCGTCATCGCTACGATGGTGCGGTCCACCGACGATGCGTTTGCGGCAAACGCAGCACACAATCGTGCATTGGTCGATGATCTTCGCCAAGTGACGGCGCGGATAGCGGAAGGTGGCGGCGCGCACGCGCGGGAGCGTCATATCGGGCGCGGCAAATTGCTGGTGCGCGATCGAATCCGTCTCCTACTGGATACCGGGTCGCCGTTTCTTGAACTGTCGGCCCTGGCCGCCCACGGCGTCTACGATGAGGCAATTCCTGCCGCTGGGTTGGTCGCCGGGATTGGCCGCATCATCGGTCTTGAATGCCTGATCGTCGCCAACGATGCGACGGTGAAGGGGGGCACCTATTATCCGCTGACGGTCAAGAAGCACCTGAGAGCGCAACAGATCGCGCTCGAAAACAATTTGCCGTGCATCTATCTGGTGGACTCGGGCGGGGCGAACCTGCCGAATCAGGACGAGGTGTTTCCCGATCGCGAGCACTTTGGCCGGATATTCTTCAATCAGGCGCAGATGTCCGCCCGAGGAATCCCGCAGATAGCGGCGGTCATGGGGTCGTGCACGGCGGGCGGCGCCTACCTTCCGGCGATGGCCGACGAGAGCATCATCGTGAAGGGCACCGGAACGATCTTTCTCGGCGGACCGCCGCTGGTGAAGGCGGCGACGGGAGAAGTCGTCAGCGCCGAGGACCTGGGTGGTGCCGAGGTCCACACACGAGAATCCGGGGTCGTGGATCACTATGCGGAAAACGACCACCACGCGCTCGGGCTTGTGCGCCGGATTGTGGCCAACCTGAACCGCGAAAAGCGCATCGACGTCGTACGACGAGAAGTAGTCGAGCCGCTCTACCCGGCCGATGATTTGTACGGCCTGGTCCCGACGGACCTGCGCACGCCCTTCGATGTCCGCGAGGTCATCGCGCGCATTGTTGATGGCAGCGAATTCGACGAGTTCAAGCCGCTCTACGGATCGACGCTGGTGACCGGATTTGCGCACCTCTATGGCTATCCTGTGGGCATCCTCGGAAATAACGGCATCCTGTTTTCGGAATCGGCGCTGAAAGGCGCGCATTTCATTGAGTTGTGCTGCCAGCGGCGTATTCCGATCGTTTTCCTGCAGAACATCACGGGGTTTATGGTCGGGCGGAAATACGAGGCAGGAGGCATCGCGAAGGACGGTGCTAAGTTGGTCACGGCGGTTGCGACGGCCAAGGTGCCAAAGCTGACCCTGGTCATCGGCGGCTCGTTCGGGGCCGGCAACTATGGCATGTGCGGGCGTGCCTACGATCCGCGCTTCCTCTGGATGTGGCCCAACGCCCGCATTTCCGTGATGGGTGGCGAACAGGCGGCCAGCGTCTTGTCGCAGGTGCGGCGCGACGCCAAGGACGCCCGGGGCGAAAAGGTCGATGAGGCCGCCGAGGCCGATTTCGTGTCCGGTATTCGCAAGCAATACGAGACCCAGGGCCACCCGTACTATGCCAGTGCCAGACTGTGGGATGACGGAATCGTCGATCCGGTGGACAGCCGCAAGGTTCTAGGTCTCTCATTGTCTGCAGCGCTCAATGCCCCGATCTCAGAGACGAGGTTTGGGGTATTTCGGATGTAAGTCATGGCCGACGGGACGCTGCAGTTGGAGGTCGATGCCCGCGGCGTGGCTACGCTCACGATGAATCGGCCCGAAATGCACAATGCATTCGACGAGGCAATGATCGCATTGATTGCCGGCAAGCTCGATGGCCTTGCCGAGCGGCAAGGCGTGCGCGTCATCGTTCTCGCGGCCCAAGGAAAGTCGTTCAGCGCCGGCGCCGATCTCAACTACATGAAGCGCGCAGCAGCTTTCACCCGTGAAGAGAACGTCAACGATGCGCTCGCCCTGGGCCGCATGCTTCTGAAATTGAGAACCATGGCGGTGCCGACGATTGCCGCAGTGCAAGGGGCTGCCTATGGCGGTGGTGTCGGGCTTGTTGCGGCCTGCGACATTGCGGTGGCGACAGAGGCGGCATCGTTCGGACTCACGGAGACACGACTTGGTCTGATTCCATCGATGATCTCGCCCTTCGTCATTGCGGCGATCGGCGCCCAGCAGGCACGTCGCTATTTCCAGACGGCTGAGCGGTTTTCCGCTGCCGAAGCCCGCCGCATAGGTCTACTACAGGAGGTTGTGCCTGATGAAGGTGCGCTAGAGGCGCGCGTGGGCGCGGTTGTCGATCAGATCCTTGCGACTGGCCCCGAAGCGGTAGCACATGCCAAGAAGCTCGTCCTCGACGTAGGTGGGCAGCTTATCGACGAGGCGCTGCTTCGAGATCTTGCCGGGCGCATTGCGGATCGACGCGCTTCCGACGAAGGGATCGAAGGCATCACGGCATTTCTCGAACGCCGACGCCCGCGCTGGGCGCCAGGTTAGCCTTGCTCCGAAGCCTCCTCATCGCCAACCGCGGCGAGATTGCGTGCCGCGTCATCCAAAGCGCGCATCGTCTTGGCATTCGGACCGTCGCGGTCTACTCGGAAGCGGACGCGGGTGCCCGTCATGTGCGGCTTGCCAGTGAGGCGGTCTGCATCGGCCCGGCGCCGGCGGCCGACAGCTATCTACGAGTGGCGCGACTGGTGGAGGTTGCACTAGCCAAGAGCGTGGAGGGCGTGCATCCCGGCTACGGATTCCTGTCGGAGAATGCGGACTTCGCCCAGGCCTGTAGCGACGCAGGTCTGATCTTCGTCGGGCCAGGTCCGGAGGCGATTCGCGCCATGGGGTCGAAGAGCCTCGCCAAGGACCACATGAGCCGCGCCGGCGTTCCCGTGGTGCCGGACTATCGAGGAAGCGATCAATCTTTGGCCGCGTTCACGCGCCATGTCGCGGCCATCGGCTATCCGGCAATGCTGAAACCAGCCTATGGCGGGGGTGGCAAAGGGATGCGGCGGGTCGAGAGCGATGCCGCGTTGGCGGAGGCGCTGGCCGCCGCCAAACGCGAGGCATTCGCGTCCTTCGGCAACGACGAGATCATTGCCGAGAAGTTCATCGCCCATCCTCGCCATGTCGAGGTTCAGGTCTTCGGAGACCAGAACGGAGATGTCGTGCATCTGTGGGAACGCGATTGCACGTTGCAGCGTCGCCACCAGAAGATCATCGAAGAGGCGCCGGCTTTCGGCCTGCCGGCGGCGCTGCGAAACGACCTTCGTCAGGCCGCAATCCGCGCGGCGAAGGCCATTCACTACGTCAATGCCGGCACCGTGGAGTTCCTGGTCGATACCGATGGCGCGTTCTATTTCATGGAAATGAACACCCGCCTTCAGGTCGAACACCCGGTTACCGAGGCGATAACGGGCATCGACCTGGTGGAATGGCAGCTCCGCGTCGCTTCGGGCGAGCGGTTGCCGCTTCGGCAGGACGATATTCCCTGCTCGGGTCATGCGATCGAGGCAAGGCTCTACGCAGAGTCGCCGGACAAGGGTTTCTTGCCGTCTCCCGGCCGGATCCGAAAACTGTCCCTCGACCGGATTTCCGGCACTCGGATCGATTCCGGTGTCGACTCCGGTGACTCAGTCGCTCCGTACTACGATCCGATGATCGCCAAGGTCATTGCCCATGGCGCAGATCGCAATCAGGCGCGACGCACACTTCTGCAAGGGTTGTTGAATTCAACGATCGAGGGGCCGGACACGAATCTGGCGTTCCTCGCAACACTCCTCTGCACCCGAGCCTTCCAACGCGGCGAGATCGATATCCAGTTTGTCGATCGCCATTTGGATCAGCTGCTGCCCGCCGAGACGCCCTCTATCGAGGCAGTCGCGATCGCCATGGCATGGACCATTCG
>JAYQVF010000074.1:0-13969 GCA_038148335.1 Alphaproteobacteria bacterium | reverse complement strand
GATCATCTCGGGCCCCGCCGAACAGAGTTCGGAGCTCTACGTCAAACTCGACGAAGTGATTCCCAAGTTGATTCCCGACGACTACGAGCTCGACGAAAAGAGTCGCACCGTCGTGTTGTCAGAACCCGGTGTCGAGCACATGGAGCAGCTGCTGATGGCGGCTGGCATGCTCAAGGGCGACAGCCTTTACGACATCGAGAACGTGACCGTTGTCCACCACGCAAATCAGGCATTGCGGGCGCACAAGTTGTTCCAGCGCGATCGTGACTACATCGTCAAGGACGACCGTGTCGTCATCATCGATGAATTCACGGGTCGCGCAATGGAAGGGCGGCGCTACTCGGAGGGATTGCATCAAGCGCTGGAAGCGAAGGAGCGAGTCTCGATCCAGCAGGAGAACCAGACCCTCGCGTCGATCACATTCCAGAACTACTTCCGGATGTACCCGAAGCTTGCGGGAATGACCGGCACGGCGGCGACGGAAGCAGAGGAATTCCACGACATCTACAAGCTTGAGGTCGTCGAGATACCCACCCACCGTGCGATGGTCCGCAAGGACGAGGACGACGAGGTCTACCGCACCGCCGAAGAAAAGACCAAGGCCATCATCGACCTTGTCGAGGAATGCCAGCGGCGCGGCCAACCCTGTCTCGTCGGCACGGTATCGATCGAGAAATCGGAAGTCCTTTCGAACGCTCTGAAGAAACGCAAGATCACCCATCAGGTCCTGAACGCGCGCTACCACGAACAGGAAGCACACATCATCGCGCAAGCAGGTCGCACCGGTGCTGTGACAATCGCCACGAACATGGCGGGCCGCGGCACGGACATCAAGCTTGGGGGCAACGTCGACATGCGTGCCGCTGTCGAAATCGATGAGAATGCCAGTGAGGACGACCGCAAGGCCGCCCGTGAGCGCATCGCCCGTGAGGTCGAAGCAGAAAAGCAGGCCGTAATGGCAGCTGGCGGATTGTGTGTGATCGGCACCGAACGCCATGAAAGCCGACGGATCGACAATCAGTTGCGCGGCCGGTCAGGCCGCCAAGGAGATCCCGGCCAGTCCCGCTTCTTCCTGTCGCTCGAAGACGATCTGATGCGTATTTTCGGCTCGGAACGCATGGATGGAATGCTGCGGCGCCTCGGGCTCAAGGACGGCGAGGCGATCGTCCATCCTTGGATCAACAAAGCTCTCGAGAAGGCGCAGCAGAAAGTAGAAGCGCGCAATTTCGACATCCGCAAGAACCTGCTGAAGTTCGACGACGTGATGAACGACCAACGCAAGGTGGTCTACGAACAGCGCGTGGAACTCATGCGGAGCACCGACGTCTCCGACACCTTTAAGGACATGCGCGACCAAGTCGTGGAGGACTTGGTCGCAACCCACATTCCGGAGAAGGCGTATGCCGAACAATGGCAAACAGATGAACTGACTCTCGAGGCAAAGCGTATCTTCGGCCTCGATCTGCCGATCAAGGACTGGGCTGCCGAGGAAGGGATTGCCGATGAGGAGATCAGGCATCGGATCAAGGATGCCGTTGACCGCCGCTTCGCTGAGAAGGCCACGCGCTACGGCACCGATATCTGGCGGCTCGTCGAGAAGAGTCTGATGCTCCAGGTGCTCGATCAACACTGGAAAGACCATCTCTTGAGCCTGGACCACCTGCGCCAGGGGATCGGCCTGCGCGCCTACGGGCAGCGAGACCCGCTGAACGAATACAAGAGCGAAGCGTTCAACATGTTCGAAACCATGTTGGCGTCGCTTCGGGTCAACCTGTCGACCTATATGTCACACATCGAACTGCAGGTGGATACCCCGGCGCAACAGCAAGTCGCGGCGGCGCGACCGCAGCAGGAGACCCATGAGGTACACACCGACCCGGTAAGCGGTCGCAATGAGATGGAAGAAGACGCCACTGGCGGTGGTACGACGGTTATGCGACGTCCCAGAGCCGAGGCGCGGAACCCGAACGATCCCAACACCTGGGGCAAGGTCGGACGCAACGAGCCCTGTCCCTGCGGCTCGGGAAAAAAGTTCAAGCAGTGCCACGGGCGCCTGCAATAGGCTGACGGTTAGACCTTCCCGACTTCGAGGAACTTCTCGCGCCGCTTCAGGCGCCGTGAGCCCGACTTCTCTTCCAGCAATGCCGTCAGTTCGCGCTCGATCTGGTCGCCGAGCGACTGGATCGCAGCATCTGGCTGGCGATGTGCGGCGCCAAGCGGTTCGGCCACGACCTTGTCGACGACGTGAATGGCAAAGAGATCGTCGGCGGTCAGTTTTAAGGCCTCCGCCGCCTCCTGCGCCTTCGCGGCGCTCCGCCAAAGAATGGAGGCGCACCCCTCCGGGGAGATGACCGAATAAACGGCGTGCTCCAGCATTAGCACACGATCAGCGGTCGCCAGGGCCACGGCGCCGCCCGACCCGCCCTCGCCGACGATCGAAGCGATGATCGGTACCTCCAACTTCAGACAAGCCTCGATCGACCGCGCGATCGCCTCCGACTGCCCCCGTTCCTCTGCTTCGACGCCAGGGTAGGCGCCCGGCGTGTCGACGAAGGTCAGAACTGGCAGCCCGAAATGGTTAGCCATATCCATCAACCGCACGGCCTTGCGGTAGCCTTCCGGATGCGCCATCCCAAAGTTGTGCCGAACCCGGCCCTCGGTGCCGCTGCCTTTCTCGTGCCCGATGACCATGACCGACCGCCCACGAAACCGTCCGATGCCACCGATCAGCGCCGAGTCGTCGCCGTAGACGCGATCGCCATCAAGCGGCATGAAGCCGTCGATCAACCCATCGACGTAGGCGGAGAAGTGCGGCCGGTCGGGATGGCGCGCCACCTGCATCTTCTGCCATGGCGTAAGGCGGCCGTAGATCTGCTTGAGAACCTGCTCAACCTTGGACTCTAGCCGCGCCAATTCCTCGGAGATGTTGACGTCGCCACCATCGGCGGTGTGGCGCAACTCCTTGATCTTGCCTTCGAGCTCGGCGACCGGTTTTTCGAAGTCGAGAAAACTGCTCATGCATCACCATTCAGATTGAGGGTTGTCGGGCTCGCGCAAGCGGATGGTGGGACTCCACGGTCTGACGCAGGCGTTCTTCCAGAACATGGGTATAGATCTGGGTCGTCGAAATGTCCGCGTGCCCAAGCATCTGTTGCACGGCGCGCAGGTCGGCGCCATTGGCAAGAAGGTGGGAAGCAAAGGCATGGCGCAGAACATGCGGCGATACGCGTGCAGGATCGATGCCGGCTGCCAGCGCCAGATTTCGCAGCAATTGCGCAAACCGCTGCCGCGTCAGGTGTCCGGCTCTACTTCGTGAGGGAAACAACCATGGCGAATGTCCATCGTCGGCAACAAACCTGTCGCGGCAACCCAAGAATGCTTCGATCGCACCAAGGGCCGCCGAGCCGACCGGCACGAACCGCTGACGCCCCCCCTTGCCATGAACCAGGACAAGGCCGCTTTCTCGGTCGATTGCCGCAAGAGGCATTCCAACGAGTTCGCTGACGCGCAGTCCGGTCGCATAAAGGAGTTCGAGCAGCGCCACGGCACGCAGGCCTTCCGGTCCCTCCAAGTGCCGCGCCGCGGCAAGCAGCGCCTCGACCTCCGCAGCACCTAGAACTTTCGGGAGCGCGCGCCCGCGCCTTGGCGCATCGAGAAGTCGGCTCGGATCGTCATTGAGGTCGCCCTCGGCAACGAGAAACCTGAAAAATTGCCTTAGGGACGAAGTCTTGCGGGCGACACTGGCCGGCGCCATCCCGCGATCGCCAAGTTCGGCAATGTAACCTCGCAGGTTCGACAAGCTTGCACCCGTAGCATCGATACGCTGGCGTTCCAGGAAGTTCAGGAAATCGCGAAGATCGCGGCTGTATGCATCGACCGTCTTCGGCGACGCACCACGTTCGGCACTAATCATCTCCAGAAAGCGTTCGAGCCTGGCGGCATCGGCCGGGACGGCCATCTGCTAGAGACTCCGGCCGATGAGCGCCTCAACGGCAAACCCGCGCGCTTCGTCGGTAAGGCCCACTACGGCCAGCGCACCGACTGCCGTTACCAGCGTTTCGGTATCGGCTTCGGCCGGGTCTTTGTTTCCGAGAGCGACCAGGGCCAGGAGCGCCACTTCCCCGATTCGGTTTCCGGCCGCAGCATCACGCAACCCCTGCAGGATCGCGATGGACGGCCGCTCGACCAGCTCCGGCTCCGCCACCTCGATAATCCCGGCCCATGCCTCGGCCGGCACCTCAAGGCCCACCGCTTGCAGCAGTGCAAGCACACTGCCGCCGAAGGCGCTGGTGTCTTCGGCTCCAAGCCGCGCCACGCCCTGCCACCAGTCCACAACTGTACTTGGCACCCAAGGCAGATCGTGCGGCGACTGAGCCACCGCCAGTGGTGGCAAGAGCTTAAGAACCGCAACAGCGGCATCGGCCTGAGATTCTGAGACCGCGTGTCGGGCAAGATCAAACCATGCGCGTGCCGCAGCCGAATTGCCCGCGTGGAGCGCCGCCAGTCCCGCGTCGGTAGCGAACCACATCAGATCGATAGACGGCACCATTGCGGCGAGACGATCTGCGCTGACCCGCGCCAACATGCCGTGAGTTCGCGAATTCGAAAGACGAAACGCGGTTTGTAGCGCCTCAGCCTGCACCCCGGGAATAGTCTCGGCAATCGCGCTCTGAAAGAGCAAGGCATTGGCCTGGGAGCGGGGCAGGCGCAGCGCCTCTGTCAGGGCATTGGCGCGCTGGTCGTCGCTGAACGCAAGGCTCGCGTAAATCTGTCCCAGCGACTCGGCCGGTAGTACGCCCACGATCTCGGCCGCTTCGCCGGCCGCAAGACGTGCTTCGATCGACGCGTTGGGCGACGTTGCGACCGCACGGAGAACGGCGGGACGATGCGAGCCCGCCGCACTGTCCGGAAGCGCCCGTCGGGCTGCACGGACCATCGCGAGGTGCAGCGGCGTCGGTTCTGTGATCTCACTGAGGGGCGCCGTCGCCTTGTCGGCGAGAACCGCAACGAGCTCGTGAAAGAACGTGTCTGTCTCGCCTGGCAGTTCGCGCAGAATGGCCGCCGTCAGTCGCGCGCGCTCAGCATCGCCTTCAAGTAGGCGGCAGAACGTCAGCGCCCGAACCCAGTACGCGGTGCGCCGCCCCGCTGCCAGCGATGCCTCGACAACCGAGCAGGCTGTTTGATGATCGCCGGCCAGCAGCGCGCCATCGACCTTGGTCTCGTCCAGTGCCGGGTCATTGATTTGGGGCGAGGCGAGGGCGGCAAGCGACAACGCTGCTCCGTAATCGCCGGCCGCGGCCAGTCGCTCGACTCGCAAACCGAGAAAGCTCGGCGCGACTGCGTTGCCGCCAGGCACGAAGGCTACACTCAGCAAGAGCTTGCGGCGCAACGCCTGCGCCGTCCGCGACGGCGTGAAATCGGGAATGCGCGGTATCAGGCGCTCGATCACCTCGCGCCGCGAGCCGGCCCAAAGATCGATGCCGAAGCCGCCACTTTCCGGCGTCAGCAAGCCGACCGAGGAGGGATCGACACGCCCAAGTTCGACAACGGCCACCCCTTCATCGGCGACCTTCGGCATCTCTTCCGCCTGGGTGGACTCTGCTGGGGCCGACGAAGCAGGCGGCGGCGCCGCGGGCAAGAGCCGGATAGGCCCATCGGCCGTCTGTTGGGCAGCGACGGGAGTTCCTGCCGTAACCAAGAGCGCGATCAGCGCCGAACCCAGCCTCTTGCATGCTGCGCGCATGGGGCTACCTTGGGAACCGCTCGTCGGGCAGAACCTTTTCGACCTGCTGGGTGGGTGCCGGAATATCCCATGTTGCAAGGAAAACCGCGCCTCCGACGAGGAGGACGAGGATCAGCAGCAGGGTCAGCTTCGATGCGAGGGACATGGGCCTGATCAGGTAAGAAACAGCTAACGCGCCACTTCAAGCCAACGCGCCAAGACCGCTATAATCTAGCCAAAATGTGGCGATCTCGCGGCATTCTATAGGGTGCCCGATTCGCTTTCAAACGAGCATCGGCAACCCACGCAGCAAATGGCACGAACAAAAAGAGCGCGCACGGGGATTCAGCCACCGGCGCGGCCGCTGGTATTGGTCGGCCTGATGGGGGTCGGCAAAAGTACGGTTGGTCGCCGACTGGCGAAACGCCTGTCCCTTCCCTTCGTCGACGCGGATAGCGAAATCGAGAGGGCAGCAGGTTGCTCGATCTCCGATATTTTCGAGTTTCACGGCGAAGCTGCCTTTCGCGAGGGCGAGCGTCGGGTCCTCAGGCGTCTGCTGGAAGAGAAGCCCGCGGTCATCGCAACGGGCGGCGGCGCGTTCATCGATGACGAAACGCGCAAGCAGGTTCGGGAACGCGCGACCTCGATCTGGCTCCGCGCCGATCTCGAAACGGTAGTCAAGAGGGTGAGACGCAACAACAATCGGCCCTTGCTGAAGAACGGCGATCCTAGGGAAACATTGAGCAAGCTGATGGAAGCAAGAGATCCCATCTATGCGCAGGCAGACATCGTCGTGGACAGCAGCGACGCCGCCGTCGACAAAGTCGTCGACGTGATCATCGACGCCCTGAAGACGCACGAAACGGAAAGCTCGTGACGGACATCGACCAGACCATCGACGTCGGCCTGCCCGGCCGACGCTACGACATCAGAATCGGCCGCGGTCTACTGACCACTACAGGTTCGGCAGTTGCTGCGCTTGGGGCGGCACGCAAGTGCGCCGTCGTCACCGACGCCAACGTCGCCGCGCTATACCTCGACGTGACCGAGGAAAGCTGCCGCGCTGCGGGCCTGGAGACGCACCACGTCGTCCTACCCCCCGGCGAAAGCACGAAGGATTTCTCCCATCTCGGTGAAACGCTCGATGCACTCCTGGCAGCCCAAATCGGGCGGCACGATGTCGTCGTCGCGCTCGGTGGGGGCGTAATCGGCGACCTCGCCGGATTCGCCGCTGCGATCCTTCGGCGCGGTGTTCGCATCGTGCAGATACCGACCACTCTGCTGTCCCAGGTTGACAGTTCGGTCGGCGGCAAGACCGCCATTGACACGCGTTTCGGCAAGAATCTGGTTGGCGCCTTTCATCAACCTTCCTTGGTTCTCATCGATCTTGACGTTCTCAACTCTCTACCGGAGCGTCAGATGCGCGCAGGCTATGCCGAGATCGCAAAATACGGCCTGATCCGGGACGCCGCATTCTTTGCCTGGCTCGAAGTTGGTAACGGCCGCGCCGTCCTCGGTCGCGATGCCAAGGCGCTGACCCATGCAGTCGCCACCAGTTGCCGCACCAAGGCGCGGGTCGTCGAGGCCGATGAGCACGAGACGACCGGTGAACGGGCGTTGCTCAATCTCGGACACACTTTCGGTCATGCCATCGAGGCAACCGCTAGCTTCGAAGACAAGGTGATTCATGGTGAGGCCGTCGCCGTCGGCACCATAATGGCGCTGACCCTTTCGCAACGATTCGGGTTCGAAGAAGTGGATCGCGTGAGCAGACATTATGCCGCGCTGGGACTGCCGACCTCACTTGAAGATCTCGGCATTTCGGCGGACGCTGAAGTCATCTACGAGCACATGTTCCAGGACAAGAAGGTTAAAGGAGGCAGCATTGCGTTCGTCCTGTGCCGGCGTGTCGGTGAGGCCTTTGTTGAGCCGAAAGTCGATCGCGCAGCGGTTCTTGAGGCGTTGCGCGCGGGTGGAGCGAACTAGGCCATGGCACTCGAAATAGCGCTGACCGTCGTGGCGATCATCGCCCTACTGGTCCTTTCCGGCTTTTTCTCGGGTTCGGAAACGGCACTGACGGCCGCATCACGACCGCGCATCGCACATCTGGAAAAGCAGGGAAACAGTCGAGCCAAAGCTGTGACACGCTTGATCGAGGCACGCGAACGCCTGATCGGATCGATCCTGCTCGGCAACAATCTGGTAAACATTCTTGCCTCCGCTCTTGCGACCAGTCTGCTTATCGGCCTTTTTGGCGATGCGGGCGTTGCCTACGCGACGCTAGGGATGACGGCGCTGGTCCTTATCTTTGCCGAGGTCTTGCCCAAGACCTATGCCTTGCGTCACCCCACGCGCACCTCGCTCACCGTCGCGCCTTTGGTGCGTGCGACAGTCTTCGCTCTTACACCGTTCGTCGTTGCCGTCGAGAGTGTGGTTGCCTTGACGCTGAGAGCGTTTGGCGCCGGCCGCAATGCACATGCTCTCCTCGTCTCGCCTCAGGAGGAGCTACGCAGCGCAATCCAGTTGCACGCCGACGAAGGCGGCCTTGTCAAGCATGAGAGCGATATGCTTCACGGCATCTTTGATCTCAGCGAGACCAGCGTTCAAGACGTAATGATCCATCGCCGCAACATGACGATGGTCGACGCCGGACAACCCTCGGAAGTCATCGTAAGCGAAGTGCTGAACAGTCCGTATACGCGCCTACCGTTGTGGAAAGACGAACAGGAAAACATCGTCGGCATCCTGCATGCAAAGGATGTTCTGCGTGCCCTCGTGGCGGCAGGGGGCAACGCCAGCCATCTCGATCCCCTAAAAATTGCAGCGGAGCCATGGTTTATCCCTGAGACCACGACCTTGATCGAACAGATGGCGGCGTTTCGCGACCGGCGGCAGCACTTCGCCCTGGTCGTCGACGAATACGGCGCACTCATGGGCATGGTGACGCTTGAGGACATCCTGGAGGAGATTGTCGGGCCGATCGCCGATGAATACGACATCGCACACCGCGGCATCCGCACCCAGCCGGACGGTGGCGTGATTGTGGAGGGCACGGTGACGATACGCGACCTGAATAGGGATCTCGGCTGGTCGCTCCCCGATGAAGAGGCTGTCACCGTCGCAGGACTGGTCATCCACGAATCTCAGTCGATCCCCGACGTAGGACAAGTCTTCCAGTACCATGGCACACGATTTGAGATCGTGCGTCGCCAACGCAACCAGATCACGCTGCTTCGCCTGACACCGCTCAAGAAGGCATCGTGACCACCCCGCTGCTCACGGGATTGGCCGCTTGACGGGCAACCTCCTTGCCATCGTTGCGCCGGTCTTTGTCACGGCCGCGATCGGCTTTCTTTGGGCGCGATCCGGCCGCAGGTTCGATACCGAGTTCGTTACCGGAATCGTTCTGACCATTGCCACACCCTGTCTGGTTTTCTCGTCGCTGACGCGCCTCGACGTCTCCCTGACAGCGCTCGGCACGGTTGCCGGGTCTTATCTGACCGTCCTTACCGCAACAGGCGTGGTCGGAGCGTTGGCGATTCACTACGTTCTCCGCTTGCCGCTCCCGTCCTACCTGCCCGCCGTCATGTTCGGCAACCTGGGAAACATGGGCATCCCGCTGGCGTTCTTCGCATTCGGCGATGAAGGTCTAGCGCTGGCCGTGGCCGCCTTCGCGGTCCATTCGGTTGCTCAGTTCACGATCGGCGTTTCCATTCATGCGGGAAGCGTGCATGCAGGGCAACTCGCCCGCACACCGGTGATCTACGGCGTCCTGGCGTCTATCCCGTTCATGGCTACTCAAACGGCCCTGCCGGCCTGGGTCACTAACACAGTGGACCTGCTGGCTTCGCTGGTCGTGCCACTCATGCTGCTCACGCTCGGCGTATCGCTGGCCCGGATGCGCATCAAGGGCCTGCATCGAAGTGCAGGTTTCGCGCTGGCGCGGCTTGCCGGGGGACTGGCAGCAGGCCTCCTGATCGCGGAAGCGTTCGGTCTCGAAGGTACCGCGCGAGGGGTCCTTATTCTGCAGTCTTCGATGCCTGTCGCGATCTTCAATTACGTCTTCGCCCTCAAGTACAGGCGCGAACCCGAGGAAATCGCCGCCGCTATTATCCTGTCTACTGTCGTTTCCTTCGCGACGATGCCGCTCTTGCTGCTTCTGGTTCTCTAGTCCTGCGCGGCTGCTTCGTCCGGGGTCATTGCCGATATGGACAAGGCGTGCAGCCCGTCCGCGAACTCTGCGGCCAATGCCCCGTAGACCATTCGTTGCCGCTGCACCTTTGACTTCCCGGCGAAGGCCGCCGATACGATCTGAAGACGAAAGTGCGTCTCGCCACCCTCGCGCCAGCCGGCATGCCCATGATGCTTGTCGGAATCGTCGACTACCTCGAGGCTGAGCGGGTGAAGCGTCCCGAGTTGATTGCGAATTCGATCTGCCATACCCATTTGTTCCTCCTGAAATGCATGCATGCGGTAGGTATTGGTTTGCCCCGCCATCCGCGATTTATCATACTGGACTGATGCCTTTCGACCCGCGAGATACGATTCGAGAAAAGCCGAAGGTGCGCCAGTGCGACCACCCTGGCTGCGAGGCGGAGGGTGCCCACAGGGCACCCAAGACCCGCAGCGAGCCGGTCGAGTACTACTGGTTCTGCCTCGACCACGTCCGCGAGTACAACAAGTCGTGGAACTATTTCGCCGGCATGTCCGACGACGAGGTCGCCGCCTATCGCCACAGCAGCAATACCTGGCACCGACCCACCTGGAATGTGGGTGGGAAGAAAAAGGGCCAGCAGCACAGCCAGACCTTCAACCTGGAAGGGATTGACGACCAATTCGGCCTCTTTCGCGACAATCCACTGGGCATCGACGGGGTGACGTTTCGCCAGGCCAAAAAGCGAGTTCCGGCCCCTGTCGAGAAGGCCTTGCGACGTCTCGGCCTTTCCGGCGATGCCTCTCCAAAGCAGATAAAAATCCGCTATAAGGAACTGGCCAAGCGCTTCCATCCCGACCTCAACGGCGGCAATAAGGAGGCCGAGGAAAGGCTCAAGCGTATCAATGAGGCTTACTCATATTTGTTGTCCAACGGCCGTATCTAGGCCCCGCGATTAGGACCACGACGTGCAGAACAACGAAGACATACTGGCCGCGGCCAAGGATCCGAACCACGTTCCCGATATCGACGTCTCGGCGCGCCAGGTGTTCGGACTCGACATCGATCTGACGGTTCCGGCGTTCTCGCAGCCGAACGAGTATGTCCCTGATATCGACGAGGCCTATCGGTTCGACCACGATACGACCTTGGCCATCCTGGCGGGCTTCAAGTACAACCGGAAGGTCATGATCCAGGGCCTGCACGGCACCGGAAAGTCCACGCACATCGAGCAAGTCGCGGCACGGCTCAACTGGCCCTGCATCCGCGTCAATCTTGACAGCCACATCAGCCGCATCGACCTAATCGGCAAGGATGCGATCGTGATCCGCGACGGCAAGCAGATCACCGAATTCCGCGAGGGAATCCTGCCCTGGGCGCTGCAGACGGCAACGGCGCTGGTGTTCGACGAGTACGACGCCGGCCGGCCGGACGTGATGTTCGTAATTCAGCGGGTCCTCGAGGCCGAGGGCAAGATGACCCTCCTCGACCAGAACCGCGTCATTCGTCCGCACTCGGCATTTCGCCTGTTTGCGACCGCCAATACCGTAGGCCTGGGCGATACGACCGGCCTCTATCATGGGACCCAACAGATCAACCAGGGCCAGATGGACCGCTGGAATCTCGTCGCAACACTCAACTACCTTGAGCACGACGAGGAAGCAGCAATCGTCCTCGCGAAAGTCCCGGAATACGACACCGAAGAAGGCCGGCGCATCGTCGACAAGATGGTTCGCGTTGCCGACCTTTCTCGCAACGGCTTCCGGACCGGCGATGTATCGACGGTGATGTCGCCGCGCACCGTCATCACCTGGGCCGAGAATGCGCAAATCTTCGGCGACGTGGGCTTTGCGTTTCGCCTCACCTTCCTGAACAAGTGCGACGAAATGGAACGGCCCGTCGTCGCCGAGTACTACCAGCGTTCATTCGGCGAGGATTTGCCGGAAAGCGCGGCAGCAATTAGGCCTCACTAGTCGGTGAGCGACGACCGCAGCCCCATCGAGACTTTCAAGCGCGCCGTCAGTGCGGCAACGCGAGCTATCTCGGCAACAAAGGACTTGGATGTCTCGTTCGGGGTCGAGACGCCCGGTGTGCGCGAGGGCGGCGTCCGACTCCCTCAGCCTGCGCGAGACCTGAACCCTCGCGAGGTGAGCAACGTCCGGGGCATGGCGGATTCGTTTGCGCTTCGCCTTCGCCACCACGACTCGAAACTTCACGCCAGACGCCGGCCCGACGGGGCGGCAGCACAGGCCGTCTATGATGCCGTCGAGCTGGCGCGGGTCGAAGCCATCGGCGCAATGGACTACGAAGGCATCGCCCAGAACCTCTCTGCGGCGCTCAATGAGCACTGCGAGCGCTCGGGCTACGCCGATATACGGTCGAGGGAAGATGCGCCTCTGGCAGAGGCCGTCAGACTGATTTTGCGAGAGCGGTTGACGGGCTCAGCCGCTCCCGAGGCGGCACGGGGGCTCGTCGAGGCATGGCGCGATTCGATTGACGACCGCGCCTCCGGCGACATTGAGGCCCTGTGCGACGTGGTCAACGATCAGGGCGCCTTTGCCAAGCTTGCGCGACGCCTTATCGCTCATCTTGAGCTCGCCGAGGAGGAGAACCTTGAGGCCGACCCTGACGAACCTGAAGAAGCGGAGGATGCCGAACAGGAACAGCAGGGGGATTCCGACGAGGGCGAGGGCGAGGCCGCCGGCGCCATGCAGTCGGTCGGAGACGATGCAGCCGACGGCTCGCTAGACGACGCCGCCGAGTCCTCTGCCGGCTCCACTGCAGAGGAGCGGCGCGAAATGGCCGGTGATGGCGAACCGGGCGGGCGGCCGGAGGAATGGCCCGACGATGCCCAGCGGGGCCGCAACGAACCGCTCTATCGAGCCTATGCGACCGCCTTCGACGAAATCGTGCTCGCTGACGAACTATGCGATGCCGATGAATTGAACCGGCTTCGACGCCACCTCGATCAGCAGCTCCACTACCTGCAGGGGACGGTCGGACGGTTGGCCAACAGGTTGCAACGTCGCCTCTTGGCCAAGCAACAGCGCGCGTGGGATTTCGATCTTGAAGAAGGACTGCTAGACGCCGCACGTCTTACGCGCATCGTCGTGAACCCGATGCATTCGCTTTCTTACAAGAAAGAGCGGGATACCGACTTCCGTGACACCGTCGTGTCACTTCTGATCGACAACTCGGGGTCGATGCGCGGGCGCCCTATCACAGTGGCCGCAATGTGCGCCGATATCTTGGCGCGCACGCTGGAGCGTTGCGGCGTCAACGTCGAAATTCTCGGGTTTACGACGGTGGCGTGGAAGGGTGGGCAATCTCGCGAGAAGTGGCTGTCGGATGGCAAACCCCTCAACCCGGGACGTCTCAACGATTTGCGCCACATCGTCTACAAGTCGGCCGACGAACCGTGGCGCCGCGCCCGGCGGGGCCTTGGCCTCATGCTGCGGGAGGGACTACTCAAGGAGAACATCGACGGCGAAGCGTTGACTTGGGCGCATCAACGGCTGATGGCCCGACCTGAGCAACGCCGTATCCTTATGGTCATCTCGGATGGTGCCCCGGTCGACGACTCGACGTTGTCGGTGAATCCCGGCAATTACCTTGACCGCCACCTGCGAGAGGTCATCAACTGGATCGAGACGCGGTCCCCTGTCGAACTCATCGCCATCGGCATCGGTCACGACGTGAACCGGTACTACCGGCGTGCCGTAACGATCGTGGACGCCGAACAGCTCGGAGGCGCCATGATGGAACAACTTGCCGCGCTGTTCGATGAAGAGCCACCAGGCCGAACACGACACTAGAAACTGGAAGACAACACCATGAGCGTTCTGAACATTGCGGATGATGCCGCGCGGGCCTTTGACATACTCCGGAACGGAGGCATCGCCATCATGCCGATGGATGTCGGCTATTCGCTGATCGGCGGATCACCCCAGGCCTTGCGGCGCATTTTCGACACCAAGAAACGCGCTCCAAGCAAGCTGAACGCCATGCTGGGGACCGACGACCTGCACAAAGCGCTACACAATGTCAGCAATCGCGGACAGGAAATCTACGAGGCGATCTGCAAGGACTACGAC